>JAJECW010000093.1 GCA_022821865.1 Pseudomonadales bacterium
CCTCGTTTTCTACAACCGCCTGCTGCAATGCTATGTGCTGATTGATCTCAAACTCGGCGAGCTGTCCCACCAGGACCTCGGGCAGATGCAGATGTACGTGAATTACTTCGACCGCCACGTAAAAACCGACGAGGAACTGCCAACCATCGGCATTCTGCTTTGCGATGACAAGAGCGACGCCGTGGTCGAGCTCACCCTGCCCGAAGACTCGAATATCTACGCATCCAGATACCAGCTTTACCTTCCCTCAAAACAGGAACTGGTGACGCAGATCGAAAACGTCCGGCGGGAACTCGAAGCAAGGGATGGCGGCAATAATGGGTGAATTTGCTACCCGCATAGATGAATTTAAAGCAGAGTTTGTCAAGCGAACAGACGATGTTCCTGCTGGATACAAGCAATCCGAAGTGGGAGTGATTCCCGAGGATTGGGAAGTTAAAAGAATTGAGGAAATCGCGAGTGTAACGAATGGTAAACGACTTCCGCTTGGCAGTTCACTTGTAAAAAACCCAACGCCTTATCCCTACATCCGAGTAACCGATATGGGTTCTGGAACCGTGTCTCTTTCAGATATTTTGTTTGTTCCCGAGAGCGTGTTCCCAACAATACGCCAATACCGGATATTCAGAGATGACATATTCATTTCTGTCGCAGGAACAATAGGTATTGTCGGACGAATACCTGTCGAACTCGACGGGGCAAACCTTACCGAAAACGCAAACCGAATTACTGAGATAACTTGTTCAAGAGATTTTTTGTTGTACGCCCTAAACTCAACTTTTATTCAAAAAATAATCGATTCTATTCGAACCGTAGGCGCCCAACCAAAGCTCGCACTTGGCAGAATCCGGCAGTTCACAATTCCAATCCCTCAAGAAAAGCGCGAACAACGCGCAATCGCCGAGGCGCTGTCCGATGTGGACAGCTTGCTTGAATCGCTGGACGCGCTGATTGCCAAGAAACGAGCCATCAAGCAGGCTGCCATGCAGCAACTACTGACGGGCGAGACTCGTTTGCCTGGATTCACAAAAGAATGGGAACCAAAGCTATTTGGCGAAGTGGTATCGATTCGTAACGAGAAGGTACTTCCTTGCCATGTCGATCCTGGCACAATCTGTGTAGAACTTGAGCATATAGCCTCCGGCGAAGGGCAATTACTGCGAACGATAACTTCTCAGGATGCGGTATCTTCAAAATACAAGTTCTCCTCTGGAGACGTCTTGTTTGGACGCCTGCGACCGTATCTCCGCAAGTACTGTTTGACTGACTGTGACGGTATTTGCACTACGGAAATCTGGCCTTTGGTGCCACGTCCCGGGAAAATGGTCTCGGGCTTTCTATTCGGACTTATTCAAAGCGAAGCATTCATTGAAGCTGCGAACGTCTCCTACGGAACGCACATGCCCCGTGCGGACTGGGGAGTGATGCGTGAGTTCGACTTCCTACTCCCCTCGCCTGAGGAACAAACTGCCATTGCCGCCGTACTCTCTGACATGGACTCCGAAATAACCGCCTTGGAGCAGCACCGCGAGAAGATCCGCGCCATCAAGCAGGCCATGATGCAGCAGCTTCTTACCGGGCGGATCAGGCTGGTATGAATCAGCAAAGTTCCCCGGTTTGCTGGATCATCGCCGGGCCAAACGGGGCAGGCAAGACGACGTTCGCGCTGAACTACCTGCCCCGGGTCGCGAACTGTCGGGTTTTCGTCAACGCGGATCTCATCGCCGCCGGTCTCGCGCCGCTGGCGCCGAAAGGCAAGGCAATTGCGGCGAGCCGGGTGTTTCTGGAAGAAATCGCGCTGAACATTGCGGCAAGGCGCGACTTCGGCTTCGAGTCCACCCTGTCGGGCCTGGGCTACCGCAAACTGATCAAACGCCTGAAATCGCAAGGCTGGCGGGTCGAGTTGCTATACTTGGCGCTGCCAAGCGTCGAAATGGCGATGAGCCGGGTTGCCGAACGCGTATCGCACGGCGGGCACAGCATCCCGCGGAAAACCGTGGAAAGACGGTTTTACCGCAGCCTGGAGAATTTTCTCGGCGAGTACGTTCTGCTCGCCGACCGTACGGTTTGCTATCTGAACGCCGACAGCGAACCGTTACCCGTTTTCACGCAGCAGGGGACCAGCCGCAAAGTGGCTGAACCCGATATTCTGCGAATGCTGGAAAGGATCGGAATCGATGGCCGAACTTGACGAATTCACACGGCGGGGACTCGATTCCCTGCGCCAGTCCGTGGCTGAAGCGCTCGAACGGAAGCGCCGGCTCGGCCAGTACGCCGTGTTCTGGCGCGACGGCCGCGTGGTCTGCGAAGGCCCGGACGCGCCGGAGCCCGGGAAACGTTTGAATCCAGCGAAAACGCCGCGGCGGCCAGGCAACGGCAATTCGTAGCCGGTCCAATATCCGGTAGCGGCAACATTCTCTTCAGCATCCCGCGGCAAACAAGAACAAACCATGAGCAAAGTCGGCGAGCGCGAAGCAATGACCCAGCGGCGCGTTCTGAAGTTCTTCCGGGAAGCGCTCGGCTACCACTACCTCGGCGACTGGTCGGACCGTGCCGGCAACTCCTGCGTGGAGCAGGAGTTCCTCGCCCAATGGCTGCGCCTGCAAGGCCATGGCGAGAAAATCATCTCCAGAACCATTGAAAAGCTGTGCCGGACCGCCGCGGTCGGCGGCGTCCGAAACCTCTTCGACGCCAACCGCGAGGTCTACGGCCTGCTTCGATACGGCGTAAAGGTGCAGCCGGCCCCCGGCGAGCACAGGGAAACGATCTGGCTGATCGACTGGAAAAACCCGCGGAACAACGATTTCGCCATCGCCGAAGAAGTTGCCGTCGCTGGCGTGCATGCCAAACGTCCCGACATCGTTCTCTACGTCAACGGCATCGCCCTTGGCGTGCTCGAACTCAAACGCTCCACCGTTTCCCTGTCCCAAGGCATTCGCCAGAACCTCGACAACCAGAAGCCTGAGTTTATCAGGTCGTTTTTCACCGCCGTCCAGCTCGTCATGGCGGGCAACGAAACCGAAGGATTGCGCTACGCCGTTATTGAAACTCCCGAGAAGTACTGGCTGCGGTGGAAGGAAACCGGGGCGCATCCGGAAGCCGGAGACAGCAAGTTGCTGCGGGCGCTCGGCCAGCTTTGCCGCAAGGAGCGGCTGCTCGAAATCGTTCACGACTTCATGGCGTTCGATGCCGGCGTCAAGAAAACCTGCCGCCACAATCAATACTTCGGCGCGAAGGCCGCCCAGAGCCATGTGGCAAACCGGGAAGGCGGCATCGTCTGGCATACCCAGGGTAGCGGCAAGAGTCTGCTGATGGTCTGGCTCGCCAAGTGGATTTGGGAGAACGTGACCCATGGGCGGGTCTTGATCGTCACCGACCGCAAGGAACTCGACGAGCAAATCGAGACGGTGTTCAAGGGAGTCGATGAGGATATCCACCGCACGAAAAGCGGCGCCGACCTCGTCACGGTGCTCCAGTCCGCGGAACAGTGGCTGATGGCGTCCCTGATTCACAAGTTTGGCGCAAGGGACGAGGCGAGCGCCACCGAGATCGACGACTACATCAAGGAAATCAGACAAAACCTCCCGGCGGATTTTCAAGCCAAAGGCGAAATCTTCGTCTTCGTCGACGAATGCCACCGCACCCAATCCGGCAAGCTGCATCAGGCCATGAAGACCCTGTTGCCCGAGGCAACGCTGATCGGCTTTACCGGCACTCCGCTGCTCAAGGCCGACAAGGCGCGCAGCATCGAAATCTTCGGCCCCTACATCCACACCTACAAGTACGACGAGGCGGTCAGCGACAAGGTCGTGCTCGACCTGCGCTACGAAGCGCGGGACATCGATCAGGAACTGACGTCACCGGCCAGAATCGACCAGTGGTTCGAGGCCAGGACCGCAAACCTGACCGATCTCGCCAAGGCCCAACTCAGGCGACGCTGGGGAACCATGCGCGCCGTCATGAGTGCCCGGGACCGGCTGCGCAAAATCGTCGCCGACATCGTTCTCGACATGGAAACCCGCGACCGCCTCAAGAGCGGGCACGGCAACGCCCTGCTCATCTCCGACAGCATCCACTCGGCCTGCCGCCTGTATGAAATGTTCGACGACACGGCCCTCGCCGGGAAGTGCGCCATCGTCACTTCGTATCAACCATCCGCGTCGAGTATCAAGGGCGAGGAAACCGGCGAAGGTCTCACCGAAAAACTGCGCAAGTACGACATCTACCGGAAGATGCTCGCGGAACATTTCGGAGAAAGCGAAGACACCGCAATACACAAGGTCGAGCGATTCGAAAAGGAAGTCAAGAAGCGGTTCATCGAAGAACCGGGGCGGATGAAGCTGCTGATCGTGGTCGACAAGCTGCTCACCGGCTTCGACGCCCCGCCCGCGACCTACCTCTACATCGACAAGAAAATGCAGGACCACGGCCTGTTTCAGGCAATCTGCCGGGTGAATCGGCTTGACGGCGATGACAAGGAGTACGGATACATCGTCGATTACAAGGATTTGTTCCGCTCGCTGGAACAATCCATCTCCGACTATACCGGCGAAGCATTCGAGGCTTTCGACCGGGAGGACGTGGCGGGGCTGCTGAAGAACCGGCTTCAGCAGGCCCGGGAGCGCCTGGAGGAAGCGCGGGAGGCGGTCATGGCGCTATGCGAGCCAGTCGAACCGCCGAAGGACACTGCCGCTTATCTCCATTATTTCTGCGCTGCTGACAGCGGCAACATGGAGCAACTCAAGGCGAACGAGCGAAAACGGCTCGCTCTGTACAAGATGGCGGCAGCCTATTTGCGCGCCTATGCGGAGCTCGCCAATGAGATGGATGCCGCCGGCTATTCAAGCACCGAGGCGCAAACAATCCGCGCTGAAGTCGACCACTTCGAGAAGGTACGCTCGGAAGTGAAACTCGCCAGCGGCGACTACATCGATCTCAAGGTGTATGAACCCGCAATGCGGCATCTCCTCGACACCTACATTCGAGCCGAAGAAAGCGAGAAGATTTCCGCCTTTGACGAACTGCCGCTCGTGCAACTGATCCTCGACCGGGGAACCGGAGCGCTCGAATCCCTGCCGGAAGGCATCCGCGGGAATCAGGACGCGATGGCCGAAACCATCGAGAACAATGTCCGGCGGCTCATCATCGACGAAATGGCCGTCAATCCCAGGTACTACGCCAACATGTCCGTCCTGCTTGACGAGTTGATCGGGGAACGCAAGCGGCAGGCGCTGGACTATCAGACTTACCTCAAGAAAATCGTCGAACTCGCCAGAAACGTACGCGACCCCGACCAGGGCCAGTATCCGCGGACAATCAATAGCCCCGCGCTCCAGGCGATTTTCGACTTGCTGCAAGGCCAGCCGGGGCTGGAAGCGGTTTTATCCACACGGCGGATTGCCGAACCGGGCGCCACGCTCGCCGAGACTGCCGTGCTACGGGTGCATGATGCGATTCGCAACGCAAAAATGGCGGACTTTCGAGGCCACGCCATGAAGGAGAAGAAGATACGCAAAGCCATCGGAAAGGTTCTTCCGGATGGCGAACTCGTTGATCAAATCTTCGAAATCGTGAAGGCCCAGCGTGAGTACTGAGAACTACCTGCTGCAGGTAGCCGACATCGCGGTGGAAATCGTCCGCAAAGACATCAAGAACCTGCATCTCGGCGTCTACCCTCCGGAAGGGCGGGTGCGCGTGGCGGCGCCGATTCGGCTAGGCGAAGAAGCGATTCGGCTCGCGGTGATTTCAAAACTGGCATGGATACGCAAGCGGCAGGCCCGATTCGCCACCCAGCCTCGCCAGTCCGAACGGGAGTTCGTTTCCGGCGAGAGCCATTTTTTCGAGGGGCGCCGCTACCGGCTCAATGTCGTCGAAGGCGCGACTCGTTCCAATGTCCGATTGCAGAATCGCGCTTTCATTGAGTTGCGCGTGCCCAAAGGTTCCGACCGCAAGACCAGGGCCGCGGCGCTTCATCGCTGGTATCGCCGGGAACTGCAAGCGCGGCTGGCGGTTCTTTGCGAGGAATGGGAACCCAAGGTCGGCGTCAAGGTCCAGGAATTGCGCATCAAACGAATGAAGACACTATGGGGTTCGTGCAATGCCGGCGCCGGCCGCATCTGGCTCAATCTCGAACTCGCCAAGAAGCCCCCGAACTGCCTGGCCTTCGTGCTCGTCCACGAAATGGTCCACTTCCACGAACGCCGCCACAACGAAAGATTCCATGCCCTGATGGACGCGGCCATGCCGCAGTGGCGCACATACCGCGACGAACTCAATCGCGCACCTTTGGCTCACGAGGATTGGAAGTATTAGGGGAAGCTCTGATTAAGTCAGAGCTTCCCTGCGGCACATGGAAGTGCCGCCGAATCCGATGGGTGAAGGCAAGCGTTTTCGAAGCGCAGCTTCGAGCGCGGCCGCAACGGCACGGAGCTGTGCTCCGTGACTGGAGTAAGCCATTGAATTCGGGAGCAAAACAAAACCACGCTTTCGTTTTGCGATAATGAAAAACTCCACGGATGGAGTTTTTCAGAGAATACCTAGGAGCCTGCGCCGTAGGAATTCGCGAAAGCGAAAATTCGCTATCGCCGCGCCCCCGGCCGGTCGATTGAGGCGAACATTGGTGGATATGCAACGAAATCGAGCGGCCGGGGGCGTGGATGAGAGCGGATTTGCAGCCGTGAATTCCTACGGCGCAGCCTCCTCGGTCGCAGAATGACATGAGTATTGGAGCGCCAAAAAGAGAATTTCTGGTTGTCT
>JAJECW010000138.1 GCA_022821865.1 Pseudomonadales bacterium
TGCGCCGACCGGGCCTCACCCATGTCTCGTGTCTCGCACGCCCGCCGCACCCCTCCCGCCGGACGGCGACTAACGCCGAGCAGCCGCTCAACGATTAGTCTTTTTGCGCTTAGCGAAACAGATTCTCGTCGGTGTGGCAGAAACCTTATGCGTGGTATTCTCAGCGGCGAAAGTTGGGACGTGGGGTGATTTGGTCTTGCTTCGGATTTTCGGAAATTGTTTCGTGCTTGCAATGCTTTGTTTGTCCGGAGTTTGGCAGGATGCGGCTGCGCAGGGGGTTAATCCTTATGCGGGCCAGCCGCGGGCGGTTCTTGCGGGTGGGGCGCTGTTTCGGGCGCAGTGCGCGACTTGTCATGGGGCCGACGGCAAGGGGATTCTGTCGATCGACGCGCCGGATCTGAGTTTGATGTGGGCGCGCGACGGGGTGAATGACGAGTATGTGTTCAATGTGGTTCGCGATGGGATTCCCGGCAGCATCATGCCGCCTCACGGGTTGAACGAGACGGAACTGTGGATGCTGGTCGCGTTCATGGCGACGCTGGCGGAAGGGGGCGGAGACGCGGAATTCAGCGGGGATGCGGGGAATGGACGGCGCCTGTTCGCCGCCAATTGCTCGGAATGCCATCGGGCCGGCGCGGAAGCGGGGGGCGTGCTCGGTCCGGCGCTGACCGGCGTTACCCGCCGCCGGTCGCCGGAGGCGCTGATGCAATCGATCCGCGAGCCTTCCGGACGAATCGAGCGTGGCTTTCGTCCGGTCGCCGTCGAAACCGGCGCCGGGGAAGCGGTTACCGGCGTACTCAAAAACGAAGACGCTTTTTCGCTGCAACTGGTGACTGAAGACCAGGATCTGCGGGCTTTCAGGCGCGACGCCTTGCGTCGGATTGCCAGGCTGGGGGAATCGCTGATGCCGGTATTTGACGAATCCGAACTGGATGAGGGCGAACTCGCCGATCTGCTTGCCTTCCTTCACGGCAGCCAATGAAACGTAACGGCAGAATATTCATGCGCTATGCAGGCCGCCTGCTTTCCTGCCTGATACTGCCGCTCGCCATGCCGTTGCTCGCACAGCAGGACGGGCCGACTTACGAGGACATTCTCCGCGGCTTCGACGACCCCGAGCGCTGGCTGACGTATTCCGGCGACTACAGCGGCCGGCGCCATAGTCCGCTGGCGCAGATCACTCCGGAAAACGTCGGCGAATTGCGGCCGATCTGGACCTTTCAGACTGGCACCACAACCCGCGGCCGCGGCTTCGAGGCGACGCCGCTCGTGGACGACGGCGTACTCTACGTCACCGGCTCGAACAATTACGCCTGGGCCATCGACGCCCGCAGCGGCAGGGCGTTCTGGAGCTATCGCCGCGATTTGCCCGACGACCTCACCTATGGCGCGAGCGCGCCGGTAAACCGCGGTTTCGGCATGCTCGGCAACCAGTTGTTCATGGTCACGCTGGACGCGCACCTGCTCTCCATGGACCGCCGCACCGGCGACATCCTCTGGGACGTGCAACTGGCCGACTACCGCATCGGTTACGCCGCCACCCTGGCGCCGCTCGTCATCGACGACAAGGTGGTCGTCGGCATCTCCGGCGGCGAGTACGCCACCAGGGGCTTCATCGACGCCTACGCGCCGGTCACCGGCGAGCGGCTCTGGCGCTTCAACACGATTCCCGGCCCGGGCGAGCCGGGCAGCGAAACCTGGCCAGACGATCCGGAAGTGCTCGCCCGCGGCGGCGGCGGCACCTGGATGAACGGCAGTTACGACCCCGAACTAAACCTGATCTATTGGGGCGTGGGCAATCCCAACCCCGACTATTTCGGCGATTCGCGCCCCGGCGACAACCTGTATTCGAATTCCATCGTCGCGCTCGACGCCGACCGCGGCGATCTGCGCTGGCATTACCAGTTCACGCCCCACGACATCAACGACTGGGATTCCAACCATGTGCCTGTACTCGTCGACGCCGAATGGCGGGGCGAACCGCGCAAGCTGGTGATGATGGCCAACCGCAACGGCTTCTTCTATGTACTCGATCGTACCAACGGCGAGCTATTGCTCGGAAAGCCCTTTACCGGCACCACCTGGGCGCGGGAAGTCGGCTCCGACGGCAGGCCGATCATCCTCAACGACGGCAGCCAGGGCTGTCTGCCCGACCCCTGGGGTTCGACCAATTTCATGCCGCCTTCCTACCACCCCGAACTGGAACTGTTCTACGTCACGGCGCGGGAAACCTGCGCCACCTATGTGCCGGAGGAACCGGCCTATACGCCCGGCCAGGCGACTTTCGGCGGTGTCGTGTTCATCGAACCCGACGGCGCCGGCGCCTTGCGCGCGCTCGACATCCACACCGGCGAGCTGCGCTGGGAGTTTACCTATCCCTCGCCGACCTTTGGCGGCGTCACGACCACGGCTTCGGGGCTCGTCTTCGCCGGCGATCACGAAGGCAATTTCATCGCCTTCGACGCCGCCACCGGCGAAAACCTCTGGCACTACCAGACCGGCTCGCGCATCTGGGGCGCCGCCGCGACCACCTTCATGCTCGACGGCCGCCAGCACGTCCTCATCCCCTCCGGCACCACCCTGACGGCCTTCGCCTTGCCGGAGTAGCTGGATTACATCCAGTCTTTCTGGTGAATTTCACGCCAGGGGATGCATTCGACTTGCGAGCGTTTTTGTCCTCGGTCGCCACCGAAAACAAGCCGCTTGCTCAGGGCGCCGGATTCAGGCGTCCCCTCGATCAATTCTTCCAATCGGTGTAGCGGGCGCAGGAAGCTCCCATCCATCGTCGCAGCGGATTTCACCTCGCAGCCGATCAGTGAGAAACCTTTGCGCACCACAATGTCAACCTCGGGGCCGCGAGCGGCGCGGAAGTGAAACATGCCGCCTGCTTCGCCTCGATGCGTCCGATGTTTAAAGATTTCCGCCGCCACCCAGCTCTCGAATATTTCCCCGCGCAAGGGATGGCGCCGCAATTCCTCCGCGGATCGAATGCCCAGCAGCCGGCAGGCGAGACCGCTGTCCACGAAATACAGTTTCGGCGTCTTCCGGAGTTGCTTGCGCAGATTGCCATGCCAGGCGGGCAGGCGGAAAACAATGAAACTCGCTTCCAGCACCGACATCCAGGCGCGAACCGTATTGTGGGAAACTCCCGCGTCTCCTCCGATAGCCGAGGAATTGAATTCCCGGGCGGAACGGCCTGCCGCCAAGGCCATGAAGTTGGCGAATGCCGCGAGGTCGCCGATCGCCGATATTTGGCGCAGGTCGCGCTCGACGTAGGTAAGCAGGTAGTTTTCGAGCCAGCGCCTCGCATTCAGGCGGCGTGCGTGAATGGCGGGATAAGCCCCTCGAAAAATCACCTGCCACAAATCGTCGGCTGCGGTGTCGAACGAGGTCAGTTCGTCGAAACTGAGAGGCAGCAAGTGGACCATCGCCGTGCGCCCGGCAAGGGACTGGCTGACAGCTTGCGTGAGTCCAAAATGCTGCGAGCCGGTAACGACGAAACTTCCCGGCGCGGGATTATCGTCCACCGCCACTTGAATGTAGCTGGCGAGACCGGGGGCGTTCTGAATCTCGTCGATTACCGCTCCGCCGGGATACTTGGCAAGAAATCCGCGGGGATCGTTGCGGGCGTAATCCCGCTCATCCAGAGGCTCGAGATTGACATATGGCTTGTCCGGGAAAAGCGAGCGGCACAATGTGGTCTTCCCCGACTGCCTCGGCCCGGTGATCGTCACCACGGGGTATTCGCCGGCAGCGCGGTGAACCAGCGACTCCAGAATACGCGGCTTGTAATTCATGCATTAAATGTAACTTCAACTTACAATTTATGCAATACCTACGCGAACCCTGACAACTTTCATTCGCTTCGGCGCGACACTGGCTACTACGCCGAACTCAAGTTCAGTCATCCCGACCCTGCGAACGCCGCATCAATTCGCCCCATTGTGCTCCAGCCATACGTTTCCAGTCATCGCGGTCGTTCGGCATTCGACCGCAATTCGCCCATAGCCGACCGGTTGGCCGGGTCGCTTTCCCAGGCGAGTCGGCCACGATACTTCTTCCAGGTTTTTTCGTGAATTGTTTCCGGTTGGCGCTCGCCTTGAGCGACTTCGACGAATTGTCGTTGCGCTTTGGTTTCCGGACGCAATTCCCCGCAAGTCAGGCGGCGATACCAGTGGCCGTAGCGCTCCAGCAACTCAATCTCCTCCTCCTCGTTGGAGAAAATTTCCTGGGAGCAACCGAGGGTATAACGCTGCCTGCGAGATGAGGCTGGTCGAGACATGTGCAGAAGGTAATGGCTCCGGAAGGGTGTTGTCAATTTGAATGCGGCCCAAACATGTTCGGTCAAGCGCAGCCGTTGAAAACCGTCCGATATCGTGTCAGCCACCTATGTATTGGGAGAAGTGTCCCATGGTACCCCGTCCATAAGGGATCACGAGAGCATTGCCGATCAGCTGGCTCGGTTGGAGGGGGCGGGGGCGCCGGCAGGGTAGCGGTACGATGTCATCGGAGGGATGCCTAATGGTGTCCCTTTAATGCTCCGTGTGCGGGATGCCTATCGGCGAAAAAGTGGATGTCCAATGATCGCTCTGTATTCGTAACCTGACGGATCGCTCCTTGAACCTATTCCCTGCTTTTCCAGTACTCGGGGGAGCGGTTCAAGTGCATTACGGCAACAATGAAAACTCCTTGGGGTTCCGCGGAATAGAGTACTCCATACGGAAAGCGTCTAACCAATGTTCGCCGTATCTCTCCCTTGAGAACAGGCCAGGCCTCGGGCTGCGCGGTTATCCGGTCGATTGAATAACGCACTTCAATGGCGAAGTCGGCTCCGAGCCCCGCTTCCTTCTGTTCGTAGTCTGATTGCTTCGTTGAATTCTTGTTCAGCTTGAGGATGAAACCAGACTGCGCCCACTAACGATCTTTCCCTAGGAGCCTGCGCCGTAGGAATTCACGGCTGCAAATCCGCTCTCATCCACGCCCCCGGCCGCTCGATTTCGTTGCATATTTACCAATATTCGCCTCACTCGACCGGCCGGGGGCGCGGCGATAGCGAATTTTCGCTTTCGCGAATTCCTACGGCGCAGGCTCCTAGCCTGTCGAAAACTTGACTTGCCGGGACCGCATCGACTCCGCGGGACCGGAGTTCCTCAAGCCTTCGTTTCGCCACCGCATACCATTGCTCATCGACCTCTGGATCAGTGAGGCTCAGGCTTCTCAGCAAGCTGTCCACCACCAGCGCGCGCTGCTCGACCGGAAGGGAAACTGCTTCTTCAATCAGTTGTCGGGTGTTCATGGTCTTTTGCCTCCCACGAATGCCGGGTGGATGATCGACTGTCATCCCGTTTGACCAATGATCGTAGCAAATCAGCATCTGAAAACAAGCAACCGGCCGCGAGATGTCGAACGGGACGTGTGTCTGAAGGAAAAATTCGTCATTTGTTTGTGTTGGCATGAAATGTGTGTTTAGTATCGGGGCGAATCCGTCCACGAATTTGAAGAGGGGGCAATGGCCAAATCGTCGTTAACCGGAGCGCGTTCGACCGGAGCGCTCCGGCAGGCGACTTACCGGGACGTGCTGGATGCGCCGGAGCATATGGTCGCCGAAATCATCGCCGGCGTGCTCCACACCCACCTGCGGTCGGCGCCGTTGCACGCCTACGCCTCCTTGATATTGGGCGCCAAACTGGAAAATGTCGTTGGCCACGGAGGCGGCAACGGTGGGGGCGGCTGGCTGCATTTGTATTGTCTATGCTGGCGTTGGAACTGTTGCAGTCATAAACTCCCTTCCTGATCCGTTCATTGATCAATCCGACTGACTTTGTGGCATCTTATAGTTTCTGATAACAAGTCCCTTTATGGAACTCGTTGTTACCGCACTTGCTTCTGCTACCAAAAAGACAATGACTGCGAGATATATGCTGTAAAGAAACATTATGAATCCTCCAAAACCGTTGAATAATCGTGCGAACATGCAATCAACCATTTCCAATGTTCTGAATAAACTGTCCAGGTCAACCTCTATTCTCCCGAATACAAAGTGGTAATGAAGCACAGTGCCAGTAATGAAAAAACAAGTGCAAAGTCACTCGTTGCCAAAAATGCAAGGAAGGGTAATGTAAAAATGGCATAAAATACGGAGATAGTATTTGCTTTTAATCGTACAGTAAAAACGCTGACTTTGCATATTTCGGCTGCAGTTCTACTTGCACTCTGGCCTCAAATATAGGAATCAATATGTCACGAACAGCCAGATACAACAATAAGCTAGTGGACGCCAAGAACAATATAGCCCAGTTCGTGGATAAGTTCATCTTCCACAGTAGCAGGGGGAAAGACAAGAAGAATACCGATACAGGAGCAACAATCAGGTTCGAGGCGACTTTCATGCCGTTTGGAAAAATCCTATTAAAATTGAGTTTCATTTGCTAATTCCTAACTGTTTACTTGGATGGCCGGACAGATTGGATCCAGAATTTGAGTGATTCATGGTACGAAAAGTGAGCGAGAGACGCCTTTTTCGAGGAATTTTCTGATTATTCTGAAAGTCCGACTTGTTCGGGCGAATGCCGTGCTGCCATCTTTCCCGCGCCAAACCGCGAAGTATGAGCAGGCTGCGTCGCTTGAGCGTGATCCGGAAAGAATCCGCTCTGGAACCCGGTGTGCGGTAGATGTCCATCATGCAGTCACTGCCGATGGAAACACTAGCCACCACCGGGCCGAAACAATTCCGATCGGTATGCGGCGCAATGCCTTGCCCTGGCTTGTATTCGTTTACGATTAACTGGTCTGGGCGCGTAGGAAAAACTCCTTGCGTCACAAGCCTTTCACACAGAAAAACAACCCATTCGGGCATGTCCCCAATTCGTTGTTCTTCGGATGCTATGCGCTCCTTGTAGTCGTAACGAAAGCCGTAGTGTTGTACCCGGCGGCGCAATTCATTGGACCAATGTTGATGGTCAATGGCATCAATAAGTATGCTCTCTTCATCGGGGCTGATAAACGCTGATTGGTAGTCTGCTCCACCTGCTTGTAGCAAGTTGAGTTGTTGTGGTGGCAAGGATAATGCCGCTTCCTCAGGAAATAATTCAAGTGTCTGTGACATCTCAATTTCTCCTCGTTCCGGTTATAATTTGGGTTACAACAGGTCCTTGTAAGCCATCAACTTGAAGTGCATTTTGTTGAGAGGTTTCATACTTCCAATCTCGTGAAGTATGATTCTCAAATTCTTGCATCATGTAATTCCAGTTTCTGTGAGCATTTGCAAATTGGGGATTCATATAAATGATATGTGATTTTTTGGAAAATTCTAGTTGTTGAATGAACTCACACCAATTTTTCGCCAAATTCGTGGCACCAGTGAATCCATATCTAAATGTGTTCGGGGCGAGCACATACGACAAACATAGAATTGTGATTTCGGGGGCTTGAATTTCATGAAAACGGTTCTATTCTGTCGAACATGCATATCGATGTATCCATGCCCTTTTCCTGCGTAATAGGCCGCCCGGTACCAATCCTTTTTTCCAGTTATTCCTACTTGTTCATCGAAAGCTGCTCCGCCTTGTTCCAAAATTCTGTCTTTGCTGACATGTTGATCTGAATAAAACGCACAAGCTTCGCCACACCAGTTTGCATCAGAAACTTGTTCCAAAATACGTTTTGCGGTTTTACGCGCCATGATGCCTCGATTCCTCAATGAACCTGAAGTGAAATCAGTGGGGATTGTAGTGTAGTGGGTAGTTGATGTACACAGCAGCAAGCTAGGAGCCTGCGCCGTAGGAATTCACGGCTGCAAATTCGCTCTCATCCCCGTCCCTGGCCGCTCGATTTCGTTGCATATCCACCAATATTCGTCTCAATCGATCAGCCAGGGCGCGGCGATAGCGAGTTTTCGCTTTCGCGAATTCCTACGGCGCAGGCTCCTAGGTGAACCCGGCTGGCATGACCACGCACCCTGGCGTATTGCTGCTTGAGCAGATTCAGGATCACGGGCTCACCGTGCATCAGGTTGCCCGGGATACCGGATTGCCTCCGACCCGGTTGCATGAGATTGCGCACGAGCGGCGGGGCGTCAGTGCCGAGACCGCTATCGCGCTGGGAGAGTACTTCGGGCAAACACCGGAATTCTGGATGAATATCCAGAAGACTTTTGAGCTCAGCCGGGAACTGTCGCGAAACGGGGCGCAAATCCGCTCTCGGGTCAGGCCTTGCGCTGCGCCCCGGGCATAGGTTCTGCAACTATGCCCCGTAACACATTGCCGCAAATCCGGTGTGGACTTTATTGGCGGCAGATTTTATGCTCGGTGAAATGCATTCCGGCGGAACGCCATCGGACTCCAGAGGAGACGACAATGATGAGCAGACATCTGTTGGTAGCCTTGCTGGGCGTGAGCCTGGCGCTCGTGTCGGGCGTCCTGCGGGCGCAGTCATACGGCGCCAACGCCCTCGGTACGAAGATGCACTACTACGACATCGAGGACTTCGGCATGGAGGCGGGCAGCGCCACCTACGCCGACCATATCGCTCCGCTCCTGCAGCGCAGTTGCCAGCAATGCCATCGGCCCGGCGGCGGCGGTCCCATGTCTTTCATGTCCTACGACGAAGTCCGGCCCTGGGCGCCCGTCATCCAGTATCGCACCGCGATCCGCGACCGCATGGGCGCCATGCCGCCCTGGTTCGTCGAGAAGAACATCGGCATCAACGGCTTCAAGAACGATTATTCCCTGTCGGATCTGGACCTGGCGTTGATCCAGGACTGGGTTGCGCACGGCGCGCCGCGCGGCAATCCCGACAACGAGCCGGTCCCGCTGGTATTCTCGGACGGCACCGAGTGGACCCTGGGCGAGCCCGACCTGATCCTGCGCTCGGCGGACGTTTCGCGGCCGGCGATCGGCCCAGACTGGTGGGGCGATATCGGCCTGGTGCCGACCGGTCTGACCGAGGATCGCTACGTCAAGTCGATCGAAGTGCGCGAAATCAACGACATTCCCGCCGATATCGGCACGAGCACGGTCGGCGGGCGTTACATCTTCCACCACATGACCTATCGGAGCGGCGTGCTCAACGAGAGCGGCACCTCGATTTCAGGCGATATCACAAGCTGGCCGATCCACGAGGTGGGACGCAATGCCGACACCTTCCCCGAGAAGGCCGGACGGCTGTTGCCCGCCAACTCGGCCCTGCATCTCTATGCCGCGCATCTGCATTCCAACGGCCGCGACACCACAGGGCATCTGGAATTCGGCATCAGCTTCTTCCCGGTGGGATACGCGCCCGAGTACAGCAGGCGCGGCCCGCGCACGGGCAACGGCGTCGATATCGACATCCTGCCCAATCGCGCCAACCAGGAAGTACACAATTACGTCGTGTTGCAGGAGCACACCAAGATCATCGCTTTCGAGCCGCATCTGCACGCTCCCGGCGTGCGCATGTGCCTGGAGGCGATCTGGGGCCATAACCAGTTCACGCTCAATTGCGTGGGTTACGACCACAACTGGGTGAAGCAGTACATCTACGAGGACGACAAGGCGCCGCTGCTGCCCAAGGGCACGATATTGCACACCATCGGTTTCCTGGACACCACGGCGGCGAATCCGAATCTGGCCGACGGACGCAACTGGGCCGGAGGCGGGCGCCGCTCGGTATCCAACATGTTCATCGACCTGGGCTACTCGGTTTCGCTGACCGAAGAACAGTTCCAGGCCGAGATGGCCATGCGCCGGGCGGCGATGAAGGACCGCAACGAGTACGACATCGGCTGTCCGCTGTGCTGGGCGCCCGAGCCGGTGGAAGCGGGCATCGCCGGAAGTGATTGATGGACGGCAGGGGCGGCGCATGTGCCGCCCCTGCGCGTATTTCCCGAATCTTCAACAACTTCAGAAAGTCTCTCTAACAAATGGGTCGGTTGCGGAGAAGTCGCGCATGAGAACTGCTTTGCTTTTGATATTGGCGATTGCCGTCGCCCAGACGGCGTTCGCCCAACAGCGATTCATGGTCAAGAGCGGCGAGATCGTCTCGCCCGCGTATGAAGGCTGGTGGCCCAACGAACAGCAAGGCGGCTACACGCTCTTCTTCGGCTACATGAATTCGAACTGGGAGGAGCAACTCGATATCCCCGTCGGGCCCGACAACTATTTCAGCCATGTGGGCGAGGGCGAACTCGACGACCTCAGCGTCGACGGCTTCGATATGGCCGAGGCCGACATGGGTCAGCCGACGCATTTCTACCCGCGGCGCAACCCTTTTCTGTTCACCATCGACGTGCCCGAGAACTTTGACACCGACGAGATCGTCTGGACCTTGCGCACCCAGGGCCAGACCAATCGCGCCTTCGGTTCGCTCAAGCCTGATTACCGCATCGACCCGCAGGTGATCTCGACCGAAGTCGGCGGCGCTTTCGGCAGTCTGGACGACGCCCTGCGCACCAATATCCCGCCCGAACTCGAAGTCCAGGGCGACAACTTCCGCCGCGCCGTGGTGGGGGAGCCGATTTCGCTCTCGGCTTACGCCAACGATCCGGACAATCTGCCTGGCCGGGCCGACCGCCCGATTCCAAGTACGCCCGAGCAGATCTATCGCACGCCGTCTTCCATCGTGGTCGCATCGGGGCCGGGCCTGCGTTTTTCCTGGATCGTCTACCGCGGCGCCGCCGAAAAAGTCACATTCGACCCGATCCAGTTCAAGACCTACACCGACAGCCGGGTCTACGCCAACTCCCCCTGGTCGCCGCCGTACATCATTCCGCCGGTGCCCGAGAACAACCGCTGGGAAGCCTCCGCAACCTTCTCGGAACCCGGAGAATACGTACTGCGCGGCGTGGCCAGCGACGGTTCGCTCTTCACTTACCGGAACCTGACGGTAACCGTGACCGAATGAGTTGATCCGCGTTTCCTCCGGATAAGGTGTTGCGAAGGTTGACCGCAAGAGTGGAGCAAACACATGGAATCCGAAGATCTACCCAAGCTTTCAAGTCGAATCGCCGAGGCGCTGCAGCAGACCGGCACATTGCTTATCAAGCGAGGGACGGTTATGGGACCCTTGGTGCCCGCGCTCTCGCTGGTACCCGTGCTGGGATTTTTCGCTTGGCTGCTGGCTGATGTTTTTGTCTTGAGAGGAGTTCCGGTATTCAGCACTCTCTGTTTTGCGGGTATAGTTGCTGTCGTGGGAGTGTATCTGGCTCAATACATACGCTTTGCCAAGCATGACCCAGATAGACTGCAATCGGAACAGTTCAGGGTCCAGATGCAGCAGCTACAGATGATCAAAGCCAAAGATCTGAGGGATTATCTGCCCGCCGAAGTTCTGGCGCAGCCCACTTCGATGCTGACCGATAAAGACGAAAACGTCGACGAGCAGAAGAACGAGGATAATCCAAGGTGAAACCATATCTCTTTACATATAGTCAATTGTGTCCTGAAGTATTTGCACACAGAATCCTTGATGAGTCCAATGCAGTTTCGTATTGGGTGCAGCCTTTCCCGAATGCCGCAATCATCACTTCGAATCTCGATGTAAATGACCTCAGCGCTATCCTGCACAATCGGTTGGGGAACACATGGTTCCTGGTTAGCGAACTGAGCAAGGCGAGCGTTAATGGATGGTTACCGGAAAACCTCTGGCAACTAGTGTCCGCTCCAGCATTGATCTCTTCACAGGGAATAATTCCAAACTCAAAGGGTCACACAGACGACCGGGGAAGAGCAGCCTAAAACGCATGACCGCTCCTTTGCTCGCGATAACGGCGGGCGGCGCGTTTCAGTGCGGTATTCGGGGCGGGAGGGGAAAACAGCGCGTCCCGGAAAGTTTGCCAATCGGTCGCGGGCAACACTGCCCGCTCGCGCGCTTCGATAATCCATTCAGCCGGTGTCCGTTCCAGCTTGCGATTGCTTTCGGCATCCAGATGCGTACGCTTCTGCAGTGCTCGCCCTGTGCCAGACATCTGTTTGCCCCCAACCTTGGTGGTTGATGGAAACATGCGCCAAAATGGCGTACAAATCAAGGCTTGCATCGCCACATTGCATTGACAGGGGCGGTGGATTAGCCTGTCACGCAGTTCCGATTCAGTCTGCGCCAGTCCGCGCGAGCTTGCGCTGAAGACAATTGGAGAGGCTCATGAACAGAGTAAGCAAATCCCGAAAATCAACCGGTTTCTCCTGCGGCCGCCGCAATCTGCTCGCCGCCATGCCCGTGCTGGCGTTGGCGCCGATGAGTTGCGCCGTGGAAAGCGGTCCGGTTCCGGTTGCCGTGCGGAAACTGCACAGCTTCCGCATCCGCTCAAGCGACGTGGCGCGCTCGGTGGCCTTCTATCAGGATGTGTTCGGAGCGCCGGTGCAGGCGCGCCAGGGCGACGAGGTCGTATTGCGCGTGGGCGACGGGCCGCATTATTTCTCCATCAGCCCCGCCGAGCCCGGCGAGGCGCCGACGATCGCGCATATGGGCCTGAGCGTGGCCGGTTTCGATGTGGACGCGGTGCAGGAGCAATTGCGCGCTTTCGGCGTGGAGCCCGGTCCCGGCCCGCAATCGCCCGCGGACCGCCTGGCGGTCGGCCTGACTTCCTGGGTGCGGGAGCGGCCGGGCGGGACGCGGGATCTCTACTTCGCGGATGTCGAAGGCCTGATCTACCGTCTTTCCTCGCCCATGGATTGCGGCGGGGACGGCGCCCTGGGCGATGTTTGCAACGCGGTCGAACCGGCTCCCCCGGCGGGAATGTTCCAACTCGTCGATTACAACCATTTTACGAATTTCACCGCCAACCGCGGCCGCGCCAATGATTTTCACCGGCGGGTTTTCGGCAAGGAGTTCCAGGCCTACCAGGGTCCCAACGCCCCGGTGGTCGGCGTCGGCGACGGTTTCCAGTTCCTGATGTATACCGGCGCCAGCGAGGAAGGCCCACCGGAGAATCCCGCGCTCATCCATCATGTCTGTTTCAGCATGAGGGATTTCGACGTCGACAATATTCTCGCGCAACTGACCGCGTATGGATTGCGTCCGCGCCCCGACGGCGCTGAAACGGAGCCGCTGATGCATTGGGTCAGCATGCGCATGCCTGATCGGGGAGGCTTCGAGACCGGCACGCCGGAGGTGTATTTCTCCGACCCGGACGGCATTTTCCTCCAGGTGCAGGATCCGGCCTATTGCGGCGGCGGTGGTTACCTCGGAGAAAATTGTCCGCCATTGTCCTGACCGTTCATTCGTCTACTTGAATCAAGGAAGCAGCATGGAATACAGATATGTTGGCCGGAGCGGCCTGCGGGTGACGCCCATTTGCATGGGCACCATGAGTTTCGGAACCTGGAGCGACAAGAAGGAATCATTCCGGATTCTCGACAAGTCTTTCGACAGGGGAATCAACTTTTTCGATACGGCGGAAGCCTATCCGGTTCCGCCGACGGCTGAACTCGCCGGCCTGACCGAACAGATTTTCGGCGAATGGCTGAAGCAGAAGCCGCGCGATGCCGTGATAATCGCCACCAAGGTCGCCGGCGCGGCCGGCGGCTGGTTCGTGCCGCCGATCCGCCACGGCCTGACCGCCGTCGACCGCCACCATATCGAGCGCGCCGTCGAAGGCAGCCTGCGCCGCATGGACATCGATTACATCGATCTCTACCAGGTGCACTGGCCGGACCCCATCGTGCCCATGGAAGAATCCATGGCCGCCCTCGACCGCCTCGTCGAGTCCGGCAAGGTGCGCTACCTCGGCACGTCCAACGAAACCAGCTACGGCCTGACGAAAAGCAACATGATCGCCGAATACGAAGGCTTCGCGCGCTTCGAATCGATCCAGAACAATTTCTCGCTGCTGCATCGCCGCTTTCTCGACGAACTGGCCCAGGTCTGCCGCAACGAGAAAGTCTCGCTGCTGCCATATTCGCCGATCGGCGGCGGCGTCCTCAGCGGCAAGTACAACGACGGCAACTCGCCGCCGAACACGCGCTTCGGCGACTACGAGAGCAGCAATCCGCGCCAGCAAGCCATGGCGCGCCGCTTCGTAAACGAAGGCACCCTGGCCTCGACGGCGAAATACGTCGAGATAGCGCGAGCGGCGGGCATGTCGCCCGTCACGCTGGCAACACGCTGGAGCATGGAATTCGATTTCGTCGCGTCCACCATCATCGGCGCACGCACCGCCGACCAACTCGACGATTCCCTGGCAGCGCTAGACATCGAACTGTCGGAAGAAGTCAAAACAGCCTGTAACGAAGTGCACAAGGAATATCTTTATCCGATGGGATAAAGTCAGTGTGAGTCGCCGCCGGCTTGGGCGCTGTGCAGCGGGCGTGCGAGACAAGGCCGGGGCTTGGCGAAGCCCAAAGAGCCGCGCCAGGGATGGCATGCACAAACGGATTGATGGCAGCCAACGCAGACGTATTCACGGCGTCCGCTGCACAGCGCCCAAGCCGGCGGCGGCGGATCGAAGCCACCAGCATTGCGGCAAGTACGAATTGAGAGAGCTTCCCTTGCAGATAGATTGGCAATCATACGACCCCGGCGCCTTCCACGATGAAATGATCGAGGGGCCGGGCGCGCCCCGGTCGACAGCGCAGCAACTTGCCGCCTACCTGGAGTCGCTCGACCGCAAAGACCTCGACGGGAAGAAGCTCGCCGCCAGACTCGCCATCAAGACCATGGGCATTTCCTTCACGGTCTACAGCGATGGCCAGAATATCGACCGGGAGTGGCCCTTCGACCTGATTCCCAGAATCATCGCGGCCCGGGAATGGGAAACCACCCGCCGCGGACTTGAGCAGCGGGTGCGGGCGCTCAATTGTTTCATTCACGATGTCTACAACGAGCAGAAAGTTTTCCGGGACCGGATCATCGACCCGGCCCTGATTCTCGATTCTGTCAATTTCCGACCCCAGTGTGTGGGCATCCAGCCGCGGCACAAGGTCTGGGCGCATATCTGCGGCACCGATCTCATTCGCGACGAAAACGGCCGCTTCCTCGTGCTTGAGGACAATCTGCGGGTGCCCTCGGGCGTGTCCTACATGCTCGAGAACCGCCGGGTCACCAAGCGCGTATTTCCCGAACTGTTCGAGAACCATCGGATCCTGCCGGTCACCGAATACACCCAGGAACTGTTCGACATGCTTGCCTCGCTTTCCCCGCGCAAACAGGCCTATCCCGAAATCGCCGTACTGACCCCGGGTATCTACAATTCGGCGTACTTCGAGCATTCCTATCTCGCCCAGCGCATGGGCGCCGAACTCGTTGAAGGCAGCGATCTCGTGGTGGAGGATGACCAGGTCTACATGCGCACCATCGGCGGCCTGTCCCGGGTGGATGTGATCTACCGCCGTATCGACGACCTGTTTCTGGATCCGGCGGTGTTCAATCCCGAATCGGTGCTCGGCGTGCCCGGCCTGTTCCAGGCCTGGCTCAAGGGCAATGTCTCACTGGCCAACGCGCCGGGCGCGGGAGTGGCCGATGACAAGATCGTCTACACCTACGTGCCGGATTTCATCAAGTACTATCTCGATGAAGACCCGGTCCTGCCCAATGTGCCCAGCTACCGCTGCTGCAACGACAGCGAGCGCAGCCATGTGCTGGCCAATCTGGACAAGCTCGTGGTCAAACCCGCCAATGAATCCGGCGGCTACGGCATGTTGATGGGGCCCCGGGCGAGCGCCGCGGAGCGGGAGGAGTTCGCCCGCAGGATCAAGGCCAACCCGCGCAACTACCTTGCCCAGCCGCTGATTTCCCTGTCCACGGTACCGATTCTCGGGGAGCATTCCGCCGAGCCGCGCCATGTGGACCTGCGGCCTTTCATCCTCCAGGGCGCCGACAGCTACGTCACCCCCGGCGGGCTGACCCGGGTGGCCCTGGTCAAGGGCAGCTATGTGGTGAATTCCTCCCAGGGCGGCGGCAGCAAGGATACCTGGGTGGTCATGGGAGAGGGCGATGCTGTCCCGGGTAGCTGAAAGAATCTACTGGCAGGCGCGCTATCTCGAGCGCGCCGAGAATACCGCGCGCCTGCTCAATGTGTTCTCCAACCTGCTGCTCGACCTGCCGGACCGCACCACCCTGGGCTGGAGCGATCTCGTGCGCATCACCGGCGCCAGCGAAACTTTCGCGCAACATTACCAGGCCGCCAACGAAACCAATCTGGCCCGGTTTCTGATTTCCGACCCATGCAATGTCTCCATATCCGCCATGCTCGCCAACGCCCGGGAAAACGCCCGCACCACCCGCGAGGTGATGCCCACCGAAGCCTTTGAAGGCATCAATGAATTGCACTACTACGCACAATCCGCCGCCGGCAAGGCGGACGATCGCAGCGCGCGCAACGAAATGCTCGAACACATCATCGAAAGCTGCCAGCAGATTTTCGGCATGCTCGCGGGCGCCATGAGCCGGGATGCCGGTTATGCCTTTGTACGCATGGGCCGGGCGCTGGAACGCGCGGACATGGTTTCCCGGATGGTGGATGTGGGCGCCCGCAAGCTGTTTGCCATGCTCGAAGACCCGGCGGCGCCGCCGGAATTCGCCGAAACCTGGCAGGGCATACTGTGGATGAGCGTGCTGCGCTCCCAAAGCGCCTACCAGATGTATCGCCAGCACGTGCGGCGGCGAATCAATGGCGAGGACGTGGTGTGCTTCCTGCTGCACAACGAGGAGTTTCCCCGGGCGGTGATTCACAATCTGACCACCATCAGCAAGGTGCTTCCCAGGTTGCCGAACCACGGCGAGGTTGCCGAACTGGTCAATTTGGCCCGGATCGAATTGAAACATTCCCATGTGCCGGAACTTGTGGAGCGCGGACTGCCCGAGCGGATCGATCATCTGCAGATCCACTTTGCCGCCATCCATGACGCGATTTCCCGCACCTGGTTCCTGCCGCGGACTTGAGATGCGAAGCCCCTTCCTCGTCATTCCGCGCGGAGCGAAGCGGAGTCGCGGAATCCCGGGCAGCGCCCTCCCCATGAGATGCCGCACTGCGCGTGGCATGACGGGAAATGGGGGCGCGCTTTGTCAAAGTGACTGTTGCCGCCGAAGATGATCGATTTCCAGTGTGAATGCGGGCACAAGCTGTTCTTCGAGAACACCGCCTGCCTGCGCTGCGGCAGCCGGGTGGCTTACGACCCGGCCCGGCGCAGGATGCTGCCCCTGACGCCGGACGCCGTGCCCCGCAGTCCGGCTGGACCGCTATGCCGCAACGGCATCGACCACGGCGTGTGCAACTGGGTCGTGAGCGAGCCGGGCGAGGAGTGGTGTCTTTCCTGCCGCCTGAACCAGACGATTCCCAACCTGAACGACGCCGACCGGCTGCACTGGTGGAAGCAGCTCGAGTACGCCAAGCGGCGGCTCATCTACGGCCTGCTGCAGCTGGGCCTGCCGGTGGCCGGCAAGCGGGAAAGCGCCGCCGGACTTGCCTTCCGCTTCATCGAGGACCGGCGCTCGAATCCAGACGTGCGCGAAGAACAGGTCTATACCGGCTACGCCCATGGTGTGGTGACCATCAATGTGGCCGAAGCCGACATCGTCCGCAGGGAAATCGAACGCCGCCGTTCAGGCGAGCAATACCGCACCCTGCTCGGGCATTTCCGCCACGAAAGCGGGCATTACTATTTTGAGTTGCTGGTCAACAGCGATGCGCGGCGGGAACGGTTCCGCGGCCTGTTCGGCGACGAGCGGCAGGATTACCGAGAGGCCCTGGAGCGCTACCATGCCGCGCCACCGGCCCGGGACCTGGAGTACATCAGCGCCTATGCCCAGTCACATCCGCTGGAAGACTGGGCCGAAGTCTGGGCCCACTACCTGCACATGAACGACACCCTGGAGACCGCCGGCTTCCACGGCCTGCCCCAGGGCGCCGGTCACTTCGACAGTCTTGATGATCTGCTGCGGAAATGGTCGCAACTGACGATGCTGCTCAATTCACTCAATCGCAGCATGGGGCTGGAAGACGCCTACCCCTTCGTGCTGGCGGGCGCCACTCTCAGGAAACTTCGCTTCGTCCATGACCTGCTCTGTCCCAGTTCGCCGCCCAGCTCAGCGGCGGCATCTGGCGAAAGGCGTTCTTGAGGGCCTGGTCCCAGCTCAGGCGCAGGTCGCGCAGGAAATCGCTTTCCGATTCAAAACGCTGGTGGTTGTCGAGAACGAGGCTTTCCCGCTGGTACAGCAGCAACTCGATGGGAGGCCCCACGCCGCGGTTGCTTTTCATGGTGGAGTCCATGGAGATCAGCAGGCACTGGGCCGCGGTGGCGAGGTCGAGTTCCGGCGTGAGGATGCGGTCGAGGATCGGCTTGCCGTACTTGCTCTCGCCGATCTGCAGGTAGGGCGTATCCCGGGAGGTGGTAATGTGATTGCCCTCGGGGTAGATCAGGATCAGGCGGTGCTTTCTGCCCTTGATCTGCCCGCCAAGGAGGAAGCTGGCTTCGAAGTTGGCGCCTTCGGTCTTGCGCTTTTCCTGCTGTTCGAGGCTGATGTCGCCCAGGTAATCCGCGGCTTCCGTGACGCTGCCCACGGTATTGAGCGTGACGCGGGCGTCCTTGCGGATGTCGACCTTCAGTCTGGCCATGACGCCCTGGCTCGTGGCGAGATTGCCGGCGGAGAGAATGACAAACTGCCGCTCGCCGGCCACCCCGTGGCGAAACATCTTGCTGTAGGTGGAGACCTGATCGATGCCGGCATGGGTCAGCGAATCCGCACAGAACACCATGCCCGAGTCCATTGAAGCGGCCACGCAGTAGGTCATGTCGCCTTTCCCTCCCAACCCCAGGCCCGCATCATAACCGGGATGCGAAGGGTGGCAAAGAGGAAGTAGGCCCGGAAGTGGACCGGGTTTCCCGATTGGGGGAAAATCCCGGCGCGATGAATGCGTCGAATTCACTGGAAGCGCTGGCGGCCCGGATTGGCGAACGGCTGCTTGCCCGCAAGTTGTGGCTCGCCACCGCCGAGTCATGCACCGGCGGCTGGATTGCCCAGGCGCTTACCACAATTCCCGGCAGTTCCACCTGGTTCGATTGTGGCTTTGTGACCTATTCCAATGCGGCCAAACAAGGCTCCCTCGGGGTGCCTGGAGAATTGCTCGAAGCCGGCGGGCCGGGCGCGGCCAGCGAAGAGGCCGTACTCGCCATGGCCCAGGGCGCAATCGCCCACAGTCGCGCCAATGTCGCCGTGGCGGTGAGCGGTATTGCCGGGCCCGGCGGGGGCAGCGAAGAAAAGCCCGCGGGCACGGTCTGGCTGGCCTGGCAGTGGGAACAGCGCCGGCTGTCGCGCCGCTTCGAGTTTCGGGGCGACAGGGCCGCGGTGCGGGAGGCTGCGGTAGTCGCCGCGCTCGAGGGTTTGCTGGTCCTGCTCGACTGAAATCCGCCAAGACCGGGAGACGCGAAAGTTTTTGCCGAAATTGCTAAAGTTCCCGGATAACCCGCCAATATACTGTTTGTATATACAGTAATCGGTCGCAGCCGCCACAGCCAGTCTGCCGAAAGCGGCCAGTTTTCGGAAAATGTACTAGGCTTTGCCCGGTAGCGGCGACGATGACAACCAGGAGCGGCAAGCCCAACGCGCAACTGAACCTCATGGAACCAGCTACGGTTGTGATTCAATCCCAGACCAGGACAAGACGATGATGAAAGAAGGCAGCAAGGATCCAGGCAAGGAGAAGGCGCTCAATGCCGCCCTCGCCCAGATCGAAAGACAGTTCGGCAAGGGCTCCATGATGCGCCTCGGCGACAATGACCGTCAGGCGATACCGGCGATATCGACAGGTTCCCTCGGGCTCGATATTGCCCTTGGCATCGGCGGTCTGCCCCGGGGCAGGATCGTCGAGATCTACGGTCCGGAATCATCCGGCAAGACCACCCTGACCCTCCAGGTTATCGCCGAGGCCCAGCGCGCCGGAGGCAGTTGCGCCTTCATCGACGCCGAACACGCACTTGATCCGGTTTATGCCGCCAAGCTCGGCGTCGATGTGGAAAACCTCCTCGTAAGCCAGCCTGACACCGGCGAGCAGGCGCTGGAGATCTGCGACATGGTGGTGCGCTCCGGCGCGCTCGATGTGGTGGTGATCGACTCGGTGGCGGCATTGACTCCCAAGGCCGAAATCGAAGGCGAAATGGGCGACAGCCATATGGGCCTGCAGGCCCGGCTGATGTCCCAGGCCCTGCGCAAGATGGCGGGGGTGATCAAGAACTCCAACACCCTGGTGATCTTCATCAACCAGATCCGCATGAAGATCGGCGTCATGTTCGGTTCCCCGGAAACCACCACCGGCGGCAATGCGCTCAAGTTCTACGCTTCGGTGCGGCTCGATATTCGCCGCATCGGCACCATCAAGGAAGGTGACGAGGTGGTCGGCAATGAAACCCGGGTCAAGGTGGTCAAGAACAAGGTTTCGCCGCCTTTCCGCCAGGCCGAGTTCCAGATCATGTATGGCGAGGGCATTTTCCATCTTGGCGAAGTGATCGATCTTGGCGTGAAGCTCGGCCTGGTGGACAAGTCCGGCGCATGGTACGCCTATCAGGGAGAAAAGATCGGCCAGGGCAAGAAAAATGTCGCGGCCTACCTGCAGGATCATCCCGCCATTGCCGATGAAATCGAGGCCGGGATTCGCGCCCGCAATCTCGGCGACGATGCGTCCACCGGGGAGCGGGATCAGCCCGACCCGGGCAATGACGGCGTAGTGGCCCTCGCCGGTTCCCGGGGAACCTGAGCCAGCCATAGCCGGTTTCGTGCGACCCGTGAGCGAGTCCATCGCGCTTGCGCTGCGCCGCCGCGCCATGGACCTTCTCGCGCGCCGGGAACACTCGCATCTCGAACTTTCCCGCAAACTCGGGCAGCGCTTCCCGGAAGCCGCGGTGGAGCAGGTGCGGGAAGCACTCCACAGGCTTGCGGACGAAAACCTGCAATCCGACCAGCGCTTCGCTGAAAACTATCTGCGCCGCCGCCATCACGAAGGCTTCGGCTGGCTGCATATCCGCGTCAATCTCCAGGCAAGGGGAGTAAGCGAGGAAATCATCAGTGGAATCGCGCTCCCCGAAGAAGACTGGATCATGGCCGCCGACAAGGCGCTCGCCCGCAAGCTGGACCGCGGCCCGGCTGAACGGCTCATCCCCGGAAGCAAGGCCCATCAACGCCTGTTCCGCTTCCTCCAGAACCGCGGCTTCGCCACGGAAACCATCCGCCGCGTACTGGCAAAGCACCTTTCCACCACAATGCAAAGCTGACAGATTTCCAGTCAAAAAAATCGGAATCATCCGCACCCCTGGTTTTCGCAAACCCCCCGGCGAAGTGCGATAATCGCGCCCCCGCTTTGTGCTTGATGGGATTTGCCATGCAACTTGCCAGACCCTTCCGGGCATTGCGGCCGCCCCGGGAATTTGCCGCCCGGGTGGCCTCACCGCCTTATGATGTGCTCAGCCGCACGGAAGCCGCCGCCATGGCCGCGGGCAATCCCCATAGTTTCCTGCATATCAACAAGCCGGAGATCGACATCGACCCTGCCATCGATTCCCGGGACCCGAGCGTCTATGGCAGGGGACGGGAAAACCTGGATCGCTTCATCGCCGACGGCATTCTGACCAGGGACGACAGCGAGAGCTTCTACGTATACCGCCAGACCATGGGCGATCATGTCCAGACTGGCCTCGCGGCAGTGGCCTCGGTGGACGCCTACGAACAGGGACTGGTGAAAAAGCACGAACTGACGCGGCCGCCCAAGGTGCGGGATCGCGTGTCCCACATGGATGCGCTCGGGGCCCAGGTGGGCCCGGTGTTTGTGACTTATCGCGCGGGGATGGCTCTGGACGAGTTGATTGTCCGGGCCAGCGGGGCGGAGCCGGAAGTGGATTTCACCGCCGCTGACGGCATTCGCCACAGCCTGTGGGTGGTTGCGGATGCGGGCCGGGTCCGTCAATTTCAACAGGCTCTCGATGAATTGCCCGCGCTGTATGTGGCCGACGGTCACCATCGCTCGGAAGCTGCGGCAAAATTGCGTGAAAACAGACGCTCGGACAATTCTGAGGATAAGCGCCCCGCTTCCTGGGACTGGTTTCTCGTGGTGCTTTTTCCACACGACCAGATCCGCATTCTGGATTACAACCGGGTGGTGCGCGACCTGAACGGCCACAGCCCGGGGCAGTTGCTGGCCAGGCTGGAGCGGGATTTCGATGTGGCCCGGGTAGGGGCCGCCGCGGCGAAACCGGCCCGGGAGAGGGAGTTTGCCTTGTATCTCGATGGCCGCTGGCTGCGAGTGCGGCCGAGGGAAAATGTGCTTGCGTCATTGGCCGGCAAGACGGCAAGCGATCAGCTTGATGTTGCCCTGCTGCAGGATTGGGTGTTCGGTCCGGTGCTCGGCATCAGGGATCAGCGCACCGATGACCGGGTGGATTTTGTCGGAGGTATCCGCGGACTGGCGGAACTCGAACGACGGGTGGATGGCGGCGGCTGGAGCGCGGCCTTCGCGTTGTATCCCACTTCCATGGAAGCCTTGCTGGCAGTGGCGGACTCGGGCGGCATAATGCCGCCCAAGTCCACCTGGTTCGAGCCCAAGTTGCGCAGCGGGCTGCTCTGTCACATGCTGGATTAGGAAAGCTCTGATTAAGTCAGAGCTTCCCTGCGGCACATGGAAGTGCCGCCGAATTCGATGGCGTAAGCCATTGAATTCGGGAGCAAAACAAAACCACGCTTTTGTTTTGCGATAATGAAAAACTCCACGGATGGAGTTT
>JAJECW010000052.1 GCA_022821865.1 Pseudomonadales bacterium
CCGATAGTCGGCGCCGCAGGGTTACAGAAAAGGTTTATGGTCTTTCTGAGCCTCTGGGTTCGGATATTGCCACAGACTTTGACGCCTTTGAAAAAGGAAAACGCGTTTATCTGTCTTGCGGTGATTCCAGCCAGACTGATCTGTCAGATGGAAGTGTGGATGCCATAATTAGCGATCCACCCTTCTTCGACAATGTTCATTACTCCCAACTTGCCGACTTCTTTCATGTGTGGCAGCGCCATATCTTGGACGACCAAGAGCAAAGATTGTCTCGGTCTACACGCTCAGGCGCCGAAGTGCAAAGTGCCGATGCAGATGCCTTTACCCGGCGACTGTCGAAGGTCTGGGTCGAAGCCCATCGAGTCCTGGCCGATGAAGGCGTACTTGTTTTTACTTACCATCACTCACGCAACGAAGGCTGGAGTTCAGTTCTCCATGCCGTTATGAAGGCGGGATTCGCCGTCACAGCCGCTCATCCAATCAAAGCCGAGATGTCGGTTGCCATGCCCAAACTCCAAGCCAAAGAGCCAATCGATCTCGACATTATTCTGGTATGCCGCAAGCGCTCCAGCCTCCCTGCTCTTCAATGGAACGGAAACTTGTGGGACACCATCCTTCCAATAGTATCTGAACAGGTAGCGCGGCTAAGGGAACTCCGACAAAAGCTCAGTCTCAACGATGTTCGGATTATTGTAATGGCGCAGTTAATCCGACAACTGTCACGAATGCATGAATTGAAGGCAGATCTCTCTCTTCTGCAAACGAGCGATCCGGAAATCGAGGGTGCGATTCAGAGCTTGCATGCCCCATATAGTGAAAATTACGAAGAGGCAAATTCATGAGCCTTGTATGCGCCGTGTTCAAGGAATGTGTCTCCGCCATGCGCGATGGCATCCTCATTGAGCGCAACGATCAAAATGACAAAGAATTCCATTTCTAGAACTGGTTCAAGTCTCGCCTTGATGACGTAGGTGAGAATTATGATGAATCTGGTCGCAACACTTATCCTGATTTCAAGCTCGTTCGCTACTGTGAGGGGTTCGAGTTGAAAGGGCTGGCTTATCCGGGCCGGGACGCCGACTATGACTGCAATAGCCAGGTTCCATGCGGCGAACACAATGGACGCCAGGTGTTCTATGTATTCGGCCGTTATCCAAAAAGGCCGGATGGCAATCGATACCCTGTTCTGGATCTGGTAGTTTGTCACGGTAGTTTCTTGAATGCCGACAGTACTTACGTTCACGAGAACAAGAGCTTTCGGGGGATTGGGAGCTACGGTGATATACTGGTGCGAGATCGGAAAATGTATGTTGCGCCGACGCCATTTGCCTTGGCCGATGGCACAGCGCATCACCGTACGCTGATTCTTCCTGCTGATATGCCGGTAGACGATGACTTGGTCGAAGTTTCGAGTCTGACGCGGCGCGAAGTTGAGCGAATGGTAGCTGCCTACAATTTTGACTTGCGCTTCAATGAACTCAAGACAACTCTAGTTCCAAACCCTTCCGCTGGCACCGCGCATTTCTTCAAGGCGTATCGCCTGCGGGGCGACCCCATTGCGCCACTGGCCTTACGCGAGCGCTCCCGCGAAATTGCCGAGCAAGCATACCAGTACTTGATTGATGGTTAAATGCGAGAAATAGGAATTTTCAATCCTTCACCATTGGAACGTGCTCCGAATTTATGGAATCCAAATCCAACAACCATGAGGAACAATTGGCGATACCCGAAAGCATTAAGCCATCGGAGTTTATGCGCGGTCTGCGCCCCGAATACTAATTCTAGGAGCCTGCGCCGTAGGAATTCGTGAAAGCGAAAATTCGCTATCGCCGCGCCCCCGGCCGGTCGATTGAGGGGAATATTGGTGGATATTCAACGAAATCGAGCGGGCGGGGGCGTGGATGAGAGCGGATTTGCAGCCGTGAATTCCTATGGCGCAGGCTCCTGGGACAAATCCCGGATTCGAAAAATCCAGACGCTCCCGGGGTTTCCGGGAGCGTCTGCAAGCATCCTGGTATTCTCTGAAAAATTCCATCCATGGAATTTTTCATTGTCGGCACTTCCATGTGCCGCAGGGAAGCTCTGACTTAATCAGAGCTTCCCTTGCGACTATTCGCTTTCCAGGGCGATTCGTTCCCGGTTCCTCTCCAGGGTGCCGGGGCCGATTCCCTTCACTTCCATCAGTTCCTCCACGGACTGGAAGGCGCCGAACATCTCGCGGTAGGCGACGATCTCCTGGGCCTTGACCAGGCCCACGCCGTCCAGCGCCGCGGCAATGGCGGCCGCATCGGCGGAATTGATGTCGATTCGCGCGACTTCCCCGGAATCCGCCGCCGAAGTTTCGGCGGCCAGGCTCAGGGGAGCGGCGAGCAGGCTGAAAAGGAAAATCGCGGTGGCAAACCAGCGGTTCAGTTTCATGATCGTATCCTCATCTGAAGTTGGAAATGGATGCAGCTTCGAGGGCTGACACGCGGGTTGCCGCGGTTCGGCCCGGCGACTGCGACCAAAGCCTAGGACAGATTCGGAAAATTGCCATGAATTTCGCTGCGGAAAGTTTCCAGCGCCGTCGCCGGGTCTTTCGCCCGGGCAATCGGTCGTCCCACCACGAGATAATCTGCGCCGGCGGCAATGGCTTCGGCGGGCCCCATGACCCGTTTCTGATCCCCCGGGGAATCTTCTTGCCGGCGAATGCCGGGAGTAACGAGGAGCATTTCCGGGCCGAGTTCCCGCCGCAGCAGGGCGGCTTCCGCCGCTGAGCAGACGAGGCCATCGAGGCCGGCGCCTGCACACAGGCGAGCCAGCCGCAGCACCTGGTCCCGGGCGCTCCCGGCGGCCAGGCCCATCTGCGCCAGATCCCCGTCATTCAGGCTGGTGAGCACGGTCACACCGACAAGCCGGGGGCGACTTCTTCCTTGAACAGCCCCCGCGGCTGCCATGGCGGCTTCCAGCATGGCCCCGCCGCCGGATGCGTGCACATTGAGCATCCATACCCCGGGAAGCCCGGCGGCGGCGCCAACGGCGCCGGCCACGGTATTGGGAATATCGTGAAACTTCAGATCGAGGAAGATCTCGAAACCCCGCTCATGCACCCGCCGCAACAGGCGGGGTCCACAGGCGGTGAACAGTTCCTTGCCGATTTTGGCCCTGCATTTTGCCGGGTCGAGCTGGTCCAGCAGGCGCAGGGCCCCGGCTTCATCGGCAAAATCCAGGGCGACGATGATTCGTTTTTCCTTCCGGGGCCTGGAGGGTTGGCGGCTCATGTCGGCTCTGTTCCCTCATCACCCGCCCTGAGGCGTTCGACCTCCTGTCTTGCGGCGGCGAGTTGCCGCATCAGCCGCCGCTCCCGGCTGTTGCGGCGCAAGCCGTGAAACAACCGCAAACCCAGTAGCAGGCCCAGCAGGCCGCCGGCAACGAAGGCGCCCATGATCCAGATGGAAACCGCCTGGGGCGGCAGACGCCAATCGCCAATGCCGATGCTTAGCGGAGTATTGTTGTACCCGGCGAATACCACCGCTGCGACAAACACGCAGATTACAAAAAATCCCGCCAGCAATCGCTTGAGCGTTCGCATCTGCGCGGTGGCCGTCAACTCCGGTTCAGACGCGGAGACGGCTTTCTTCCAGCATCCGCTGGTTTACCCGCTCGCGCAGTTCCTTGCCGGGCTTGAAATGCGGCACGTGCTTGCCGGGCAGGGCGACCGAAATTCCCGTGCGCGGATTCCGGCCCACCCGGGGCAGGCGGTAATGCAGGGAAAAGCTGCCAAAACCCCGAATCTCGATCCGCCGCCCCTGGGACAGCACCCAGGCCATGTGCTCAACGGTCGCCTTGACGGCGAGTTCCACATCCCTGGGGGAGAGCTGGTCCTGCTTTGCGGCGATGCGATCGATCAATTCGGATTTGGTCATCAGCTTCCCTTTTTCAACTGCGCCTTGATCAGGCCGCCAATGGTGCCTGGCGAGACTTCCGCCGCTTCCTGGCTCTTGTGCTGTTTCACCGCCTCCCTTTCCTGATCGAGTTCGATGGCCTTGATGGAAAGGTTCAGCACGCGGTTCTTGCGGTCCACGCCGACGATCTTGACTTCGACTTCGGCGCCTTCCTGCAACTCCTGGCGCGCGTCCTTGATTTTCTCCCGCTTGATTTCCGAGGCCTTGAGCAGGCCCTCCATGTCTTCGCCGAGCGAGACGACGGCGGCCTTGGCCTCCACCGAAACCACGGTTCCCTTGACTATGGTGCCGGGACGATTCGCTGAGATGTAGTCCGCAAAAGGATCATCGTCGAGTTGCTTGATGCCAAGGGAAATACGCTCGCGATCGGGGTCGATGGAAAGAATGACGGTTTCAATCCGCTGACCCTTGCTGAATCGGCGCACGGCTTCTTCGCCGGATTCGTCCCAGGAAATGTCGGACAGATGCACCAGGCCGTCGATATTGCCTTCCAGGCCGATGAAAATCCCGAAATCGGTAATCGACTTGATGGCGCCGCTGATGCGGTCGCCCTTGCCGTGGACTTCGGCGAAACGCTCCCAGGGATTCTGGTGGCATTGCTTGATACCCAGGGAGATGCGGCGGCGCTCCTCATCGATATCGAGCACCATGACATCGACTTCATCGCCGAGCTGCACCACCTTGGAAGGATGGATATTGCGGTTGGTCCAGTCCATTTCGGAAACATGCACCAGGCCTTCCACGCCCTCTTCGAGTTCGGCGAAACAGCCGTAATCGGTGACATTGGTGACCACGGCGGGAACCCGGGTATGCACGGGATAGCGCTTCTTGATGGCGACCCAGGGGTCTTCCCCCATCTGCTTCAGGCCGAGGGAAACGCGGCTGCGGGAGCGGTCGTACTTGAGAATCTTGACTTCGAGTTCGTCGCCGACATTGACGATTTCCGAGGGATTCTTGATCCGCTTCCAGGACATGTCGGTGATATGCAACAGGCCGTCCACCCCGCCGAGATCGACGAATGCGCCGTATTCGGTGAGATTCTTGACCACGCCCTTGATGAACATGCCTTCCTCGAGCCGCTCAAGCAGGGCTTCGCGCTCTTCGGAACTGACCGATTCCAGTACGGCGCGGCGGGAAACCACCACATTGTTGCGCTTGCGGTCGAGCTTGATCAGCTTGAATTCCAGCTGCTGTCCTTCCAGGTGCTGGGAATCCCGCACCGGTCGAACATCGAGCAGCGAACCGGGCAGAAAGGCGCGGATATTGTTCAGATCGACGGTGAAGCCGCCCTTGACCTTGCCGCTGATGAAGCCGGAAACCGGCTCGTCGGATTCATGGGCCGCCTCGAGCTTGAGCCAGGATTCGGCTCGCTTGGCCTTCTCCCGGGACAGCCGGGTCTCGCCAAAACCGTCCTCGACGGTTTCCAGCGCCACCCTGACCTCATCGCCCACCGAGAGGCTGAAGTCGCCTTCCTCGTCAACGAATTGATTGCGGGGGATGATGCCTTCGGACTTCAGCCCGGCATTGACGGTTACCCATTCGGTATCGATTTCCACCACGGTGCCGGTGACGATGGCGCCGGGGGTCATGTCGATATTGTGCAGACTCTCTTCAAACAGTTCCTGAAAACTTTCAGCCATGGAATTACCAGTTGTCATGGACAGCGCGCGGGGCGCCGCTTCCTTCCACCGCACGCCAGTATGCGGCCCTGTTCGTCTGGTCCACCCGAAACCGATACTGGCCGAAGTTTCGAAAGGACGCCTGAGCTCGTTTTCGCGGTCAGCCGCCGCCCTGGCAACGGCCTTGCATGACTTGCATGATCCGATCCACCACCTGGGCAATGGTCAATTGCGAAGTGTCGATCCCGATCGCTCTCTTGGCCGGCCGCAGGGGCGATATGCTTCGCTGTTCGTCGCGCCGGTCCCGGGCCCGCAAGTCCCGCAAAAGGTCGGGCAGTCTAGCATCGAGACCCTTGTCAAGCAACTGCCTGTAGCGCCGGCTGGCGCGGATTTCCGGGCTTGCCGTGAGGAAGAACTTGTATTTTGCGCCGGGGAAAACCACCGCTCCCATGTCGCGGCCTTCGGCGACGAGACCGGGGGGGCTGCGAAACCCGTGTTGCACCGGCAGAAGAACCCGGCGCACTTCGGAAAGCGCGGCGACGCGACTGGCGCTTTCATCTATCGCTCCGGTCCGGATCTCGCCGCTGACATCGCGGCCACCGAGGCTGACCCGGCCATTTCCCGGGAATTCAATCTTCAGTCCGGGCGCCATTCTTGCGATGGCCGCGCCATTTTCCAGATCGATTCCCTCCTCACAGGCCGCCAGCGCCAGCACGCGATACAGCGCCCCGCTGTCGAGCAGGCGGTAACCGATTTTCTTCGCCACCAGGCTGGCAATCGTGCCCTTGCCCGTGGCGGAAGGCCCGTCCATGGTGATGACCGGCGCATTGCTCACGAGTCGGCGTCCGCCTCGCTGATGCCGAGCCCCATCTGCCGCGCCAGCGCTGCGAATCCGGGAAAGGAAGTCGCCACATTGGCGCAGTTGCGAATCGTGACGGCTTGCCGACAGCGCAGGGCGGCGATGGCGAAGGCCATGGCGATGCGATGGTCGCCGCGGCTGTCGATGATGCCGCCGCCGAGCTCGCCGCCGGTGACCCTGATGCCGTCCGGGAAGGTCTCGTGCTCGATGCCGAGTATTCCCAAGCCCTCGGCCATGGCCTCGATGCGGTCGCTCTCCTTGACCCGAAGCTCACCGGCGCCGCTGATGCGGGTCTCGCCTTCGGCGCAGGCCGCGGCCACGAGCAATATGGGGAACTCGTCGATGGCCAGGGCCACCTGTTCCGCGCCGATTTCAACGCCATGGAGCGGCTTTTGGCGCACTTCGATATCGGCCACCGGTTCGCCGCCGGATTCGCGCGGATTGCGCAGGCGGATATCGGCGCCCATTTGCCGCAGAATCTCGATGACGCCGGTGCGGGTGGGATTGACCCCCACCTGCTCCAGCGTGAGGCTGGCGCCCGGGCTGATGGCGGCGGCCACCAGGAAAAAGGCGGCGGAGGAAATATCGCCGGGAATGTCGATGTCGCAGGCCCGGAGGGCCTGCCCGCCAACCAGGCTCGTCATCCCCTGTCTTGATCCGGTATCGAGTTCCACGCCAAATCCACGCAGCATGCGTTCGGTATGGTCGCGGCAGGGACCCGGCTCGCGCACTGTGGTCATGCCCTCGGCAAAGAGGCCGGCGAGCAAAAGGCAGGATTTGACCTGGGCGCTGGCCACCGGCATGGCGTAGTCGATTCCACGCAGCCTGCCGCCGCTGATACGCAGGGGCGGCCTGCCGCCGTCGGCGGAAATCACGGCGCCCATGTCGGCAAGCGGCTTGACGATGCGATTCATGGGGCGCTGGGAGAGCGATTCGTCGCCCCGCAGTTCGCTGGCAAAGCCCTGCCCCGCCAGGACTCCCGCGAGCAGGCGCATGGCGGTTCCCGAGTTGCCGAGCCAGAGCGGGCCGCGCGGCGCCTTGAGACCATTGGCGCCGGCGCCGTAGATTCTGAGGCAGCCGTCTTCCGGGCCGACGATGGTTACGCCGAGTTCCCGGAATGCGGCCAGGGTGTGGAGCGCGTCCTCGCCTTCGAGAAATCCGCTGACCCGGCTGACCCCATCCGCCAGGGCGCCAAGCATGATGGCGCGGTGGGAAATCGATTTGTCGCCGGGCACGCGGATTCCGCCGGGGCGAATGGCGCCGCCGGGCCGCACATGGAAGCAGCGTTCGCCTCCGGCGTCCCCCGCCGTCTCCCCGCCGCCCCGGGCGAGATCGAATGCCCCCCGCGCCCGCCGCGCCCTTTGCAGGTTGTCGCCGAGGGCGGGCCAGTCCCCTGTTGCCAAAGCATTGCGGAATTGTTTCAAGTCTTCGCCAAAAGCGTCCAGCGCCGCAACCGTGGCGCCGGCATTGGCGCGCAGGATATCGCTCCACAGCGCCGGGTCGCTGGCCGCCAGGCGGGTGAAATCGGCAAAACCGCTGGCGGCGTAATGATGGACTCCGGCGCCGTTTTCCCGCCGGGGCGGCAGGCCCGCCATGGCGAAGGCAAGCACATGGGGCAGATGACTGGTGAGCGCCAGGATGCGGTCGTGCCGTTCCGGGCTCATGGCGAGCACATTGGCGCCGACACCGCGCCACAGATCATGCATTTTGGCGATGGCTTCCGGGGCGGTTTCCTCCAGCGGCGCCAATACCACGTTGCGGCCCCGGAACAGCTCGGCCCGCGCGGCGCCGTATCCGCTTTGCTCGGACCCCGCCAGGGGGTGCCCCGGCACGAAGCGGGAACGGAATCCGGCGGGAAGCGAGGCGAGCGTCTCCAGCAAGTGTGACTTGACGCTGGCCACATCGGTGATCAGGGTTTCCGGACCGGCGCATCGGGCGATTTCGGCCAGCACCGCCGGCGCGGCAAGCGGCGGCACCGCCACCACCACGAGGTTGGCCCCGGCGCAGACTTCAGCCAGTGCGCCGACCCGCCCGACCACTCCTTCAGCCAGGGCATTTGCCAGCGCATTTTGATCGCTATCGGCGGCGGCAATCTCCAGCGATGCGTCGGACTCCCGCAGGGCTTTCGCCAGGGAGCCCCCGATCAGGCCAAGCCCGATGATCGCGATGTCTTTTTTCATGCTTGCGGTTCCGCCGCCACAGGCGTCCATTTCAGGTGTTGACGGGATAGGAGCCGAGAATTTTCACGGCGTCGGTGCGGGCGCCGAGCCGCCGGAACAGTTCCCGCACTGTCGAATCCTGCCGGTGCCCGGAGAAATCCATAAAGAAGATGTATTCCCATTTTTCATCCCGGGAAGGGCGCGATTCCAGGCGGCTGAGGCTGATGCCGAGCCGCTCGAAGGGTTCCAGGACCCGGAACAATGCGCCGGGGCGGTTTTCGGCGTACACCAGGATACTGGTCTTGTCATGCCCCGTGGCCGCTGCGGCGTCCCGGCCAAGCACCGCAAAGCGGGTGCGGTTGCCGGCCTGGTCCTGAATCGACTCGGCCAATGGCTTCAGATTGTGGATCCGGGCCGCCATGGCGCCGGCGATGGCGGCCAGGCCGTTTTCCTCCGCCGCGAGTTGCGCGGCCTGGCCATTGCTTGCGCATTCACGGAGTTCGGCATCCGGATAGCGGGCGAGCAGCCACTTGCGGCATTGGGCCAATGACTGGGGGTGGGAGGCGATGACATGGATTTGCCCGCGGCTTGCGCCTTCCGCGGCAAGCAGGTGATGTTCGATCGGCACCACCTGCTCGCCGGTGATGAGCACGGGGCTGTCGATCAGGCAATCCTGGGTATGGTTCACGGCGCCTTCGGTGGAGTTTTCGATAGGCGCCACGCCATGCAGGGCCTGTTCGTTCTCCACCGCGTGGAATACCTCGTCGATGGCGCGGCATTCCAGCAGTTCGCTGTCTTCGCCAAACCGGCGCAAGGCAGCCTCCTGGGAGAATGTGCCCAGCGGACCCAGATAGGCGATTTTGCGGGATGGTTTCATCTTCCGGCCAGGGCCAGTGCGCTGCCAGGGTCAGTGGGTCTGTTCCGGCGCCGGCGGCTCGTTGTCGAGACCGGCAACCTCGGCGGGCTCGTCAACCTGTTCCAGCCCCACGAGTTTCTCGCCCTCCTTGAGATTGATCAGGGTGACTCCCTGGGTCGAGCGGCTGACCCTGGAAATTTCCGCCGCCCGGGTGCGCACCAGGGTGCCCTTGTCGGAAATCAGCATGATTTCATTGTTGTCGTCCACCTGCACCGCACCCACCACGGGGCCATTGCGTTCGCTGGTTATCATGCCGATGACGCCCTGGTTGGCCCGGCCCTTGACCGGGAACTGTCCGGTGTCGGTGCGCTTGCCGTAGCCGTTTTCGCTGACGGTGAGTATCTGCTTTCCATCGTCGGGAATAATCAGCGATATCATTTCCGCGCCGGGCTTGAGCCGCATGCCGCGCACTCCCCTGGCCTGGCGGCCCATGGGCCGAACCGCGGATTCCGCAAAGCGCAGGGTCTTGCCGCTGCTGCTCACGAGCATGATGTCCCGCCTGCCATCGGTAATGGCGGTGCCCACCAGGGTGTCGCCATCGCGCAGTTCGATCGCCCGCAGACCGACGCTGCGGGGCCGGGCGAAATCCGCCAGGGCGGTCTTCTTGACGATCCCCGTGCGGGTGGCCATGAAGACATAATGGTCCTCGGTGAATTCCTCCACCACGAGCATGGCGGTGATCCGCTCGCCCTCTTCGAGGGTGGGTATGACATTGATGATGGGCTTGCCCCGGGAGGTTCGGGAAGCGATGGGTATCTGATAGACCTTGAGCCAGTAGACCTTGCCGGCGCTGCTGAAGCACAGCAGGGTGTCGTGGGTATTGGCGATGAGCATCCGGGTGACGAAATCCTCGCCCTTGACCGTGGCGGCGGCCTTGCCCATGCCGCCCCGGCGCTGGGCGCTGTAATCCGCCAGCGGCTGGGTCTTGGTGTAGCCGAGATGGGAAATGGTGACAACCCGGTCTTCCGGCGCAATCAGATCTTCCATGGTCAGATCGTGCTGGCTGCCGACGATTTCGGTACAGCGCCCGTCGCCGTAATCTTCCCGCACCTGTTCAAGTTCTTCCCGCACCACCGCGAGCAGACGCTCGGGGTTGTCGAGAATTTCCACGTATTCGGCGATCTTGCCGAGCAGGTCCTGATAGTCCTTGACGAGTTTTTCATGTTCCAGGCCGGTGAGCCGGTGCAGGCGCAGCTCGAGAATCGCCTGGGCCTGGGCGGGTGATAGGCGGTAGCTGCCGCTGGTCTCGTCTGTACCCTGGGCTTGCAGGCCATAGGCCGGGTCGAGGTCATCCGGGCGGCAGGCGTCGGCTTCGGCGCCGGCCCTGCCCAGCAATTCCAGCACGCCAGCCGGGTTCCAGTCGGCGGCAAGCAGCTTGTCCTTCGCCTCCGCCGGGGTCGGCGAAGTCTTGATCAGTTCGATGACGGCATCGATATTGCCCAGCGCCACCGCGAGCCCTTCCAGCAGATGGCCGCGTTCCCGGGCCTTGCGCAGCAGATGCATGGTGCGCCGGGAGACAACTTCGCGCCGGTGCCGCAGAAAGGCTTCGAGCATGCCCTTGAGGTTGAGCAGCTTGGGCTGGCCGTCCACCAGGGCCACCATGTTGATGCCGAACCCCGACTGCATCTGGGTGTGGGAATACAGATTGTTGAGCACCACTTCGCCCATTTCGTTCTTGCGCAACTCGATGACGATGCGCAGGCCGTCCTTGTCGGATTCGTCGCGCAATTCGGTAATGCCTTCGATTTTCTTTTCCTTGACGAGTTCGGCAATCCTCTCGATCAGCCTGGCCTTGTTCACCTGGTAGGGAATTTCACTGACGATGATGGTTTCCCTGCCGCCGCTTTCGTCCCGCAGAATTTCCGCCCGGGCGCGGACGTAGATCATGCCGCGGCCGCTGCGGTAGGCCTGAATGATGCCGGCCTTGCCATTGATAATGGCCCGGGTGGGGAAATCCGGACCACTGACATGCTCCATCAGTTCATCGACGCTGATTTCCGGATTCGCCAGCAGGGCAATGGCGCCATTGATGACTTCGGTGAGATTATGCGGCGGAATATTGGTCGCCATGCCCACGGCGATGCCCGAGGAGCCGTTGACGAGCAGATTGGGAACCCGGGTGGGAAGGACATCGGGGACCTGTTCGGTATCGTCGTAATTGGGCGAAAAGTCGACGGTGTCCCTGTCGAGATCGGCAAGCAGTTCCTGGGCGATCTTCGCCATGCGGATTTCGGTGTAACGCATGGCCGCGGCCTGATCGCCGTCCACGGAGCCGAAATTGCCCTGGCCGTCCACCAGCGGATAGCGCAGGGAGAAATCCTGGGCCATTCGCACCACCGTGTCGTAGACGGCGCTTTCGCCGTGCGGATGGTATTTGCCGATCACGTCGCCCACGACTCGGGCGGACTTCTTGTAGGGTTTGTCGTGATCGTTGGAAAGCACGCGCATGGCGAACAGTACGCGGCGGTGAACGGGTTTGAGGCCATCGCGAACATCGGGCAGGGCGCGGCCCACGATCACGCTCATGGCGTAGGCGAGATAGGATTCTCGCATCTCGGTTTCTAGCGCGACGGGAGAAACCCGCGGATCTGTTTCCGGCATGGGAGGGTTGTGTCTTGGACTGCTGTATGTATTGATGTAACGGCGGATTCGGCGGGGGCTGAAAGACGCCTCCGCTGGCGGTGGATTGTAGCACGGCGGGGAGGGAATTTTTCAGAGAATACTTAGTCCCTGAACAGCAAGCGAAGAGGCTGCGGGCGATAAACAATATCGCCGCCGGCCTGGTAGGCGAGGAAAACCAGCAATTCGATTCCGTCGAGATTGGCGGGAACCTGATAATTGTCGATGATGTGGAAGCGCTCAATCCTGCGCAGTTCCCGCTCGAAGGTCGCCGAGCGCAAGTTTCCCAGGGAACCGTCCCACAGGGTCAGGCCGATCTCCCGGTCGAGTTGGTGGAACTGCTCGGAGTCGGCGGTGATCAGGATATGGAAGGAACCCACCTGTCCGATATGCTCCGGGTCAACCTCCACCTCGGCAAGCAGGCGCAGTACGTCTCCTTCCCTGACGGTTGTGGCGTAGGCGAGTTCATCATTGACCTGTCCGGCCAGCGCAAGGCGGGCCGCTGTGGCGCCGCCCACCACGCTTTGTCCGCGGATGGCGGGTAATGGCGGCAAGGCCGTCTGTCGCCACAACTCGATTTGCGGCGCCACGATGTTAAGCGCGGCCACGGCATTGGCGGCGGACGGTTCTCCCACCGGGCGGCCGCAGGCGAATCCGCCGCAGGAAAGTTCGGGATTGGAAAATACCGGCGTGCGCTCGGGCACGGAAAATCGTACCGGGCTTGCCATGATGGTGGCGAATTCCCCATCCACGCCAAATCCGGTGGCATGGTCGAAGGCGCCGCCGGCGCCGTCTTCCCGACGGGAGTGGGTCAGACCCATGTTGTGGCCGAGTTCATGGGCGAGAACCAGGTCTTCCGGGCAGTCCATGGCGATCCAGGCATAGCCGAATTCCTGCTCCCGCAGATCGCTGAAATCGCCCTGCCGGCCATATCCCCCCACCGGGGCGAGACCGCAGCGCGAAGTGCCCCTGGCGGCGTCGAACAAGACCACGAAATCGGCGCCGTAGCGTTGCCGCAGATTGTTCACATTGGCGAAGGCCGAGTTGCCGCCATGGAGCAACTCGGCGAGCATGGTTTCCGCCGGAGCCGCCGCGGGATAGGCAATTCTCTGGAAGTGTACCGGGCGCAGGCGGATTCGCGCCGCGCTGCTGAAATAGGCCTGGTTGGCCGTATTGAAGAAATGATTGATCCGGTTTTCCACGCTGCCCGGATAGAGGTCGGCGGCGGCGGTGGTGTACAGGGCAAGCACATCGATACGGGCGTCCCGGCGGTCCACCGAAACCGGGTCGCGGGGATCGGTTCGCCGCAGGGTTTCAATGAAATCGCTTACGCCATCGCCGTCGCTGTCGCTGAGGGTGTCATGCACTACTGGCGCCGTGGCGTCCGCCCGCAATTCACCGACAAAAGCCGATGCGGTTACCGAAGGGCGGCTCCTGGCCGAGGTCGCCACGGTGACGCTGAGGGAGCGCTGGCTTCCGGTGGGGAAATCCCCCAGGCCGCAGGAAAGCGCTTCCTGCCCGGAAAGGCTCGGCCCATGACGACAGGTTCCGGGAGCCGAGACCAGGGTGGTGTTCTCCAGCAGGAAAAAAATCTCCAGCCTGACATCGGAGCGGGCGGGGCCGGTGTTTTCCAGCAGGTAATTCACCCGCAGATGCCCGCCGGCAATGACGCTGGGTTCTGCGAATCGCTGGCCAAGGCGAAACCCCCGGCCATCGGTCACGGTCGCCCCGCTCGTATCCGGCGGCGGCAGGGTATCCCGGGCAGCGGCGGAAAACCCCAGGCCAAGCCATGCCATGGCCGTCATCGCGAAAATGGTTTTGCTGCTACCCATGGCGCCTTTTCTGAAATAATCGACTCGCTGAGTGCTCCCGTCCTGATGTTCATTCTGCGTGCGGGAAGCCCCCCCATCCCGTCATTCCGCGCGAAGCGAAGCGTAGTCGCAGAATCTCATGCAGTGGCCGCCCAGCGAGATCCTGCGACCGCGCGCAGGATGACGGGAAATCTTCTTGCCGGAATTGCTGTTACACTCAGGCGCCTATTGTACGCCTTCCCGGAACAAGCGGAGATCATACATGTCCTATATCGACGGTTTTGTACTCGCGGTGCCCACAGCCAAAAGACAGGAGTTCATCGAACATGCGGACTTTGTGGACCGCCTGATCATGGACTTCGGCGCCAAACGCATTCTGGAGTGCTGGGATGACGACGTTCCCGACGGCGAAGTCACCGACTTCCGCCGGGCCGTGCAGGCAAGGGAAGACGAGAGCGTGGTCTTCGCCTGGATCGAATGGCCCGACAAGGAGACCCGTGACGCCGGCATGAAGCAGATGCGGCAACACGCCGAGAGCGACGAACGCTGGGATCCGGAAAAGTATCCGCCCCCATTCGACGGCAAGCGCATGATCTGGGGCGGATTCAAGCCGGTGGTGGAACTTGGTTCCTGACCGGAAAACTGGTCGGGGCGGCGGGATTTGAACCCACGACCACTACACCCCCAGTGTAGTGCGCTACCAGACTGCGCTACGCCCCGTTTTCAGGAAAGCCTGGCGAACCGGCCGAGGATTCCCGCGGCGCTGGCTCCCAAGGCCGCAGAGTCTATCACAACAGGTCGATCACCTCTTCGAGTTCCCGGGCGAGGGCGCTGATCTCGCCGGCGTTGGCCGGTGACGGCGCTTGCTTCGCTTCGCTGAGCTTGCGCCGGGCGCCATCGATGGTCAATCCCTGGTCGTAGAGCATGGACCGGATATTGCGCACGAGCAGCACGTCCCGCAATCGGTAGTAGCGCCGGTTGCCGCGGCGCTTGTCCGGTTTCAGGCTGGGGAACTCCTTCTCCCAGTAGCGCAGCACATGTGGTTTGACCGCGCAGAGATCGCTGACTTCGCCGATGGCGAAATAGCGTTTGGGCGGAATCGGCGGCAATTCGGCGCAAGTGTGCTGTTCCATAAGTTCGCCGCTTTTCAGCGCGTCCCCCGCGGTGTGTGGCAAGGCGCGTTCCGCGGGTAATGGCCTGTCCCGTTGCCAGGGGTCGCAACGCGGCCACACGCCGCGGGGGACGCGCCGCATGTGGCGAACTTGCGGGACATCACACTATTCATTGTGGTCGTCATAGCCCTCCACATGGGATTTGAGCTTCTGGCCCGGACGGAAGGTCACCACCCTGCGCGCCTCGATGGGAATTTCCTCGCCAGTCTTGGGGTTTCTGCCCGGCCGCTGACTCTTGTTGCGCAATTCGAAATTGCCGAAGCCGGACAGCTTGACTGGCTGGTTGTCTTCCAGCGAGACACGGATTTCCTCGAAAAACTGCTCGACGATTTCCTTGGCCTCACGTTTGTTCAGGCCCATTTCGTCATAGAGATGTTCCGCCAATTCCGCTTTGGTGAGCGCTTTTTCAGCCATGGGAATCCCCAGTTCAGTTGCGTAAGCTTGCGTGAAATGTTTTTCGTAGCGCCTTGATAGTCTTGTTGATTATGTGCTCAACCTCGACATCGTCAAGAGTGCGCGAAGGATGCCGCCAGGTCAAGCCCAGGGCAATGCTCCGGCAGCCATCCGGCACCACGCCGCCGCGATAGACATCGAGTACCCGAAGGCTTGTGAGCAAGGGGCCCGCCGCCTCGCGCACCAGCCCTTCGATGTCACCCGCCGCGTGTTCCTCGCCGACGATGAAGGCGAGGTCCCGGCTGGTGGCGGGAAAGCGCGACAGTTCTCCCGCCCTGGGTACCCGCCGGGCGCCCAGGGCTTCAAGACAGGTCTCGAACAGAAAGGCGGGCGGCAACTCGAGTTCTCTTTGCAAGGCCGGATGCAGGGCGCCCACATGGCCCACGGTTTCGCCGGCCAATTCCAATGCCGCGCATTGACCGGGATGGAGACCGGGGCGCTCGGCGGCGACAAAGCGCAGGTCCGCGCTTTTGCCGCCAATGGCGAACAGGCTTTCCAGGTCGCCCCTGGCGTCGTAGAAATCCGCGTTCGCGCCGCTGTCGCTCCAGTTCTTCGGCGAACGTGTTCCGGCGATCAGGCCACCGAGCATCGCCTGCTGGCGAAATCCACCCTCTTCCCTGGCGAACACCAGGCCGGTTTCAAACAGCCGCAGGTTTTCCTGCTGCCGGTTCACGTTGTAACGCAAGGTCTGCACCAGGCCCGGCATGAGGCTCCCCCGCATGACCGAAAGTTCGCTGGATATCGGGTTCCGCAGGCTGACCGCAGCCTTGTCCCCGGCGCTGAAATTCGCCGCAAGCCCCGGATCGATGAAGCTGTAGGTGATAATTTCCTGGTAGCCAAGGGCAGTGAGCTGATGGCGCAATCTTCCGGTTTCGATTTGCCGCTCCGGCGCCTGGCCCATTCGCTGGCGGCTGAGCCCCATGCCCAGGGGCAGTTTGTCGTAGCCGTGGATGCGGGCGACTTCCTCGATCAGGTCGGCTGCAATGGCGACATCGTAGCGGAAAGAGGGCGCTTCGACGGTAAGCGACCCGGGATTTTCCCCGCACACGACAAATCCGAGCCGGGTCAGTATCCGCCTGATTTCAGCAGGAGGCACTTCCACCCCGAGGACCCGGCGCACCGCGGCGTAGTCAAGGCTTATCTTGCGAGTTGCGGGAATTTCACCCGAGGCCTCGCTTATGGGGCCCGCCTTGCCGCCGGCAATCTCCAGCAACAAGCCGGTTGCCCGCTCCATGGCACGCTGTTGCAAGCTGTAATCCACGCCGCGCTCATAACGCTGGGAAGCGTCGGTCTGCATGCCCGCCGCCCGGGCGCGGCCCGCGATGGCTTCCGGGGAAAATGCGGCGCATTCCAGAAACACATCCACGGTCTGCTCGCTCACCGCGGTTTTCATGCCACCCATGACGCCCGCCATGGCCACGGCGCCGGCGGAATCGGCGATGATCAGGGTGTCCTGGGCGAATTCGATTTCCTTGCCGTCCAGAAGCGTCATTTCCTCTCCGGGACGGGAAAGCCGCACATCGATGCGTCCCCGCAGTTTGGCCAGATCGAAGGCATGCAGCGGCTGGCCGAGTTCGAGCAATACGAAATTGGTAACGTCCACCACCGGGTCGATGCGGCGCAGGCCGCCCCGGCGCAATTTTTCCCGCATCCACAGCGGCGTTTCCGCATCGAGCCTGATGCCGCGGATCACCCGGCCGAGATAACGCGGGCATTGCCCGCGGGCGCTGATGCTTATGGGAAATTCGTCCTGGATGCGGGTTTCGACCTCGGCGATTTCCGTTCCGGCGACCGGAAGGTCCAGCATGGCGCCCACATCCCGGGCAATTCCGATCATGCCAAGGCAGTCGCCGCGATTGGGCGTCAGGTCAAGTTCGATGCTGTGATCATCGAGGGCGAGCAGGTCGCGGATGTCCGCGCCGGGAGGAGTGTCTTCCGGCAAGGCGAGCAGGCCATCGGCGTCTTCTCCCATGCCGAGTTCCGCAGCGGAACAGAGCATACCGGCTGATTCCACGCCGCGAATCACCGCGGCGGCGATTTCCCTTTCGCCCCCGGTCGAATCGCCCAGGCGGGCGCCGGGCCTGGCGTAGGGCGCCTTCATCCCCGCCGCGGCATTAGGGGCGCCGCAAACCACCGCATGGGTTCCCGCGCCGTCGTTCACCCGGCAGAGCCGCAGTTCGCCCGCATCGGGATGCGCTTCCACCGCGAGGATTTCGCCCACCACCACGCCGGAGAACTTGCCTGCGACCGGGGCGCTGCCGGCGGCTTCCAGACCCGCCATGGTCAGGCGCTCCATCAATTCGGCGGTGGCCAGGTCCGGATTCACCCATTCCCTGAGCCAGGATTCACTGAACTTCATCGCAGGCTCCTAGTGTGCTGTCCCATAAGTTCGCCGCATCTCAGCGCGGCCCCCGTGGTGTGTGGTTAGGCGCGGTCCGCAGGTAATGGCCCGCCCCATTGCCAAAGCGCAACGCGGCCACGCGCCGCGGGGGATGCGCCCTTCGGGAGCGGTCCTGAAGCGCCACCGCGGCGTTGCCGCCCTTGGCAATACTCCCGGTATTGCCCGCGGCCGGCGCCTTGCGTTGACGCTTCAGGACCGCTCTGAAATGTGGCGAACTTACGGGACAGCACACTAGAAAATCCCGTCCACGATGAAAAACAGAATCGAGGGACCAAGCAGGCAGCCGATGCCGGTATAGAAAGTCGCCGTCATGGCGCCGTAGGGCACGAGTTTCGGATCGGTCGCCGCCAGCCCGGCCGCCACGCCGCTGGTGGTGCCCATGAGCCCGCCGAACACCATCGCCGATTGCGGGTTGTTCAGCCCGATATGGCGCGCCACCAGCGGCGTGCCGATCATCACCAGAATCGACTTCACCAGCCCCGCCGCCACGCTCAGGGTCATCATCGCCTCGGAAGCGCCGATCGCCTCGCCGGTAACCGGCCCGACGATATAGGTCACCGCTCCGGCGCCGATGGTGGTGACTTCGGTCGGGTCGGTGTAGCCAAAGACCACGGCGACCGCGGCGCCCACGGTAAAGGAAACAATCACCCCGGCAAAGATGGAAACCACCCCCGCCAGGCCGGCTTTCTTCAACTCGCTCAACTGGGCGCCGAAGGCGGTTGCCACAATGGCGAAGTCGCGCATCATGCCGCCGCCCATCAGCCCGATGCCGCTGAGCAGGGCGAAATCCGCCACGCCCCGGCTGCCGCCGGTCATGATTCCGCCAAACCACGCAGCCAGCAGGCCCGCGGCAATGGCGATGGCCGAGCCGTGGATGCGCCCGGCGGTCAGCCTGTTGGCGAGCCAGTACGAAAACCAGGTGGTAATGCCGACAACGGCAAAGGCGACAACGAGGTTGTTGCGAACAAAGACAGTTTCCAGAAGTTCCATCATGGCGTGGTTTCCCGCCCGTCCGCCCCGGCGTCCTTGTCCGCGCCGATTCGGCTCAACACCGGCACCAGGGCAAAGCTGACCGCCACAGCGGCCACGCCCGCGGACAGGGCAAGCGCGCCGCCGTCCATCGCCGCGGCCACATTCTGCCGGGCCGCCATGGCCACCACGATGGGGATGTACATCGCGCTCCAGAACTTGACGCCATCGCCGGCGGCGCCAACCGTCAGGGCGCTGAATCGATCCGAATTGCAGACCAGCACCAGAAACAGCATGGCAATGCCGACGCCGCCGACATTCGCTTCCACTCCGAGGACAATCCCCAGCCCCTCGCCGATCAGCATGCCCGCCACCAGGCACGCGGACAGCAGGGCAACACCGTAGATGATCATATTGTGATCCTTTGCAGGGAGGCGGCCATACCGCCATTCGCGCCGATAATATGACCTGGTCGAATCCGGCGCAATGCGGCGCCCTCAACGCCACTCAAGGCTCCGCAAGCAAAATGGTGCCGAAGGCGGAAGCTTGTAGATTCTTAACCATTTGATATTACTGTAATATTTACCTCTATTTCTCTCCCCGAACAACGTTTTGTACAACGAGTATTGTAATCAAGAACTTTCAGGAATGCCCTCGTCAAGCCCAAGCGGCGCGTTTCTGCTCGGCCTTGCAGTGGCCTCTTTGCCTTTGTCCGTTCGACGACCGTTCCAGGTGAGCCAAACGGATACAACTTGCCGTGGCCCGCTTGGAACTACACGCTCCTGCTTTCCAAGGAGCTGAAAGATCGGCGACCCGAACGTTTCCCCATTTATTTGTCTCGCATCAAACCTTGAGCCCACAAATTCATTGCAGGGCAAGTGGCACGAACTCGGCGAATCCGCTATGTTGGGCCACTGTCGCGTCTCCGTACAGTGCAATGGGCCTTGCGGCGATTTTCGCGCCCTGGTATGTCGAATCGAGATTGGACCCTGGGGTCTGCCGCTAAAAAAAGCAAAACAGCGATTTCAACGACAAAGGATAACAAATGGATGTTTTCGCCTTTCGGAATGAACTGGTCACCGAATACGCGAGATTCTCCCGCAGCTTCACCAAAATCCGGGCAGATGACATCACCAAGGCAATCGACGCCGCGTACGGAGAGGGACATTTCTGGCCGGACCCACTGGTTCAGATAAATCCCAATTTCGAGCCAGGCGGGCTTGAGCGAGGAGTCATGCCGGATCTTTCTGCGGAACTGCGCCCACGACGCCCGACGAGATCAAGGCACTCGTCACATCCGGCGAATCCGAAACGCTGGAGTTCAAGGCCACCACCGGAACTCGACGCGAAGCCGCAGCGACGATTTGCGCCATGCTCAACCAGCGAGGTGGGTACGTACTGTTCGGCATCACGCCAGAAGGCCTCGCGGCGGGACAAGATGTGAGCGAACGCACAATCGAAGACGTAAGCGCCGAAATTCAACGAATCGATCCACCGGCGTTTCCAGAGGTTGAGAGGGTTCAAGTTTCGGGTGACCGGCAGGTGATTGCCATTCGCGTAAGTCCGGGTTCATCGCCTCCGTATCAGTATCGGGGGATCTCCTATCGACGCGTGGGTAACGCCACGCGGAGTATGTCGACCGACGAATACAATCGCATGCTTTTCGAACGCATGCACACCGAGCAGCGCTGGGAAAACCAGCCCGCCACAGGATGGACCATCAATGATCTGGATGTCCCCGAGATTCGCAACACTATAGCGGAAGCAGTCCGTATTGGCCGTTTGAACGAGCCGGGCAGCCGCGAACCCGAAGAACTGCTGCGCGGTCTGGGCCTAATGCGCGATGGTGTTTTGTTTCGAGCAGCAGTTGCGCTTTTCGGAAAGGCCGAACGGCTCGAATCCGACATGCCGCAAAATCTGCTCCGAGTAGCGCGCTTTCGCGGTCTCGACCGATAGGAATTCCTCGACAACCGTCAGTTCCACGGCAACGCCTTCCGCCTGCTTGCGAATGCCGAACGGTTTCTCCGCGAAACCTTGCCGATTGCGAGCCGTTTCGAGGTGGGACGCATGGAACGCATCGACGAACCTCTTTACCCTCCTTTGGCGACCCGTGAAGCACTTGCGAACGCCCTGTGCCATCGCGACTACGCGATGGGCGGCGGATCCATTGGCCTCGCCGTCTACGACGACCGCCTGGAAGTAACCTCGACGGGGCCGCTGCATTTCGGACTGACTCCGGTGGATCTGTTCGGTCCACACGAGTCAAGGCCCTGGAACCCGCTGATCGCCCGCACGTTCTACCGGCGCGGCATCATCGAGGAATGGGGCCGAGGCACCATCAGGATGGCGGATTTGACGAAGTCCGCCGGACTGCCCCGTCCTGATATTGAGGAACGCGGTGATTGCGTGACCGTGCGTTTCCGTCACACAAACCACTCGGCAGACCGACAACTGCATGTTGATCTTACAGAACAGCAGAGTGCGATCTTGCACTTACTGCGCCACTCTGAACGGCCACTCGCCCTACGGGAAATCCGATCTCTGCTGGACCAGCAGCCAAACGAGCGGAGAGTGCGAGAGGACTTGGCCAATCTGAAAGCCAAGTTAATGACCGAAGTCACAGGTCGCGGTCCTGGAGCTCGTTGGAGGGCGCTGTGACCCGAAAGCTTGGCTCATTTTGGCCAATTGCGGCTAATTCTGGCCAATTCTCGGCCCATTTGAAGAAATGCGCCGGCAACACGGTGCTGCGAGGTAAACAGTGCCTAGGAGTCTGCGCCGTAGGAATTCGCGAAAGCGAAAATTCGCTATCGCCGCGCCCCCGGCTGATCGATTGAGGCGAATATTGGTGGATATGCAACGAAATCGAGCGGTCGGGGGCGCGGATGAGAGCGGATTTGCAGCCGCGAATTCC
>JAJECW010000041.1 GCA_022821865.1 Pseudomonadales bacterium
ATCCAGGAACCTGCGCCGCAGGCTCCTGGGAGCCTGCGCCATAGGAATTCGCGGCTGCAAATCCGCTCCCGTCCACGCCCCTGGCCGCTCGATTTCGTTGCATATCCACCAATATTCGCCTCAATCGATCAGCCAGGGGCGCGACGATAGCGAATTTTCGCTTTCGCGAATTCCTGCGGCGCAGGCTCCTAGTGGAACGCTATTGTGCGGCAATCCCGCCGCCAACTCAATGCGCCCCGAATCAGGATTCGCCGGATGCGCCGCTGAGGAAGCGTTTGATGAGACGGGCGTCGCTGTTCACGCAGCCAGTGCTGTTGTGGTAGATGTACTCGGCGCTCGCGGCGGCGATGGCGTCGCCCTTGCGCACAGTCCGGCGAAAGGTGTCGATTTCCATGGGCGGCAGCCCGTCGTTCTGGTAGATGCCGATCAGCAGGCGGATTTCCTTGTCGCTGAGATGTTCGGTGAGAATGCGGGCAATGCCCTCGGCAAAGTTCTCCCAGGCGTAATTGCGGCGATAACATTCGGCGATGGCTTCCCGCACGCCCCGGGGCAGGGAGCGGTCCGCGGAACTTGCAACAATCAATGAGTAGGTGCGGATGATCTCCCGGGCCTGCTCCCGGCTGGCGGATTCGAACATGGCGCCGGTGCTCGTCACCCGCAACAGGCGGCTCGCTTCCTCGATGGACCCGGACTTCCCGCCGGCGGCATCGGCGGGCAGCCAGACCAGCAAGCCCCAGAGAAACAAGACCGCCGAACCCCGGGACAATCGCGGCATCATGAGTTTCCAGGGAGCCCTAGGAGTCTGCGCCGTGGGAATTCACGGCTGCAAATCCGCTCCCGTCCACGCCCCCGGCCGCTCGATTTCGTTGCATGTTCACCAATATTCGCCTCAATCGACCGGCCAGGGGCGTGGCGATAGCGAATTTTCGCTTTCGCGAATTCCTACGGCGCAGGCTCCTGGATGCACTCTTCAGTTGATCAGGAACAACAACAGGGCGCCAGCGCACATGAAGCCGAGACCCGCCTGACGGATGTGGCGCTCGGGAACCTCCCCGAGGCTCGCCAGCACACGCTTCCAGCCGCCCGGGCTGATCGCCGGCAGCAGGCCCTCGATCACGAGCAGCAGGCAAAACGCCACGGCGAGATCATGCCACATGGAAGTTCACGGCTCGACCCATGGATTTCGACCGCCATGCAGGCGACGGCCGGATGGGCTGCGATTCGGAGTTATTCCGGTTCGCCGTTGTCCAGATCCTTGAGGTATCTGAAGTATTCGCTCTCGGGATCGAGCAGGAGTACGTCCCCCTTGTTGGCGAAGGTTTCCCGGTAGGCGTTCAGGCTGCGGGTGAAGGCGTAGAATTCCGGATCCTTGTTATAGGCATCGGCGTAAACCGCTGTCGCCTGGGCGTCGCCTTCGCCGCGAATGCGCTCGGCGTCGCGATAGGCTTCGGCTTCGAAGATGATTGCCTGCCGGTCGGCGTCGGCGCGGATGCCAATGGCGAGCTCGTCGCCGCGGGAACGCAGTTCCTGGGCTTCCCGGCTGCGCTCGGTAATCATGCGTTCGTACACGGAATCGCGCACGTCTTCAGGCAAGTCGATGCGTTTTACGCGCACATCAATGACTTCGATACCGATATCGACCGCGGAATCCATGTTGAGGTTCGCGGTCAGATCGAGCATGAGCTGGTCGCGTTCGCCGGCGACGACTTCCTGCAAGGTGCGCTCGCCGATCTGGTCGCGCAAGCCGTCGTTGACGCGTTGCGCGAGCAGCGAACCGGCCCTGGACACTTCGCCCTGGGTGGAAACGTAGAACTGGCCCACATCGACGATCCGCCACTTGGCGTAGGAATCGACCACCAGGGCTTTCTGCTCCAGCGTAAAAAAGTCCGCGGGCACCGAATCTTCAATTTGTATGCGGGCGTCGAACTTGCGCACCTGATTCACCCAGGGAATCTTCACGTGCAGCCCGGGCGGAATATCGGCGTTCACCAGTTCGCCGAAGCGCAACATCACGGCGCGCTCGGTTTCGCGCACCACGAACAGGCTGTTGGCGGCCAACAATAACAGCAGTGCAACCAGCCCTAAACCATAATACTTTTTCATGGTCTCACCACTCCACTTCTGCTATTGGGAAGGCGGGTCGCGTCAACCGCCCCGCCACTGGAAACGTTTGGCAGATACGGCGCGAGTTCATCGGCGAAATCGCGCCACTCGGATGCCGAACGCGGGCGGGCGGCACCTGTAAGGGACGTGTTCTGTTCCAGAATCTTGTCCAGCGGCACATACAGCATGTTATTGCCGCCCTCCACGTCAATCATGATCTTGCTTGACGCGGTCATCACGTCCTGGATCGAATCGATATACATGCGCTGGCGCGTTACCGCGGGCGCTTTCTGGTACTCGGAGAGCAGTTGATCGAAACGCGAGGCGTCGCCTTCCGCCCTGGCGATCACTTCCTCCTTGTAGGCATTGGCCTCTTCGATCTGCCGCTGGGCTTCGCCACGGGCCTCGGGAATGATGCGGTTGGCGTACTGCTGCGCCTGATTCTGGGCTCTTTGCTCATCCTCCCGCGCCTCAATCACGTCCTCGAAGGCCGGTCGCACGGCTTCCGGCGGATTGACGGCGGCAACGTTGACCTGACTGACGAAAATGCCGGTGTTGTACAGATCCATGTAATTCTGCAGGCGCTCATGCACGTCGGCCGCCACGATGGGACGACCCTCGGTGAGGATCTGGTCCATGAAATTGCCGCCCACCACGTGACGGATCGCGGATTCCGCGGCATTGTCGAGACTGCGTTCGGGATCCTGCACGGCGATGACGTACTTGACGGGATCGTCGATGCGGTATTGCACCGTCACCACGATGTCGATGATGTTCTCATCGGTGGTCAACATCGCCCGGTTCTGATACTCCTTGGAGTTAAGTTCCGAGACGTTGACCTTGTTGACCTCGTCGACGAGCGGCGGGTTCCAGTGCAACCCGGGGGTTACGGTATTGTCGAGCACCCGGCCAAAGCGCAGCACCACGGCGCGCTCGGCTTCATCGACGATATAGAAACCAAGAAACCCCCACACCACCAGCCCGACAACGAGGAATCCGGCAAGCAGTCCGCCGGACATGCCCTTGCCGGGAGCGGACCTGCCGCCGCCGGAACTTCTGCCGGAACTTCCCCTGGAGCCGCCGCCGAGTACGCCGAAGCGACCCAGCAGGTTGCGGATCACCTCATCAATGTCGGGTGGGCCCTGATTGCCGCCGCCACGGCGACCGCCTCCACTTTCCCAGGGGTCGGGATCACTGCCATTTTTGCCGGGTTCATTCCAGGCCATCGGAGTCTCCGTTGCAAGGCTTGCGTACGCGCCAATCCTCAAGGGCGGAATTGTACCGAATTTTGGACCGCAGACACAGCAATATCCGCCGCCATGGTTTTGTCGGGCCCGACCCGGCAACCTTCCAGCGAGGCGATGCGGCTGGCCTCCGCGGGGCTCAGGCGAGCGGTGATGTGGAAATTGCCACGTTCGTCCACCGCTTCGCTTTCGATGCAGCCCCTGGCCAGCAGGCGCGAGCGCAACCCCGCCTGCCGCGGCGGCAGCACAAGAGATTTCCGCCGCAGATCGTAACCAAGCCATTCGCCAAGCGCTGTGCGCAGTTCCTCCTCGCCGGCGCCGGTCAGGGCCGACATCCAGACCCGCAGCGGGCGACCGTGGGCGTCCCGATCGATCCGCGGCCCAAGCTCCGGGCACAGGTCGATCTTGTTGCAGACCACAAGCTGGGGAATGTCTTCGGCGCTGATTTCGGCAAGTACTTCCCGCACCTGCTCGATGCGCTCGCCGCGCCTGGCGCCCGCGGCATCCACTACGTGAATCAGCAACTGGGCCGCCACGGTTTCCTCCAGCGTGGCCTTGAAGGCTTCCACCAACTGGTGCGGCAGGTGGCTGATGAAGCCCACGGTATCCGCCAGGATCGCCGTGCCCACAGCCGGCAGGCTGATGCGCCGCAGCCGCGGATCCAGGGTGGCGAACAACTGGTCGGCGGCATAGTCGCTGGCGCCAGTAAGGCGATTGAACAGCGAAGTCTTGCCGGCATTGGTGTAGCCCACCAGGGAAATCGTCGGCAATTCCGCCCGCTGGCGCGCATTGCGGCCGAGTTCGCGGCGGCAGTGGACCCGGTCCAGGCTCTTGCGAATCGACTTGATGCGCTGGCCGATCATGCGCTGGTCCAGCTCAAGCTGCTTTTCCCCGGCGCCGCGCAGGCCGATGCCGCCTTTCTGCCGGTCGAGATGCGACCAGCCCCGCTTGAGGCGGGTACTCAGATGGCGCAACTGGGCAAGTTCCACCTGCAACTTGCCTTCGTGCGACCGCGCCCGCTGGGCGAAGATGTCGAGGATGAGACCGGTGCGATCAAGCACCCGGCAGCGCAATTGGCGTTCGAGATTGCGCTCCTGGCCCGGCGTCAGGGCATGGTTGAACAACACCAGGGCGGCGCCGTGGCTTTCCCGCACCCGGGCGAGTTCCTCGAGTTTTCCCGAGCCGAGAAAGGTGGCCGACTCCGGCCGCTCCCGGGAACCGGACACGAGCGCAACCGGCTCCGCTCCCGCGGAGATTGCCAGTTCCTCGAATTCGGTCAGATCTTCCTGATTCTTCTCCGCGGCGATGTTGATATGCACCAGCACACAACTTTCGCCGGAGTCGGGCCGCTCAAAAAACAAGCCGGAGCCTCAGACCCGAAACTGCGGAGATTCGCCGGCGCCAACCGGCGCCGACCTAGAACTCGGCATCATCTTCCTGGTCGGCCGCCGGGTGGCTGACCTGAATCTTGACCATTCGTCCGGGCACCACAGTGGAAATCGCATGCTTGTACACCATCTGGCTGACGGCATTTTTCAGCAGGATCACGAACTGATCGAAAGATTCGATCTGTCCCTGCAGTTTGATGCCGCTGACCAGATAAATTGAAACAGGCACGCGATTTTTCCGCAATGCGTTCAGGAACGGATCCTGTAAGCTATGTCCCTTGGACATTTCTTGTTCTCCAAAAATTCTGCCGCACCGTGCGCGGCTTGCCGGTTTTCAGGGAAGTCCTGTTCACCTGATTACCAGATTGTGAATGAATCTACAAATTGCAATGCTTGATCCCGATTCCTTCCGGGATCACCGGTAAAACGACGCAACCCGGGCCAGGAACGAAGCCAGGTCAACTGCCGTTTGGCGAGTTGCCGGGTTGCCGCGACGCTTTTCTCCACCATTTCCGGATAGGCCAGCTCCCCGTCCAGATACTGCCATACTTGCCGATAGCCCACCGATTTCATCGATGGCAACCCCGGGTGAAGATCGTTGCGCCGGTACAGGCGCTCGACCTCCGCCATGAGCCCGTCATCAAGCATTTGCCTGAAGCGGGCATCGATACGCTGATGCAGTTCCGACCGCTCAGGCGGATGGGTTGCGAAAAAATGCAGTCTGAAAGATATAGACCCGTCGGGGCGACTATTCCTTTCAGCGTGAATGCTGCTGATCGTTTTCCCTGTCACTTGCCAGACTTCCAGCGCTCGTTGCAGCCGTTGCGGATCATTGGGATGAATCCGCGCCGCAGCATCCGGGTCCACTTCGGCAAGCCGGCGGTGCATCGCTTCCCAGCCTTCCCGCCCGGCCTGCTGTTCGATCTCCCGTCGTATGTCGGGATTGGCGGGGGGCATGGATGCAATGCCGTCTCGCAGCACCTGGAAGTACAGCATGGTGCCGCCGACCAGCAACGGCGTCTTGCCCGAGGCGAGAATGCTGCTGATCGCATCCAGCGCGTCAGCGCGGAAATTCGCCGCCGAGTAGGGCTCCGCCGGGTCGCGGATATCGATCAGCCGATGAGGCGCCGCAACGCGGGTTCGCGCATCCGGCTTGCCGGTGCCGATATCCATGCCGCGATAAACCTGGGCCGAATCGACGCTGACGATTTCCAGCGGCCGATGCCGCGTCAACTCAATCGCGAGTGCGGTTTTGCCTGCCGCCGTGGGGCCAGCCAGACAGAACACATCCGCCCCCCCTGGGCCTGAACCGCCGGACTCGCGCCTGGGTCTGGCCAAGTCAGAAGCCTGCGCCTAGGAGCCTGCGCCATAGGAATTCACGGCTGCAAATCCGCTCTCATCGACGCCCCCGGCCGCTCGATTTCGTTGCATATCCAACAATATACGCCTCAATCGATCAACCAGGGGCGAGGCGATAGCGAATTTTCGCTATCGCGAATTCCTGCGGCGCAGGTTCCTAGCGACCGCGCAGGAATAGCTTATCCAAGTCCGCCATGGATTGCCATACCCAGGTTGGCCGGCCGTGATTGCATTGCCCGCTGCGTTCAGTGGCTTCCATGTCCCGCAGCAGGGCGTTCATTTCGTCGATGCCGAGCCGGCGGTTGGCGCGCACGGAGCCGTGGCAGGCCATGGTGGAAAGCAATTCGTTCTGGCGGCTCTGGAGCCGGTCGCTGGCGCCGAACTCGAGCAGGTCCGCAAGCACATCGCGCACAAGTTGCTCGATATCGGCGTCTTTCAGCAAGGCGGGAACCTGTCGCACCACGATGGCTTCGCCGGCGACCCGTTCGAGTTCCAGGCCCAGGGCGAGCAGGCTTTCGCCATGGGTTTCCGCGCAGTCCGCTTCGGCCGCGCTCACCGCCAGCGGCAGGGGCACAAGCAGGGACTGCCGCCGCAGCCGCTCCTGTTCCAGCGCCTGTTTCATGCGCTCATAGGTAATGCGCTCATGGGCGGCGTGCATGTCGACGATAATCAGGCCCTCCTTGTTCTGGGCCAGGATATAGACGCCGTGCAACTGGGCAATGGCGTAGCCCAGCGGGGGCGTTTCCTCGCCGCCGCCGAACAGCCTGGTGTACTGCTCCGCGAGCCGGTCCGGCGACCGGGGCGAATCCGCCGGGGCGCTATGGTATGCGCCAGACGTTTCCCGCACTTGCCAGGCGTCGCGCAGGGGCAGGGCGGATTGTTCCGCAAGGCTTGCCGGCGGCGCGCTTGCCGGCGCTGTCCCGGGAGCTTCTTCCCGGCGGGCCTCGGGCTTGATGTCGCCGAGTTCCCGGTGCAGCGAGCGAAACAGGAAATCATGCACCAGGCGGCTTTCGCGAAAGCGCACTTCGTGTTTGGTGGGGTGCACATTGACGTCCACCGCCTTCGGGTCAAGTTCCAGGAACAGCACATAGGCCGGATGGCGACCGTGGTAGAGTACATCGTGGTATGCCTGCCGAATGGCATGGCTGACAATCTTGTCGCGCACCACGCGACCGTTGACGTAAAAATACTGCAAATCCGCCTGACTGCGGGAGAATGCCGGCAGGCTGATCCAGCCCCGCAGGAGCAGCCCCGCGGCGCGCTGCTCGATGGGTACCGAGTTTTCCAGAAAATTGGGCCCGCAAACCAGGCCTATGCGGCGGCGTTGCTCGGCCTCGGTGGCGGCCGGTCGCAGGTCATGCACAGTACGCTGGTTGTGGCGCAGACTGAACTGCACGTCGAAGCGGCTCAAGGCCACCCGCTTGAAGACTTCGTCAAGGCGGGTGAATTCGGTTCTTTCGGTCTTGAGGAATTTCCTGCGCGCTGGCGTGTTGAAGAACAGGTCGCGCATTTCCACCGTGGCGCCGACGCCATGCTGGCAGGGCTCGAGCGAAGCTTCCATCTGCCGGCCTTCGGCGCGCACGGTCCAGCCGGTCTCGCCGTCGCCGGCGGTGCGAGAGGACAGTTCCAGGCGGGAAACCGAGCCGATGCTGGCCAGGGCCTCGCCGCGAAAACCGAGGCTGCCGATGGCTTCCAGGTCTTCCAGCGCGGCAATCTTGCTGGTGGCGTGGCGGCTGAGGGCAAGGGCGAGATCGTCCTTGTGAATGCCGCCGCCGTCATCGCGCACCCGCAGCAGCTTCTTGCCGCCCTGCTCCAACTCGATATCGATCCGCCGGGCGCCGGCGTCGAGGCTGTTTTCGAGCATTTCCTTGAGCACCGAAGCCGGGCGCTCAACCACCTCGCCGGCGGCAATCTGGTTGGCCAGGCGCGGACTCAGTCGGTTGATGCGATTCATTGCCGGGGAATTTTCAGCTCCCTGCCCACTTCAATACCGTCGCCGGCAAGCTGATTCAGTTCCCGCAGACGGGCCAAGTTCACCGAATAGCGCTCAGCAATGGCGGACAGTGTATCACCGCGCCTGACCATATGGGTAGTGACTTCCGGCTCTTCGCCGCCCGGTGCGGCGCTTCCGCCCAGGGCATTCACCAGGGCGGCGGCCATGCGGTCCACTTCTCCCGGCATTGCGGTGGTGTTCGAGTCGGGATTTGCCTTGCGCCAGGCAACCAGGGTTCCTTCCGGAGCCCTCTCTTCGAAATAGCTCATCACGCCCCTGGCCATGGCGTCGGCCAGCCGCCGCTGGAATCCGGGCGATGTGAGGCGGGCCAGTTCGGCGGGGTTGGTCATGTAGCCGGTTTCGATGAGGATCGACGGAATATCGGGAGAAATCAGCACCGCCAGAGACGCCTGCTGGACCCGGTCCTTGCGCAGCCGCGTCACCTCCTCCGCCGTCCGCAGGATATGCTGGCCGGCCAGCAGGCTCTGTTCCATGCTCCAGCCCATGTGTACGGATACCAGTGCCAGGGCCACGTCGTCCTCGAATTCCCCGAGACGCAGGTCGCTGTCCACTCCGGCAATCAGATCCGCGGCGTTTTCCTTGCGGGCCACCCGGGCGGCGTTCTCCCGGTCGGCACGGTCGCCCGACAGGGCATAGATGGTCATGCCGCTGACGCTGCTCGCGCGATAGGAGTCGGCGTGGATTGCCAGCAGCAAGTCCGCCCGGTGCTCCCGGGCCAGATCCGCCCGGCGCCGCAGGGCAAGGGCGTAATCGCCTTCCCGGATCATTACCGGGCGGTATCCGCTGGCGGCCTCAAGGCGCTCGAACAGATAGCGCGAGACCGCCAGATTGATGTCTTTCTCGTAGTCCTGTCCCACCACTGCGCCAGGGTCTTCACCGCCGTGGCCGGCAACAATCGCCACCACGATATCGCGCATTGGGCCGAGCTCAGGCAGGGAGGCGGCGACCGGCGGCGGGGAAACCATCGGCGGGACGACCGGCGCTGGCGCGGTTTGGCTTTCCGGCGATTCGGTATCGTACAGATCGACCACCAGTCGGTCGCCATACCGGGCAATCGGCGGCAGCACAAAACCGCGGGGCGCCACACTTGCCGCCAGTTCAACCACAAAGCGCAGACTGTCCCCGGAAACCTCCTCCAGTTCCAGGCCCATGACCGGACCTTCGGCTGGCGCCAGCCCGGTCAGGCCAGCAAAGGATTGGGCCATGCTGGAGTCTTCCAGGTCGATGAGCAACTGGCCGACTTCATCGAGCCTGATGAGGTGGTATTCCACGGCGCCGTCGAGATCGAACACGATCCGGGTGCGCTCCGGGGCGCGCCAGACGCGAACGCCCTGCACCTCGGCGCCGGTCGCTTCATTGGCGGGATACAGCAGCAGCCCCAGCAGCCAGGCTCCGGCGGCAATACTGGCAATCAGGCGATTTTGCCCGGGCTGCATGGCAGGATTCCGCAAATCAACTCCCCGTGTCCTGAATATCGACGCCCGGGAGCCTGCGCTGCAGGAATTCACGGCTGCAAATCCGCTCTCATCCGCGCCCCTGGCCGCTCGATTTCGTTGCATATTCACCAATATTCGCCTCAACCGACCGGCCAGGGGCGCGGCGATAGCGAATTTTCGCTTTCGCGAATTCCTCCGGCGCAGGCTCCTGGCCGCATTTTCTTGACTATTGCGCGACCTGCCGCCGTGCGCGCCAGGCACTCGAAATGCCGCCCGGCGCCGGCGCCGCGCAGCTCGATGCTGATGTCCGCCGCGGGAATCTGCTCGCCGCCACGCTCCGCCCATTCAAAAATACAAAGGCTGCCGCCGGCAAAGTAGTCCTCGGCGCCCAGAAACTCCACCTCTCCCGGGTCCTCCAGTCGATAGAGGTCAAAATGGTAGATCGACTGTTGCGCAAGTTCGTAGGGTTCCACCAGGGTGTAGGTGGGGCTTTTCACCGGACCCTTGAAACCGTAACCCCGCAGCAGGCCCCGGGTCAGCGTGGTCTTGCCGGCGCCGAGTTCGCCGTGCAGATGAATGGCCGTGGCCTTCCCGCTGCCGGCGCATGAGTCCGCCAGAGTGGCCGCCGCCAGCCGCCGGCCCAGGTCCAGCGTTGCGGATTCGTTTTCCAGCCTACCTTTGATCCGGTCCATGATTGCCTGTTGCCTGTCCGCCCTGATCAGGATTGACGAGGCGGCGAATGAAAGGCAGCAGATCGGTGGCGATCAAGCCCCGTTCGCCGGCTTCCGCCGCCGCCAGATCCGCCGCTTCGCCATGCACGCAAACCGCGCAGCGCAGGCTCTCCCCAAGCGGTAGTCCCTGGGCGTGGAGTCCGGCTATGATACCGCTGAGCACATCTCCCATGCCCGCGCTGCCCATGCCTGGATTGCCTTCGGAACACAGTAGGAAGCGCGTTGGCCGATCCGGGCCGCAAATCAGGCTGCCGGCGCCCTTGAGCAGGCAGTGCCCGCCAAAGCGGCGCTGCAACCCGGACACGGCTTCGAAGCGGTCGCCCTGGACTTCCGCCACGCTGCTGCCGAGCAGGGCGGCGGCTTCGCCGGGATGCGGCGTCAATACCTGATCGTCCCGGGGATCCCGGGCGCCGTCGCCGGCTTCCCCGGCAAGCAGGCCGAGGGCGTCTGCGTCCAGCACCAGGGGAATGTCCCGGCTTGATCGGGCCGCCAGCGCCGCCAGCAGCAAATTGCGCGACCAGTCGCCGCGGCCGAGGCCGGGGCCAATGACGATATTGCTGGCCCGGTCAAACAGCGCGGGCAAACCCACCCGATCATCCTCGGTGCCGGTAACCATGATTTCAGGCCGCCGGGCCAGCGCCGCGGGTCGATGGCAGGACCGCGTCACCACGCTCACCAGGCCCGCGCCGCTGCGCAGGGCGGCTTCGGCGGCGAGCAGGATGGCGCCGCCCATGCCGGAATCGCCGCCGAGCAGCAGCACATGGCCGTTGCTTCCCTTGTGGCTTGCGCGGTTGCGCCGGGGCAGACATCCGGCGGTGGAATGAACATCGATGCGTTCGACTTCCGCCTCGGGCGCATCGCTGTGCCGGAAAATCTCCTCCGGCGCGTCGAGGTCGGCGAATACGAGTTCGCCGCTGCACTCGGGACCCTCGCGGGTGAGCAGGCCGCGCTTCATGCCAAGGAAAGTAATGGTCAGGTCGGCCCGCACCACGGCGCCGGGGGCGGCGCCGGTATCAGCCCCGAGTCCGCTCGGCAGGTCTACGGCGAACACCGGCAAGCCGCTGGCATTGATCCACTCGATGGCTGCGCGCCGTTCGCCTTCGGCGGCGCGGCGCAGGCCGATGCCGAAAATGGCGTCCACAATGAGGTCGCAGCTCGGCTCCGGGCCATCCAGGAATTCCCTGAGGGATTCCATGGCAAGCTGCTGCTCGTCCGCCATTTCCCTGGCGTCGGCTGCGGCGCCGGTAAGTTTGTCCGGGGCGGCAAGACTGACGATTCTCACCTTGAAGCCCAGCTTTGCCGCCAGGGCGGCGATTACCAGACCGTCGCCGCCGTTATTGCCGGAGCCGGTGAAAATCAGCAATCGACGCGCTTCGGGCCAGCGCTCCCGCAAACAGGCAAATGCGGCGGCTCCGGCCCGCTGCATGAGCGCAAACTCGCTGACGCCGAGTTGCCGCTGCACAAGCCGATCAAGTGCGCGAACCTGCTCCGCCCGATAGAGGGCGCGGGGAATATTCTTGTTCAAGTGGGCTCCAGAGGGTCCCGCTGTCACGGCAGTCGACGGAGCCGCTGCCGCCAGGGGATCGATTTTACCGTATGCCACCGGAAGAGACCGGGGCGGCAGCCATATTGACGCTATATTTTCTTTAATTCAATTATTTTGAATAATTATTCTCTTGGGATTCTGCAAGTTTGAATCTACCCTCCGTGGTGCGACTTGCCGAGCCGTTCGGCGTTCAAGAGAGTAGGGAAGCTCTGACTTAATCAGAGCTTCCCTGCGGCACAGGGAAGTGCCGCCGAATTCGATGGGTGAAGGCAAGCGTTTTCGAAGCGCAGCTTCGAGCGTGGCCGCAACAGCGCGGAGCTATGCTCTGCGACTGGAGTAAGCCATTGAATTCGGGAGCAAAACAAAACCACGCTTTTGTTTTGCGATAATGAAAAACTCCACGGATGGAGTTTTTCAGGGAATACTTGGGAAATTTGTGACGCTGGGCCTATAATTCCGGGGCGCGCAAGCTTGTTAGCCGATGTCACATGCGGAGTGTAGCTCAGCCTGGTAGAGCACTGCCTTCGGGAGGCAGGGGTCGCAGGTTCAAATCCTGCCATTCCGACCACTCGCAGACGGACTGGAGCCTGGGAATCTGCGTCGTGGGAATTCGCGAAAGCGAAAATTCGCTATCGCCGCGCCCCTGGCTGATCGATTGAGGCGGATATTGGTGGATATGCAACGAAATCGAGCGGCCGGGGGCATGGATGAGAGCGGATTTGCAGCCGTGAATTCCTACGACCCAGGCTCCTGGGAGTCTGCTGTTGCACATCTTGCGAAAGAAGATGTCAGACGGCAAATTCGT
>JAJECW010000022.1 GCA_022821865.1 Pseudomonadales bacterium
TATGATCAGGCCAACGGTCGTAAGATTCATCCCCGCCATTTTCCAGAGCAGTCTCGATTCCATGGTCTTCATGTCCGCCCGGAGCAGCTCTTCCATGGATTTCATATCCTTGCGAATCGACTTTCCCATGGCCTTCATTTCCTCACGAAGAGACTCTCCCAGGGCCTCGACTTTTTCATTGGTCGCCAGTGGCGCGGTCACGGTTCGCATGAGGCCAACCACCGCTTCCGCCTCGGATCGGGTCATGCCGGATTTCTCCAATTGCCGCGCCGCCAATATATCTGGTGTGGTCATTTCAGTTCCTTATAACATGAAATTACGGATATGGAGAAGAAAACCGTCGGCAATGTGGCAATTCACCCGGAACAGTCTCGGTCTCCGGACTTAACCTTAGTAAACATTTTCAGAGATGCACTGAAATTGACGTGAAATTTATCTGGCGCCTGTCAGGTCCAGGAGCCTGCGGCGCAGGAATTCACGGCCGCAAATCCGCTATCGGCGCAGGTTCCTGGAGCGCGGCGTAGTCGATGGGCTGCCCGAGGTCGATTTGTCCGTACTCCGCCGGCAGCGGATACTTCAGCCCGGTGGCGCAGTTGAACAGCGCCACGCGCTCGTCCCGGCGGATGCGGCCGCTGGCCAGTTCCCGCTTCAGCGCCGCCAGGGTTGCGGCGCCTTCCGGGCATAGCAATATGCCTTCCCGGCGGGCGCATTCCCGCTGGGCGGCAAGAATATCGGCGTCTTCCACGGCGACCGCAAAGCCGCCGCTCTCGCGCACGGCATCGAGTATCAGAAAGTCCCCCACCGCCGCGGGCACGCGAATGCCGGCGGCGATGGTGTGGGCGTTTTCCCAAAGCGCGGCGTGGCGGCTGCCGGTTTCAAAGGCCCGCACCATGGGCGCGCATCCGGCTGCCTGCACCGCCACCATGCGCGGTCGGTGGGAGCCGATCCAGCCGATGGCTTCGAGTTCGGCAAAGGCCTTCCACATGCCGATCAGGCCGGTGCCGCCGCCGGTGGGGTAGAGAATCACGTCCGGCAGTTGCCAGTCGAGCTGTTCGGCAAGCTCCAGTCCCATGGTCTTCTTGCCTTCGATCCGGTACGGCTCTTTCAGCGTGGACGTGTCGAACCAGCCCATCTCCTCACGCCCTGCGCCGACCACCTTGCCGCAGTCATGGATATAGCCGTTGGCCAGAAAGGTGTGGGCGCCGAAAAAGGCGGTTTCCTCGACATTGATGCGCGGCGTATCAGCGGGGCAGAACACCCAGGTTTCGATATCCGCCGCGGCGCAGTACGCGGCCAGCGCGGCCCCGGCATTGCCATTGGTGGGAATCGCCATGCGCCGGACGCCGAGTTCCCGGGCCATGGCCACTGCCAGCGCGAGCCCCCGGGCCTTGAAGGAGCCGGTGGGGAGGCGTCCTTCGTCCTTGATGAGAATCCGGGCGCAGCCATAATCCTCTTCCAGTTTGCGGGCAGCGAGCAGCGGCGTCATCGACTCGCCAAGCCGCACCACATTCTCCGACCGCCGCACAGGCAGGAACTCGCGATAGCGCCACAATTCCGGCTCCCGGTCGATCAGGTGAATCTTGCTGACCCCGGCCGCCAGCGCCTCCAGGTCATAGCGGACCAGCAGCGGCTTGCCGGCCTCGGAAAGCCCCTGCGGCGTATCGGCGGGGTAGTGCTTGCCGGTGTAGCTGCATTCCAGATGAGTGACAAAAGTGGGATATTCAATCATTGCGTCGGGTCCAAAGTCTGTGGTCACGCCCGCGTCAAGGCGCAGGTCATTCGTTGAATATAGCCCAATGCCTGTCTGGTGTGCCGTCCCGAAGGCGCGGGCTTCCGGTCAATATCGGACACTCATGCGGTCACGGAAATTACTTATTGATTTTTCCAATGAAAAGCGACAGTAATATCAATTATCCTGATAAGACAAGATGTGCTAAGTTCACTCACGAGTCGCCGGGGCTCAAGCCCCTGGGTCCCGGCCCCCTGAAACACTGCATCCACACACAAGGAGAAACCATGCACGACACTGTCAAGTGCCCGTTTACGGGCAGCGCGCAGAAGTTTGCCGCGGGCTTCGGCACATCCAATGCGGACTGGTGGCCGAACCAGCTCAATCTCAGGATCCTGCACCAGCATTCCAGCAAGTCCGACCCAATGGGCGAGTCATTCGACTACGCCGAGGCGTTCAAGAGCCTCGACCTCGACGCCCTCAAGCAGGACATCCGCGAAGTACTCACCACCTCCCGGGACTGGTGGCCGGCGGACTACGGTCATTATGGCCCCCTGTTCATCCGCATGGCCTGGCACAGCGCGGGAACCTACCGCATTTCCGACGGCCGCGGCGGCGGCGGCACCGGCAACCAGCGTTTCGCCCCGGTGAACAGTTGGCCGGACAACGGCAATCTCGACAAGGCGCGCATGCTGCTGTGGCCCGTCAAGCAGAAGTACGGCGACAGGATTTCCTGGGCTGACCTGATGATTCTGGCCGGCAACTGCGCCCTGGAATCCATGGGATTCGAGACACTTGGCTTCGCCGGCGGCCGGCCCGACATCTGGGAGCCCGAAGAAGACATCTACTGGGGCGCCGAAACCACCTGGCTTGGCGACAACCGCTACACCGGCGACCGGGAACTGGAAAACCCGCTGGGCGCGGTGCAGATGGGCCTGATCTATGTGAATCCGGAAGGCCCCAACGGCAATCCCGACCCCATCGCCTCGGGCCGCGACATCCGCGAAACCTTTGGCCGCATGGCGATGAACGACGAGGAAACCGTGGCGCTGGTGGCGGGCGGGCATACCTTCGGCAAATGCCACGGCGCCGGCGATGCGGCGAAAGTGGGCCCGGAACCCGAAGCCGCCGACATGGCCAAACTGGGCCTCGGCTGGATCAGCTCCCACGGCTCGGGCAAGGCGGGCGACGCCATCACCAGCGGACTCGAAGGCGCCTGGACCGCCAATCCGGTGCAATGGGACAACAACTATCTGGAAAACCTGTTCGGCTACGAATGGGAACTCACCAAAAGCCCCGCCGGCGCCAACCAGTGGAAGCCCGTGGGCGACACCGGCGCCGGCACAGTGCCCGACGCGCATGATCCGAACGTACGCCACGCTCCCATGATGACCACCGCGGACATGGCCATGCGCATGGACCCGGGCTACGAGCCCATCGCCAGACGTTTTCTGGAGAACCCGGACCAGTTGGCCGAAGCATTCGCCAAAGCCTGGTTCAAGCTGACTCACCGGGACATGGGTCCGAAAGCGCGCTATCTCGGCAAGGAAGTTCCCGCCGAGGACTTCATCTGGCAGGACCCGGTTCCGGCGGCGGACCACGAACTCGTGGACGATGCCGACATCGCCGCGCTCAAGGCGAAGATTCTCGATTCCGGGCTGCGCGTGGCGCAACTGGTTTCGGCGGCCTGGGCCTCGGCCTCCACCTTCCGCGGCTCGGACATGCGCGGCGGCGCCAATGGCGCCCGGCTGCGGCTTTCGCCCCAGAAGGATTGGGAAGTCAATCGCCCGGACGACCTGGCGAAGGTGCTGGCGGCGCTGGAAAGCATCCAGGGCGAGTTCAACAGCGCCCAGTCCGGCGGCAAGCGGGTTTCCCTGGCGGATTTGATCGTGCTCGGCGGCTGCGCGGCGATTGAAAAGGCGGCGGCGGACGGGGGCGGCGCGGTACAGGTTCCTTTCACTCCCGGCCGCGGCGATGCGACTGCCGAACAGACCGACGCCGAGTCATTCGCGGTGCTGGAGCCGGCGGCGGACGGTTTCCGCAATTACCTGTCCGGCAAGTTCCCGGTTTCCGCCGAGGAATTGCTGGTGGACAAGGCCCAGTTGCTGACCCTGACAGCGCCGGAAATGACCGCGCTGGTGGGTGGCATGAGAGTGCTTGGCGCCAATGCGGACGGTTCCGCCCATGGCGTTTTCACCGACCGTCCGGGAACCCTGAGCAATGACTTCTTCGTCAACCTGCTCGACATGAACACCGCCTGGACGCCGGTCTCCGACGACGAGAATGAGTTCGAGGGACGCGACCGCGCCAGTGGAGAAAAGCGCTGGACCGCAACCCGCGCCGACCTTGTCTTCGGCTCGAATTCCCAGCTCAGGGCAATCGCCGAAGTCTACGGCTGCGCCGATTCCCGGGACAAATTCGCAGCCGACTTCGTCAAGGCCTGGACCAAGGTAATGAATCTCGACCGCTTTGACCTGAGTTGATTCCAGGCAAGCCCTCCTGAATCGGAACCGCCGCCGTGGCGCTTTCATGCGCCACGGCGGCGGTTCCGGTATTTTCATGCCCGGAATCCGCTTTGCCTCGCACAGTTCAGATGCTATCTTACCCACATTGAGTAGAATTTCCCCCTGAATTCTGAGATCAGCGGTGAACGGGGCGCCGCAAATCGGGAAAATGATGGACTTTGACGCGGCCCGCGCAATATTGCGAGGCAATGATCTGGGAACATATACGGTTCCGACAAAAGGGCTATATCCGTTCCAGTGGAATTGGGATTCCGCCTTTACCGCTCTCGGCTGGCTCACCTTCGAGGAAGGGCGCGCATGGAAAGAAGCGCAGGTGATGTTCAGTGGCCAATGGGACAACGGCATGGTGCCGCATATCCTTTTTCATGGTCCTTCGGATTCGTATTTTCCCGGGCCCGGGATTTGGGGGGCCGAATCCGGCATTCCCTCAAGCACGATCTCGCAGCCACCGGTCTGGGCCACGGCAATCAAGCTGATGCTGCGGCGTTCATCGGCAAGCTCGGCAGCCCGCGCCGCGGTGCGGGATCTGCTGCCGCAACTGATCGACTACCATCTTTGGTGGTACCGTGACCGCGATCTCGATAACACAGGGCTGGTGGAGAGTTACCATCCCTGGGAATCGGGTATGGACAACAGTCCGGCCTGGGACGCTCCACTGGCCCGTGTGCCGCGGGTTGAATGGGGCTATCAGCGCCGCGACCTGAACCATGTCGATCAGGCACAGCGGCCAAGCGACGCGGAATATGATCGTTACCTCCATCTCATCGAATTGAACAGACAGCACCGATTCGAACCCCGGCGAGTGGCGCCCGCCTCGCCTTATCGAGTCATCGACATCGGCACGGTCGCCATACTGCACCGCGCCACCCACGACTTGATCAGCCTTTGCAGGGAATTCGGGCAAGAGGAATCCGTGCCGGAACTTGAGGTGGAACTCGTTCGCACCGGCAAGGCGGCCAGCCGCTGCTGGTCTGGCGAATATCGCTGTTTCCTCAATTGGGACAAAATTTCCGATGCGCCGCTGCGGGAACACACTACCGCCGCGCTACTGCCACTTTTCGGCTATCTGGCCGATGCGGGCCAGGCTGGAGAAATGGCTTCACTGACGGAGCAGTGGCTGGCGGCAAGTGAATTTTCCCTGGCTTCAACGCACCCGAGAAGTCCGTTCTACGAGCCGCAACGATATTGGCGCGGCCCGGTATGGCTGCATGTGAACTGGATGATCGCCGATGGTCTGCGCGCCTATGGTTATACTGAGCTGGCCGACCGGATCAAGCAGGAAAGCCGCAAATGCATCATGGCTGCCGGGGGGTACTACGAGTACTTCAACTCGGAAACGGGCAAGGGCTGTGGAGGCGCCAATTTCTCCTGGACAGCGGCGGTGGCGCTGTTCTGGTTCCAAGCCGGATGATTGCGCGATTGAAATTATCCGCCAAATAGCTGTGGTATCAGCCAACCGATCAGCAACATGGCCGCGAACGCCAGCAACAGCGTGGCGGTTTCGTCGCGACGCCAGACTCCGGCAATCCCACCCGCATCCACTGGCCGTATTGCTGCTTTCATGCCTCCGGAAAACGCCGAGGTCAGCAGGGCGGCGCCGAGGGCGGCAAGCAGGCCAGTCACATTCCACCACAACCAGAATATCTGCGGCTGGGCGATCCAGAGATACAGATTCAAGCCCACTCCCGTCAGCAGGCCTGTGTTCGCGCCTCGGGAGCCGACTCCGGGACGCAGAATCGCGAGCAGGAAAGTTGCCAGGATCGGCCCGTAAAATACCGAACCGACCATGTTGATGGCCTCTATGACAGTGGGAGCGATGGCGCCGCCGAATACCGACAGGGCGACAATCAGAATGCCCCAGAACAAAACCGCCGCGCGGGACCAGAAGACATAGCTGTCCGGCTCCAGCTTCTTTCCCGCCAACCGCGTGTAATCCTCGATGCTGACGGCCGAAAGCGAATTGACCACCGAACTCAGGGAAGACATCGATGCTGCGAGCAAGGCCACGATAAGCAAGCCGATCAACCCGTTGGGCAAGTATTGGACAATAAACAGCGGAACCAGGGTATCGGGGGATTGCGGGTCCACCTGGGCAAGAAAGTCCGGATTCATCACCGCGAAAGCGCCAAGCGCCAAGCCGGTTACGCAATACAGCAGCACGATGGGAAATCGCGCCAGTCCGTTCAGCATGAGAATCCGCCGCACCGAGTTTTCGTCTTTCGCCGAAAGCGTGCGCTGGGCTTGGGTCTGATCGCAGCCATAATACGAGGCGTACAAGACAATACCGCCGAAAATCATCGGCCACAGCCCCCATTCATCACCCGCCAGACCCCAGGAACCGGTACGCAGCACGGTGAGGCGGGTTGGGTCGATATTGGCCAGGAAAGCATCCAGCCCGCCCATGTTGCGCAGGGAGAACAGCAGGATCATGGCGACGCCGGAGAAAATCAGAACCATCTGCGCCGCGTCGGAATATACTACCGCCTTCATGCCGCCCTGGAACGAATAGATGAGCGTAATCACGCCGATTACGGCAATGGCGATGAAAAAATCAACGCCCATGGCGACATTGAGGATGAGCGCGGTGGCGTATATGGCTATGCTTGTGGCCAGGGCGCGGCTGATCAGAAACACGAAGGAAATCAGCAGTCGCGTGGATAATCCGAAGCGGCTTTCGAGGAAGTCGTAGATACTGACGACTCCCGAACGGTACAGCACGGGCAGCACGTAGACCATGAGCAGCAGCATGGCCAGCGGCACGGCGAATTCGTATGACAGCCAGACCATGCCGCCGCCTTCCCGCAGCCCGACGAAAGCCGGGGCGGAAATGAAGCTGATGGCCGAAAGCTGGGTGGCCATGGTCGACAGGGTCAGGGGCAGGACGCCAAGTTGCCGCCCGCCGAGGAAGTAATCCTTTTTGGAATGCTGCTCCTTGAAGAAATATCCCAACCCAAGCAGCATCCCCAGGTAAGCGGCGATGATTGCGTAGTCGAAGGCGTTCATCAGAAGCGCAGGAGCCGGAGCCGGCTCCTGCGGCGCCAGTTCCTAGAAATCATAACTCATTCGAAGCGCCAACCTGCGGGGCAGAATCGGCCGGCCGACGAAGAACTGCGCGGGCTGGCCCGACTGGGCATTGCCTTGCCGGGGCGAGCCTTCGGTGATTCCCTGCGTGTCGGTAAGGTTGAACACATGCAGGCTCACGCGGATATTGTCATCGCCCTCAAGCGGGAACGAATATCCGGCTTCCAGTCGCCACAAGCCGTAGGAATCAAGGCTGACGGTGTTCGAATCGTTGGCGAAGTTGTCACCGTGATAGTTATACATCAACAAGCCTTCGAAATTCTCCAGCGCGAAACGGGCGCCGAAATTGGCCATTTCGGTGGGTTGCCGCCGCAATTCGTTTCCGACGATCGCGGGATTGCCGTCGGCCTTGGTGAACTCATGCTCGCGCAGCGTGACATTGCCGTTCAAGGAAACAAAGTCGTTCAGGTACCAGGTCAGACCGGCCTCGACTCCAAAAGCCTCGGTGGATTGCAGCGACACGTCTTCGATGATGTTGCCGGGATTGTTCGGATCATTGATGAAATCGACGTTGCGCCGATCATCCAGGGTTGATCGGAACAGGAGCGCCTGGGCGGTGATTGCCTGATTCTCATACTTCACGCCCGCTTCGATGGTATCGATGATTTCACCTTCGTAGGAAGCAAGCCTGCCCTGATTGAAAGGCACGCTGCGTATCTGCGGGAAGAAAAATCCGCGGGATGCGTTGGCGAACAGATTGACCTCGTCGCTCAAGCGGTACAGCGCGCCGGCTGAAAAGGCCCATTCGGTGGCGCCGAGAGAGTCGCTGGTGAGCGAGCCATTGGTGTAACTGACGACCTCAAGGTGGTCGCTGACGTTCGGGTCGTTGCTCATCACATGGGATGAAGTATTGAATTGCCTGACATCGCCCTCAAGCCGCTCGAGCCGGACGCCAAGGTCATAGGACCAGCGGCCGCTTTCGATCTGATCGGCAATATAGAACGCGGCGCGCCGCGCGCCGCGGTCGCGGTACCCGGTCAGCCCGTTGGTTCTGGCGAGGCCGTTGCGTGTCCAGTGATACATCGCGGCGGGGTCGTCAGCCATCACGAGTTCACCGGATGCGTCTTCAACGACTCCCATCAGTTGCACGTCCACCATCAGGGGCGCATTGCGGAAATCGCCCAGATAGGTGGTGATGTAATTGAGATCATCGGCCTGGGAATTCGAGAAGAAACCTCCGATAGTCAGGCCATGGGTTGCGTCACCGACAAAAAATTCGTTTCCGAGGCTCATCTCCACCGACATGTCGGTGGCGTCACGCCAGCGGTCGAGCGTGCGGTTGCCGAACACGAGGTGATCCGGCGCCAGATTCCCGCCGGTCTGGGAATACTTGAAACGGGCATGGCCATGGAACGCCGGATCGATGCCCCGCCGGGTGAGATACTCGGACTGCGTTTCGGGCGTGTTCGGCCCAAGGGCGTCGCCGTCGAGGAACAGATTGAATTGATGATCGTAGCGCGCGTAGCGCAGTTTCGCGTTGAGGGTCCATTCGTCATTCAGGTCCCGGTCGAGCACGGCGGCAAGCATGTGCCCGCGGGTGACGACGCCGTCGCCTATGGGCGTCTGGAAACGTCCACCGGGAGTGTCGTAGGCAAGGCCGACCGCTTCCACGGTGTTCATGGTGAAAACTTCGGCTCCATCGTTGCCGGTGACGCGCTCCCGGGAGCGGCCGTCGACAGGCAGGGGAAGGAAAAACTGCACGCTGTCGTCGATCAATTGCGTATACAGCGTCAACGAGCCGGAGCCGTCATCGAACTCGTGCCTGATGTTCCCCCTGATCTGGAAGCCCTGGGTGTCGAGCCCGGACTTGAGTGGGCCTTCGTCATTGCGGAAATAGCCGGACAATGCGTAGAAGGTGCTGGAATCGGCGCCGCCGATCGGGCCGCTGAAGAAGTAGTCTCCCCGGAACCTGCCTTCTTCGGCGGTTTCAATCTGTACCGTGCCGGTTGGCTCCGGTCCGCCGGTGGCGGAAATATAGTTGATGATGCCGGCCACCGAACCGGGGCCGAACAGGTTCGACACGCCACCGCTGACAAACTCCGATCGCTCGATGCCGAGGTCGTTGCGGAAATAGACATCGAAAGCCGAGGAATTCAGGCCGAAAGTCGTAAACGCCGGCATGCCGTCATACAGCAGTGGCGTGAACGAGAACTGTCCCCCTGACGGCAGGGCGCGGTGGAAGACGTTGGTGGCGACTTCGCCGCCGCCGCCTTCGGCGCTGATGCCTGGCAACTGGGTCAGGATATCCGCCTGACTCGACGAATTGAAAGATCTGAGGTCCTCCTCGGTGAACTGGGAAACCGACTGCGGCGTGTCAAAGCCCGTCCGTTCCACGCCGGTGCCGGTTACGATGATTTCTTCGATAACGCCGCCTGCCTGGGTCGGCGACTGCCCGGAAGCCGCGCTTGATACCGCGCAGATGGTCGCGGCGGACAGGGCCGCGGTCAGGAAAGAGTGGTTCATTTTCAACCCCGCTGTTTGTGACACTAGTGCAACCCAATACTATACCCATATTGCGTAAATAACAATGCAAAAAATGCGGATACCGGGGTTTAATTTACGCGTCATGAATACATACTGCGGCTTCAACAGAAAAAATACTGCGTGAAAGGAAGCGCCGCGGCGCCGACAGAGGCCGATTCACCATGGGCCTCGGCAGCGATGACGGGAGGCAGGGGGCGCTCATAGGAACGCCGCCGCTGGTCAAAAATTTCAATGTGGGGAATGATTTTTCGCGTCAGGGATTCGGGAATGCGACCGCCGATCACGATTGCCGCCGGGTCGAGCAGCGCCGCGCTGGCCGAGACGATCAGCGAAAGCGAGTCGCGCACCCGCTCAATCCAGTCATCGACCCCGGGCCAGTCGGGGTTGAAATTCAGCACCAGATCCGAGACTGATTCGACTGCAATTCCGCGGCGGCGGACGAGTTCGCGCAACAGTTTGAGATTCGGATGCGGATAGATCAGTGGCGGCAGCAATTGCCCCACCTCGCCGGCATTGCCGAAAACGCCCCGCACAAGCCGTCCGTCCTGGATAACGCCGCCCCCCACTCCAGTGGCAATGTAAAGGTACACGAAACTGCGCGCACGGCGTCCCACGCCGAACAGGCTCTCGCCGATAGCCGCGGCGTTGCCGTCGTTTTCCACCCAGACGGGAAGTTCCAGATCGTGGGACAACGCCTCCTCCAGGTTGATATTGGTCCATTCTTCAAGGATCAGGGGCGTATTGACCTGGCCCGTCTCACGCATGAAGGTGCCCGGAATGCCCACGCCGGCCGCGAAAACCCTGTGGGAGTCTATCGAACATTGCCGCGTCAACTCTCCGATCATGCGGCGCACCTCAACCACTACGGCATCGTGCGACATCGTCGTCATGGCGCGCTGCCTGCTGCCGATGATTTCTCCCTTGAAATTCATCAGGGTCACGGCTACCGCGTCCCACAGGATTGCGACGCCAAAGGACCAGGCGTAATCCGGCACGATCTCGACCTTGACGCTAAGTTGACCCCGTTTGCCGGTTGACACCCGTTCGCCGGGTCGCAGCGACCCACGTTCCACCAACCGCGACAACAGCCGTGAGACGGTTTGCTGGGGGCGGTTGATCTCCCGTGATATCTGCGCCTGGGTCATGGCGCCGCGTCGCAGCACGAGGGCGGCTATCGCCCGCTCGACTTCGCTGGACGGGAGGAAAACATCATCGCGAAAATACTTCACGGCGGCGGGATCGAATCCCTGAATCGGAGCTTGTCCGCTGTCTGGCATGTGGTCTGCGCTCATAACGGGTCGATATCAGGGGGGTCCGCGCCGCATTATTGGCGGGTGTGGCGCCGCAACAGACTCGAAGTATCCCATCGCCCTCCGCCCATCGCCTGCACTTCCCCGTAAAACCCATCCACCAGCGCCGCCACCGGCAACTCCGCGCCGATACGCTCCGCCTCCTCCATGGCGATTCCCAAATCCTTGCGCATCCAGTCCACCGCGAAGCCGAAATCGTATTCATCCCGCAACATGGTCTGATAGCGGTTGCTCATCTGCCAGGACCCGGCCGCGCCCTTTGATATCGTCTCGATCACCGCCTCCGCGTCGAGTCCGGCGCGAAGCGCGAAATTGAGCGCCTCCGCCAGACCCTGAACCACCCCCGCGATGCAGACCTGGTTGACCATCTTGGCCAACTGGCCGCTGCCCACCGGGCCGATCAACTTGCTGAAAGCCGCATAGGCGGCGAGCACCGGTTCGGCCCGCTCGAAACTGTCCTTCTGGCCGCCGATCATGATCGTCAGCTTGCCGTTTTCGGCCCCCGCCTGGCCGCCGGATACCGGCGCGTCGAGAAATCCCACGCCCCGCGCCCGGGCCGCCGCGTCGAGTTCCCGGGCCAGGGTGACCGACGCCGTGGTGTGATCGATCAGGATGGCGCCGGTCGACATTCCCGCCAGGGCGCCGCTCTCGCCGAGCGCCACCGAGCGCACATCGTCGTCATTGCCCACGCAGAGCATGACCATGTCGCAGCCGCTGGCCGCCTCGGCCGGCGTCGGGGCGCTGCTTCCGCCGTGCTCCCCGCGCCATTGCCGGGCTTTCGAGGCAGTGCGGTTGTACACGCAAACTTCCCCCGCCTTTTGTTGCAAATGACCCGCCATGGGATAGCCCATGACGCCAAGACCGATAAATGCAAGTTTCATGAATGCTCCTCATGGATTCACTGATCAACTGGTTTCCGGGCTTGCGAATTTTCGCTTTCGCGAATTCCTGCGGCGCAGGCTCCCGGTCACACCAGGTCCGAGCGCCAATCCTGGCGCAGCGCCCTTACCATGTCGCTCATGCTGTCGAAGCGGTTGGCGGGCTTTTTTTCCAGACAGCGCATGGCGACCTGCTCGAGCAGGGTCGGCACATGAATCTGCGTCAGCTCCGAAGGCGTCGGCGGCGTGTCCTTGAGCACGCTGTCGATAATCTGGTGCATCTTCTTCCCTTTGGCCGGCGGTTTGCCGCAAAGCACTTCATAGAGCACCGCGCCGAGGCTGAAAACATCGGTGCGGTAATCGATTTCCGGGTCCTGGTTGATCTGTTCCGGCGACATGTACCAGGCCGAGCCCTGGGCCTTGTGCTTGCCCGTGATATTGACGTCCGCCACCGAAATCGCCGGACGACCGGCCACATCCCGCATGTCCTCGCCGGCGGCGCCCCAGACCTTGGCCAGGCCCCAGTCGAGCAGCAAGACCTCGCCATAGGGCCCGGCCAGGATGTTCTCCGGCTTGATGTCCCGGTGCGCCACGCCATGCTGGTGGGCGTACTCCAGGGCGTAGCCGATCTGCATCACCACTTCCATCAACTGGGTCAGGTCGTAGCGGGCGCGATAGTCGAGAATCTCGCGCAGGGTGTAACCGTGAACGAGCTTCATGGTGAAGAAGGGATTGCCGCGGACGTCCCGGCCCAACTCGTAAGTGGGCACGGTATTGGGGTGCTGCAGCATGGCGGACACCCGCGCCTCGCGGATCAGCCGCTGCTGTTCCACCTCATCCCGGGCGAATTCCGGGCGCAGGGTCTTGTAGCAGACAAAACGCGACAAGTGCTGGTCCTTGCAGGACTTGATCAGCGACTTGCCGCCTTCGGCGATGGTGCTGAAAAAAGCGTAGCGGGTGCGCTGATCGATCTTCTTCGGCAGGGCCTTGTCGGTCTCTTCCAGGAAGATCGAAGCGTACTCCCTGGGCGGCTCGGGGAAATTCAGCATGTTCTGGAGCCCGCCTTCGGGATTCGGCCAACTGGACAGCCCCCACCCTACCAAATCCCGACCCGGTTCGCAGCAGCGCCGCCTCCTTCCCGTCATTCCGCGACTACGCGCGGAATTACGGGAAGGGGAATTCGACTATAATCCGCCCATGTCCGGCACCCAGGCCAAACAGCGCGACTCCCGCCAGTGCGTCGAGAGCATTTTCCATGTCCGCTATGCCGAGACCGACAACATGGGCATCGTGCATCATTCGACGTATCTGGTGTATTTCGAGGAAGGGCGCAGCCAGTACATGCGCGAGATGGACAGCGACTACGCCCATGTGGAGGAAAGCGGCTACCAGTTGCCCGTCACCGAAGCCCGGGTGCGATTTTCCGGCAGCCTCCGCTATGGCCAGCAAGTGCGCGTTCGCACCTGGATCGCCGAAAGCCGCAGCCGCCGGCTCACTTTCGCCTATGAAATCACCGCCGGCGACAATCCCCGGGTGCTCGTGACCGGATACACCCATCACGTCTGGACTGACCGGAACGGCAAGGTCACCCGGCTTCCCGAGCGCTGGCAGAGCCATTTCCAGCCGAAGTTCGCGCAAGCCCGCCCAGGGACTGCACCTGCCCGTAGAGAAAATCCGTCAGTTCCTGGCGGCCTTTGAGGCCGCGCATGGATTCCCAGCTGATGGGCCTGCCGATTTCCACCCGCAAGGTCTTGCCGAACTTGTTGCGCGCCTCGTGGATCAGCAGCGCCATGCGCAGGGGCTCGGCGATATGCGAGGCCACGTGGAACTTGCGGCTGTTGCGGCCGTGGAAATAGACCGGCGCCACCGTCGCCTTCGCATCGCGCACGAGTTTGGCGGCGAAATTGGTCCAGGGCGCATCGCGCACCGCGCCGAAGCCGAGCCGGTTCGCCGTGGACACCGCCCCGGACGGAAAGATCAGCACTGGCACATTGTCCGCCAGTGCTTCGAGGGCAAGCTGCCGCGAGCGGATATTGGTCTTGCGGGCCTGGGGCGCCGCGGTGAAATCAATGGGCAGGAAATAGGGCGCAAGTTCTCGATCCTGGCAGAGCAGGCTGTGCAGCATGATGCGGAAATCGCCCCGCAACTTCACCGCGATATCGCACAGCACCATGCCGTCCACCACGCCGAATGGATGATTGGCCACAAACACCAGCGGCTGGCCGGGAGCCAGGTCCGCCAGCGGCGAACGGTCCATCGCCAGCTTGATGCCGGCCTCCTGCAAGCCCTCGGCAAAGAAATTCTCCACTCCCAGCTTCCGGTCCTTGAGTTCCCGGTAGATGCGCTCGATGCGGCGGCGCCCGGAGAGGGCTTCCAGGGCCGTGATCAGCTTCCGTTCCAGCCAGGTATCTTCCGGCTGCACATAGGAAACCCTGGGCGGGTCCCGCAGGTAGCAGGCGAACTGCGGATCCACTTTCCGCGGCGGGGCAGCGCTGCAATGATCAGTTTGCACGATGGTAGGTGAAGTACCCGGTGAACATTTCTTCCCAGCTTTCCACGCCAAACCGCAGTTCGCTGTCCGGGTTGGGGTTGTTGGGATTGGAAATCGAATTGTCAAAGGCGCCGCTCGCATGCAGCACCGCGCCGGCGGGAATCGCCACGGGCTCGTCGAGGCGGTAGTAGGGCTGCCAACCGTAGTTGTAGGCCGGCACCGAAAAGACGTGGCGCGGGGGCTCGCCAGGGGTCTCCACGGCGAATTTCATGCGCTTGCCGCGAAAATTCATGCGCGCCCGCACGCCCAGAAGCACCGCGTCGTGGTCAAGCCGGAAACTCGCCTCCAGGGGAAAATCGGCGGTATTGGGGGGCAGCACAAAGCGGGTGGAAACCGCCGCGGTGGCCAGCTCCCGTTCGGGCGGCGCATCGTGAAAATACAGGCCGATGCGACTGGCGTCGCTGGTGGACTGGCCATTGGTTACATAGTGGAATTGCATGGACAGCTTGTCTCCGGGGGCAATGCGGACTCCAACTCCGGCGGGAAATTCGCGCAGCAGGTCCTGCCCCGGGGCATAGCCATCGAGAAACTTGCGGACGCTGTTTTCCCGCCGCCTCTCTTCGCCCCAGAAATCCTCGCCCTCGCCGGTGACGAAAATCATCAGATGGTGCAATACCGACTCATCGCCCGGCAGGTATTGCAGGGCGCGCACCCATTTCTCTTCGGCGAAATCAAGCCCGGCGGTTTCGTAGGTGTAATCGAGCACGCCGGTGGGGGGGATGTCCTGCCGCGGCGCCTCGACGACATGGTCGGGCTCGCCGAGGCGCCAGTCGATGGCCGGCGCCGCGGAAAGCGCCCGCAGCGGGTCGTTCCCTCCCGCCATGCCCGGCGCGCCGGCGTCAATCCAGTTCACCAGCAGCTGCAGGTCTTCGTCGCTGATGTGGCGGGCGTCCCGGGACTGGCCGATGCCGGAGTCCACCTGCATCGGCGGCATGCGCTTGTTGAGCAGCACCTCGCGGACCATCGGCGCCCAGCCGAGCAGCATCAGGTAGCTGTCCAGGGCGAAAGGCCCCACCCCGCCCCGGCGATGGCACATGCCGCAGTTGTCGATGATTCGCGGCGCCACTTCGCTTGTGTAATCCGGCGGCTCGGCCAGCATGGCGTCGCGCAGGGGATAGGCGATGGGGCATTCGTCGGGCGCCGGGGCATGAATGCTGTCGGCGATGCCGCCCCCGGACAGCGCCGCCAGGGCATGCTCGAAATCGGCGCCGGAGTCGCCCTGGTAGAACAGCGAAAGGCGTTCGGGATTGAGCAGCGCCACCTCGCCCGCCCCGCTCAGATCCAGCGCCGCGGAAACGAGCTGCCCGGCATCCATGAGCAGGGGCAACGCGAGGCCCTCCGCAGCCGGAACGTCACCGCCGGCGCCACGGGAATCGACGAAGACAAAGGCGATTTCACGATTCGCATGGCCGCCCGCGGCAGCGGAGAATTGCGCCGCCATGGCGGGCATGGCCGGGCAGTCGGCATCCCAGGCCATGAGCGCCAGGGCCCGCAGATGACGATAGCGGCTCAACTGGTGAAATCCGCCGCCGGTATCGAGCAGCGCAAAATCGTCAACCCGCTCCAGCGCCGCCCGGGATTGGGCGCAAAGCGCGAACAGCAAAGCTGCGGCGAGGATTTGCGGCAGACGCCTGGCGGGCGTATTTTCCATGTGGCGCACAACTCCGGCGGTATGGAACGAAGGCGCTACTGTACTATCCCGGCGGCCAGCATTTCCAGCCCGCAGGCCCGCCTCCCGCGTAACACTTGCTTACAATTCAAGCGCTTCCCGTTCCATGTGTTTACTGGACGATTCGCGGCCTTGCCATTATGCTTTGCGTCTGCATTCCACGGGCGGGCATCGCCATGGCGCGCCCCCGTGTGTTTTCGTCCGCACCAAGAGGAACCAATCGATGCATCGCTTGTACAAATCCTTGCCGGCGCTTTCCACCCTGTTGCTGCTGGCCATTGCCCTGCCGTCCCAGGCGCAGGACGACCAGCCCCGATTCCTGTCCCTGACGCCGCCCGAAGGGCTGCCGATCATTCCCCTGATGGAAGGCTGGGTCGCCAACGAAGACGGCACCACCACCATTTCCTACGGCTTCATCAACCGCAATTCCGATCAGGACGTGGATATCCCGCTGGGGGAAAACAACTATATCGAGCCTGCCGAATTCGACGGCATGCAGCCCACCCATTTCCCGTCGGGCCGCGGCACCGGCGTATTCACGGTCAACCTGCCCGAAGGCCGGGAAGACACCGATGTCTGGTGGTATCTGAAGACCGGCGAAGCCGAGGTCTTGCAGGTTCCCGGCCGGCGCGGCGCCTCGGCCTATGAGCTCGACTTCATCCGTCCCCGCCCCCAGGGCTCGCTGCAGCCGCTGGCGGCCTTTGGCGACAATGATCCGGCCGCCGGCCTGTTCGCGGGAATCAGCGATCACGCCACCGCGGTCGCGGCGGGCGAGCAGGTGGAACTCGTGGTTAACGCCAGGGACCCGGCCGAGCGCGACCCGGAAGACCCCCGCTTTGGCGAGCCGCTGGACATGAACGTGGCATTCAACCTGCACCAGGGGCCAGGCCAGGTGAGCTTCGCGCGCGACCCGGGCGCTCCGGTGCCGGAAAACCCCTTTGACGAGGACGACCCGCGCTTCGAGTTCTTCACCGGGCCCGAAGACAACGAGGCGATCATCGAAGGCGGGGAAGGCGCCGCCATGGTGCTGGCCACTTTTTCCGAACCCGGCGAGTACATTATCCGCGCCGTGGTCAACGTGCATACGGCGCCGGACAGTTCCTACGGCGACCAGTGCTGCTGGACCAATGTCTACTCGCGGATCATGGTCACCGACTGAGGCCTGTTGCAAAATGTTGCATTCGCCGACAGGGAAAATCCAGGCGAATCGTGGACTTGAGGCGGGGAAAAATTTAGTATCCGGCGGGTAATTCCGTCGGAAACAAACCATTCATCCGAGGAGAACGATTATGAAACTGGCGCAAGCTTTGGTCCTGATCGGTGGCGCGGCCGCTTTTGGCGTCCAGGCCCAAACCACGAATGAGCATCACGACATCACCTACAACGGTGAGGTCGCAAGAATCATCAATGAGAACTGCGTGGTCTGCCACCGGGAAGGCGGCATCGGCCCAATGCAGTTCGAGAACTTCGACCAGGTCCGCCCCTGGGCGCCCCTGATTTCCCTCAAGGTCGCCACCCGGGAAATGCCTCCCTATGCCTATGACCACGGCATCGGCATCCAGCAACTGGAAGGCGATTGGCGGCTGGCCCAGGATGAGATCGACACCATCGTCGCCTGGGTCGAACAGGGCGCTCCCCTGGGCGATCCCGATGTCGTGCCTCCCATGCCGGAACTGCCCGATCCCAGCGCCTGGAACTTCGAGCCCGAACTCGGCGCGCCGGACCTGATCATTCCCTCGATTCCCATGGACATTCCCGCCAACGGCAATGACCTGTGGAGCAAGCACTACGTCCCCAGCACCCTGAACATGGACCGCTGCATCAAGGCGGTGCAGGTCAAGCCCCGGGGCGACGCCACAGCGGTTGTGCATCATGCCAACTCCTATATCGAGGCGGAAAATGAAGAAGGCGAGTTCGAGCGCTTCGGCCAGCTCACCGAGTACGCCATGGGCAAGTGGGGCGAATTGATGCCGGAAGGCGTCTGCCGCACCATTCCCGCCGGCTCCCGCGTTTCCTGGGACATCCACATGTTCCCCGGTGGCGTTGGCGCCACTGCCGAAGGTCAGATGATCAAGGACAATGTGGTGGAAATCGGCCTCTGGTTCCACGATGAAGACTATGCTGAAACCGAAAGCCCCTACAAGCAGGACCTGCGCCTCTATCCCATGCGCTCCGGTTATGAAGGCGGCCATCTGATCGTGCCCCCGAATGGTTACACCATGACCCAGGGCTTCCACTCCTTCGACCACCCGGTTCGCATCGACAGCTTCCAGCCACATGGCCATCTGCGCATGAACGCCGCTTCGCTGGAAATCTTCTACCCCGAAACCGGCCGTACCGAGCAGATCAGCCAGATCTCCAACTGGAGCGCCACCTGGCATCACAGCCACATCTATGAAGCCGATGTGGCGCCGCTGCTGCCGACTGGCGCGGTGCTCGTGATCAAGCAGTGGTACGACAACACCGCCAACAACCCCAATAATCCCGACCCGGACCAGTGGGTATACGGCGGCAGCCGCACCGGCGACGAGATGTCCCATGCCTGGATCGCCATCACCCATCTGGACGAGGAAGGCTACGAGAAAATCGTTGCCGAGCGCGGGGCCAGGGAGCAGCGTAGTCTGGCGGCATCCGACGACTGATTTTCGCGCAAGCGGTTCAAACCTGAAAGGGGCGGCCCATGAGCCGCCCCTTTTTTGTCCGGTTGCAATTGCAATTTGGCACACTTGGGCCGTTTCCGCCTCCCCGAAAACTGAAGTAGACTTGGGGGTGGATATCGCATCCAGCCCGAAAACCAGACAGGCAACAGAGAGGACAAGCAGATGAAGCTGATCCGGACGCTTTCCCTGGCGGCGCTTGGTCTTCCCGCTGCGGCACTGGCGCAGCAGGACCCAAGCTACAACGAGCACATCGCCACCATCATCAACGAAAACTGCGTGGTGTGCCACCGCGAAGGCGGCATTGGCCCCATGCGGCTCGAAAACTACGACCAGGTCCGTCCCTGGGCGCCGCTCATCTCGCTGCGGGTGGCAAGTCGAGAAATGCCTCCCTACTCCTACGACCACGGCATTGGCATCCAGGACCTGAAAGGCGACTGGCGGCTGAGCCAGGAAGACATCGATGCCGTGGTTGCCTGGGTTGAGCAGGGTTCGCCCCGGGGCGACCCGGACATCGTCCCGCCAGCGACTGATCTGCCCGACCCGGACGCCTGGAACTTCGAGCCCGAGTTCGGCTCGCCGGACCTGATCATCCCTTCCGTGGCCATGGACATTCCCGCCAGCGGCAATGACCTCTGGAGCAAGCATTTCGTGGAAAGCGGCCTCGCCGCCGACCGCTGCATCAAGGCGGTGCAGGTAAAGCCCCGGGGCGACGCCAAGGCCGTTGTGCATCATGCCAACTCCGACATCTGGGCGCCGGATGAAAACGGCGAGTACCAGGAACTCGGGCAATTGACCGAATACGCCATGGGCAAGTGGGGCGAGTTGATGCCGGAAGGCGTCTGCCGCATGCTTCCCGAGGCGGCGCGCATCCGCTGGGATGTTCACATGTATCCGGGCGGAGTCGGCGCCACCGCGGAGGGCCAGATGATCCGTGACAATGTGGTGGAAATCGGCCTCTGGTTCCACGATGAGGACTTCATGGAGCGCGAGCAGCCCTACAGGCAGGACCTGCGCCCCTACCTCATGCGTTCCGGCTACGAAAACGGCGAACTGATCCTGCCGCCCCATGGCTACACCATGACCCAGGGTTTCCACTCCTTCGACCACCCGGTGCGCATCGACAGCTTCCAGCCACACGGCCACCTGCGCATGAACGCCGCTTCCTTCGAGATTTTCTATCCCGAAACCGGTCGCACCGAGCAGATCAGCCAGATCTCCCACTGGAGCGCCACCTGGCACCACAGCCACATCTACGAGCCCGACGTGGCCCCGCTGGTTCCCACCGGCGCCGTGCTCGTGATCAAGCAGTGGTACGACAACACCGCCAACAATCCCAACAATCCCGACCCGGACCAGTGGGTTTACGACGGCAGCCGCACCGGCGATGAAATGTCACACGCCTGGATCGCCATCACCCACCTCGACGAGGAAGGCTACGAAAAACTCCTCGCCGAACGCGAAGCCAGCCGGCAACGCTCGCTGGCAGGCTCCGACTAGGGAAGCTCCGATAATGAAAAACTCCACGGATGGAGTTTTTCATTATCGCAAAACAAAAGCGTGGTTTTGTTTTGCTTACGAATTCAATGGCTTACGCCATCGAATTCGGCGGCACTTCCATGTGCCGCAGGGCTGGCCTTTGTCTCGTGCGCCTTCCACTTCCAGACAGAATGGGAATTGCTGCGGGAAAAGCGTCAAGCAGCTTGCACGGAACCTGCTACTAGGTTAGTTTCCCCGGTTTTTGGCAGGAGATTGGGGTTGATGAGTTCGCCTTTTGTCGCGATTTTGATGGGGTCCAAATCAGATCTTGAAGCCATGCGGGCCGGGGCCGATGTGCTGAAGAAATTCGGCATTCGCTACGAGATCAGGATCAGTTCGGCGCATCGTACGCCGGAAGCGACCAGGGAATACGTGGAAGCCGCCGTGGAGCGCGGCTGCCAGGTTTTTATCGCCGGCGCCGGCCTTGCCGCGCATCTTGCCGGCGCCATTGCCGCCCATACCACCAGGCCCGTCATCGGCGTACCCATGGACGCCGGTCCCCTGCGGGGAATGGACGCTCTGCTTTCCACAGTGCAAATGCCTTCCGGGGTGCCAGTGGCTTCCGTGGCCATCGGCAGGACCGGCGCCAGGAATGCCGCCTATCTGGCGGCGCAGATTCTGGCCCTGGCCGATGCTGCGCTTGCGGGCCGGGTTGCCGCCGACCGCAAGGCCGACGCCGAAAGAGTGCAGGCCCAGGATCGGGAGTTGCAGGCACAGCAGTGAAGCCTCCCCGGGAGACCGAATGTGGAGTCGAGGAGGCGGCAGGCCGCCTGCAACGAGGTGAATTGATCGCCTGTCCCACCGAAGCCGTCTGGGGAATCGGCTGCGACCCTTTCAACGAGGCTGCGGTATTGCGCGTACTGCGCCTGAAGCAGCGCCCGGTGGAGAAAGGCCTGCTGCTTCTGGCTGCGGGCATGGACCAGTTCGGGGACTTGCTGGCGCCGTTGGCCCCGGAACAAATCGCCAAACTGCGAAAATCCTGGCCCGGGCATGTCACCTGGCTGATACCGGACCCGGACAAGCGGTATCCCGGCTGGGTGCGGGGAAAACACGAGTCGGTCGCCATCCGGGTCAGCGATCATCCCGTGGCGGCGGCAATCAGCCGAAGTTTTGGCAAGCCCATGGTTTCCACTTCGGCCAATCTTGCCGGCGAGCCGGAGATCCGGTCGAGGAAAGACCTGCACCGGCAGTTCGGTGATCGCATCCACTGTATCGTCGAAGGCGAACTCGGCGGGCGGAATGCGCCTTCTGAAATCCGCGACCTGTCCAGTGGCCGCAGAATCCGCTGAGCGGCACCGGAATCTGTGGGGAAATCCTGAAATGAGCGAGATTGATACAGCATCAGTCAAGCGATTCCTGCTCGCATTGCAGGAAACACTCTGCGCCCGATTCAGCAGGGAAGATGGCGAGGCCGGGTTTCCCACCGACCGCTGGGACCGGGGCAATGGCGGCGGCGTATCCCGGGTGCTCAGCGAAGGCGCGGTGTTCGAGAAGGCCGGCGTCAACTTTTCTCATGTATTCGGCAAAACCTTGCCGCCTTCCGCCACGGCCGCCCGACCGGAACTTGCCGGGCTCGCCTACGAGGCCATGGGCCTTTCCCTCGTCATCCATCCCCGCAATCCTTTGGTGCCGACCTCACACGCCAACTTTCGCCTGTTCGCCACCACCGGCGACGAGCCGGTCTGGTGGTTCGGCGGCGGCTATGACCTGACTCCGTACTACGGCTTCGAGGAAGACTGCGTCCACTGGCACCGCACCGCGCGGAACGCCTGCGACCGATTCGGCCCGCAATACTATCCGCGCTTCAAGCGGCAATGCGATGAGTACTTCTATCTGAAACATCGGAACGAGCGCCGGGGGGTCGGCGGCCTGTTCTTCGATGATTTCAACGAGAAAGGCTTTGCGTGCTGTTTCGACTTTGTCCGCGCACTGGCGGAAAGCTACGGGGAAGCCTATCTGCCCATCGTCCGGCGCCGCAGGGATATGGAATGGACAGCCGAACAGCGCAAGTTTCAGCAATACCGCCGGGGCCGCTACGCCGAATTCAATCTGGTCTATGACCGGGGCACGCTGTTCGGGTTGCAATCCGGCGTCGGCCGCATCGAGTCGATTCTCATGTCATTGCCGCCAACGGTACGCTGGGTCTACAACTGGCAGGCCGAACCCGGCAGCGAAGAAGAGCGGCTCACGAGCCATTTCCTGCAGCCGAGGGATTGGGTATGAGCGCCGCACCCGCCCGCTACGCCGTGGTGGGCAATCCCATTGGCCATAGCAAGTCGCCGCTGATTCATTCGCTGTTTGCCCGGCAGACCGGGGCGGAAATCAGCTACGGCAAGGAGCTGGTTTCGGAGCCGGATTTCGCCGCGTTCGTGAAAACCTTTTTCCGCAATGGCGGCGCCGGGCTGAATGTTACGGTGCCATTCAAACAACATGCCCATGCCCTGTGCGGGAGGTTGAGCGACAACGCCGCACGATCAGGCGCGGTCAATACCCTGTATCAAATCGATGGACGCCTCGCCGGCGCCAATACCGACGGCATCGGCCTGGTGCGCGATATCCGCGACAATCTGGCTTGTGAGATCAGGGGCAGGCGTATTTTGCTGCTTGGCGCCGGAGGCGCTGTGCGCGGCGTATTGCCTGCGCTGGAGAAGCAGTCTCCGGCCCGGATGACCGTCTGGAACCGCACTGCCGAGCGGGCGACGGAACTGGCGAGGGAATTTGAAGGAAGCCTTGCTGCGGCGAGTCTTGAAGAACTGCGGGGAAAGCAGTTCGACCTGATCGTCAATGGCACTTCCGGCAGCCTTGAGGGGTGCCTGCCGCCGGTGGATGCGGCCTGGCTTGCCCCGGGCTGCTGTGTTTATGACATGGTCTATGCCGATGAGGAAATCGTATTTCTGCGCTGGGCGCGGGAGGCCGGAGCGGGGCTGGCGAGCGACGGCCTTGGAATGCTGGTGGAACAGGCCGCCGAGTCGTTTCACATCTGGCGCGGCGTGAGACCGGAGACCGGGCCGGTGATCCAAAGGCTGAGGAATGGCGTGAAGACAGACTTGGGAGGTTCCCAAGGAGATTCCGCGACTTCGCTTCGCCCAGAATGACAGGCTGAAGCCGCGCAACGCAAACTACCCGTCATTCTGCGCGAAGTCGCGGAATCCCATGCAGGATGCTTCGTTTCCTGAAGAAACACCCTGTTCGGTTTCAGTGCGCTTCCTCTTCCCCGTGTTCGCCGCCCGTGCCATGCACCTCCGCCGGTGTCAGCGCCACGGCGTCGCGATCATGCCCCATGTAGTCGAAGCGCGCTTCGGTGGTGTAATCGCCTTCCACCGCCATGAAGGCGATCAGGATCAACAACACCCCCGGTGGGCCGAGAATGGTCAGCACCAGGGCCAGCCGCTCCCAGAAGGCATGCATGAAGATGGCGATGATAAAGCCCGCTTTCACCAGCATGAAAACGATGACCAGGGTCCAGCGCATGGCGCCCTGCACGTCGAAATAGTCCACCGCGTAGGAAGCGGCGCTGACCACGAACAGCAGAATCCAGATCTGGTAGTAGATGCCCAGTGGATGCTGTTGTCCCGCGGTGTCCGATGATGATGCCATTGCCGTACCCTCTTACAGCAGATAGAAGAATGCGAAGATGAATACCCACACGAGATCGACGAAGTGCCAGTAGAGCCCGGCGATTTCGACGATCTCGAAGCCTTTCTTGTCGTAGTAGCCCGCCCAGATGCGCCGCGCCACCCACAACAGGTAAATCACCCCGGCCGATACGTGCAGGCCGTGGAATCCCGTGACCATGAAGAACACCGAGCCGAACTGCGGCGCCCCGAAGGGATTGCCCCAGGGCCGCACGCCTTCCTCCAGAATCAGCTTGGACCATTCGTAGGCCTGCATGCCGACGAAGGTGGCGCCGAAAAAAGCGGTCGCACAGATGAACACGATCGTCCTGAACTTGTCCCTGCGATAACCATAGTTCACCGCCAGCGCCATGGTGCCTGAACTCGTGATCAGCACGAAGGTCATGATTGCGATCAGAATCAGGGGAATGGGCGCGCCGCCGAAACTCAGGGCGAAGATTTCGCTCTGGGGCGGCCAGGGCTGGGTGGTGGTCATGCGGACATTCAGGTAACCCGTCAGGAAGCAGGTGAAGATGAAGGTGTCGCTGACCAGGAAGATCCACATCATGGCCTTGCCCCAGGGCACATGATAGGTCTGTTTGTCCGCCGCCCAGTCGTCGACCAGTCCGGTTACCCCGTCCGAGGGGGCCATGCTTGTTGCAGCAGCTTCACTCATGCTTGGTTATTCCCGTTGCTTGTCAGGTATTGGAAAGAATCGCGAACATCACCAGCCACACCACCAGCAGGAAGTGCCAGTAGAGCGTACACAACTCGATGCTTAGCCGCAGGTCCTTCGGTTCGCTGCCCGAGGCGAGCTTGAGCGAGGTATTTCCCCAGACCCCCAGGCCGCCGAGCAGGTGTATGGCGTGGATGCCGGTGAGCAGGTAGTAGAACGAAGCGGCGGGATTCGGCGTCAGGTACACTCCCGAATCCTGCAAACCGCCCCATACCAGCAGTTGCCCGACGATAAAGCCCAGGGCGAGCAATCCGCCAGCCAGGAACAGGGCGAATACATTGCGGGACTCCCCCCGCCCCACCTTGTTCCGCGCAAGCTGGAAGGCCACGCTGCTGAGCAGGAGCACACCGGTGTTAAGCCACAATTGCCGGGGTTCGGTCAGCGGGCGCCAGTCGGGCAGTTCCATGCGGATGAAATAGCTGACGGTGAACAGGCTGAAGATGATCGTTGCAATGATCAGGAAAAAGCCCAGCGCCACCTTCTCCGCCGCGGAGTCGAAGGCGCCCTCGGGCTTGAGCCCGCCGATGATGCCCTTGCGCTCCCAGGGCTTGTCGGCAAGATGCTTGAAGGATTTCACAGATCCGCCTTGGACTGGTCCTGGTCCGGGTCGAAATGTTCTTCATCCACCGTGGGCTCGACGCTTTCCGGGGTGTTCTGGGGGATGAAATCCTCGTGGGCGCCGGGGACGCTGTAGTCATAGGCCCAACGGTACACCGTGGGCAGCTTGTCGCCCCAGTTGCCGTGAATCGGCGGCGTGTCCGGAGTCTGCCATTCCAGGGAATTGGCGCCCCAGGGGTTGGGGTCGGCCTTCTCGCCATTGCGCAGGCTCCAGAACACATTGATGAAGAACAGCAACTGGGAAATGCCCACGAACAATGCGGCGATGGTGATGGCGGTATTGGCGTCCTGGGTGGCCGGCGCCATGAATTCGGTGGTGCCCAGGGCATAGTAGCGCCGCGGCACGCCGTGAATGCCGAGATAGTGCATGGGCAGGTAGATGGCGTAGGTGCCGAGGAAGGTGCACCAGAAATGCAGCTTGGCCATGCCTTCGTGATACATGCGGCCCGACATCTTCGGGAACCAGTGGTACAGCGCCGCGAACAGCACCAGGATCGGCGACACGCCCATCACCATATGGAAGTGGGCGACCACGAAATAGGTGTCCGACAGGGGCAGGTCAATCACCACATTGCCGAGGAACAGCCCGGTGAGACCGCCGTGGATGAAGGTGAAGATGAAGCCGATGGCGAAATACATGGGCGCGTTCATGCGGATATCGCCTTCCCACAGCGTCAGCACCCAGTTGTAGACCTTGAGCGCCGTGGGCACCGCGATGATCAGCGTGGTGGTGGCGAAGAAGAAGCCGAAATAGGGGTGCATGCCGCTCACGTACATGTGATGCGCCCAGACGATGAAGCTGAGCAGGCCGATGGCGATGATCGCCCAGACCATCATGCGGTAGCCGAAGATATTCTTGCGGGCGTGGGTGCTGAGCACATCGGAAACCAGGCCGAATGCGGGCAGGGCGACGATATACACCTCGGGGTGGCCGAAGAACCAGAACAGGTGCTGGAACAGGATCGGGCTGCCGCCGTCATAGTCCAGCGCCGTGCCCGACTCGATCACCGCCGGCATGAAAAAGCTGGTGCCGAGCAGGGTGTCGAACAGCATCATGATCGCCGCCACGAGCAGGGCGGGGAAGGCGAAAAGGCCCAGCACGGTGGCGACGAAGATGCCCCATACCGCCAGCGGCAGGCGCATCATGGTCAGGCCGCGGCAGCGGTACTGCAGCACGGTGACCACATAGTTCAGGCCGCCCATGGTGAAGGCGACGATGAACACCGCCAGCGAAAGGAGCATGAGGACAATGCCCATGTCGTGCCCCGGAGTTCCCGCCATGCTCGTCTGGGGCGGGTACAGGGTCCAGCCGGCCCCCGTGGGGCCTCCGCCGACAAAGAAACTCGCCAGCAGGATGATCACCGAAACCAGGTACACCCAGTAACTGAGCATGTTCATGAAGGGAAACACCATGTCCCTGGCGCCGCACATGAGGGGGATGAGGTAGTTGCCGAATCCGCCTAGGAACAGGGCGGTGAGGAGATAGATCACCATGATCATGCCATGCATGGTCACGGACTGGTAATATGAATTGGGGTCGATCAGGTCAAAGGTTTCCGGAAAGCCGAGTTGCATGCGCATCAGCAGCGACAGCACCAGGGCCACGAGTCCCACGGCGATTGCCGTGCCGCCATACTGGATGGCGATCACCTTGTGATCCTGACTCCAGACGTACTTCGTCACCCAGCTATGCGGGTGATGCAGTTCGAGTTCCTGATCCGCCAATGGTACGTATGCCATGTTCTCTGTCTCCTGATTCGGTATCGCTCGCCTGGCCCGAAGCCCCGCTTATTCCCCTACCTCGATTCTACTCGACGAAAGCGTGTTGATGTACGCCGCCACGTCCCGGATTTCTTCCTCGTCGGCCATGGCCGTGGCCATCTGCACCATCTGCTCGCCGAAAGTGTCGTCCGGGTGCATGCCGCGGACTCTCGACTTGAAATTGCTGAGCTGGGTGACGAGATACCAGTCGTTCTGGCCTGCCAGCGGCGGCGCGTCGGTATACCAGGTGCCGCTGCCGTCGTCGAGATGGCAGGCGGCGCAATTGCGGTCGTAGATGTCCTGGCCGTTCGCGATATCGCCGGTGACCGTGCGTTCGGCAGGCTCGTCGGGCAGCGAAGCGATATAGGCCGCCATGTTGCGTACGGCCTCGTCATCTATCAGCGTCGCCGCCATCTGCGCCATCTGCGCCATCTGCTGGCCGAAGACATCGCCCTCGCCGCCGCGCACGCCGGTCTTGAAGTACTGGAGTTGCCGTTCGACATACCAGGCCGGCTGGCCGGTGAGCTTGGGGCTGTTCAGGGCCAGATTGCCTTCGCCCCGCTGGCCGTGGCAGGTCGCGCAAAGCGCGTATTGCGCCTGGCCCGCCGCGGGATTGGCGGCGACCATGTTCCGGGTTTCGGCGAAAGTGGGCTGGTCGGCGAGCCAGGCGTTGAAGTCTTCTTCGGTTTGCACCACCACCTGGCCGCGCATGATGAAATGGCCGATGCCGCAAAGTTCTTCGCAAAGCACGTCATAAGTGCCGGTTTCGGTGGGGGTGAACCACATGTAGGAAATCAGGCCCGGCACCAGGTCCATCTTGACGCGGAACTGGGGCACGGTGAAATTGTGCAGCACATCGTTGGAACGGAACAGGAAGTGGGCGTCCTGATTGACCGGCAGGCGCATCTGGGGGTCGTTGACCACCACGTCGTCCTGGCCGTTGGGGTCTTCGGGATTGATGCCGAAGGGGTTGCTTTCGGAAACGAAGGAAGTGTCGGCGGTGCCGAGCAGGCCGTCGGCGCCGGGATAGCGGTACTGCCACTGCCACTGCTGGGCCAGCACTTCGTAGTCATTGGCGTCTTCCGGCACATTGACGAAAATCGCCCAGTAGTAGAGCCCCGGCGTCAGCATCAGCACCACGCCGATGGCGGTGATCACCGACAGCCAGATTTCCATCTTGTGGTTTTCCGGCTCATAGACCGCCTTGTGGCCCTGCTTGTGGCGAAAGCGCCAGACGCAGTACGCCATGAAGGCATTGATCGCCACAAAAACGATGCCGGTAACCCAGAGGGTGATGTACACCGTGATGTCGATGCCGGCCCAGTCGGCGGCGAGATCGGTAAACCACCAGTCAAAATAGTAGGCGAAGACGAAGTGCAGCACCACGGTGGCAATGACAAGCAGGAACAGCGCGATTGCTAATGACATGAGCGGGCAATCCTTGGAATGACTCGCCGCGATCCGGTGTGGCTCGCGATGACGGGTATGGCCTGAATTTTTGCGGGGCGCATGGTATAGAATTTTGCCCTGCGCTGCAAGCGGAATGCGTCGTCGCGGAGCGCGCAACCGCGAGGCGGAGTTATGGGGCAGCGGTCTCTGGCTTCCCCGGGGGTATGGTCATGCGCCCCGATTCATTGGATAATCCGCAGTCCCCGATTTCCGATCCCCATACAGAGGAAACGCCATGCGTCGTTATCTAGTGGAAATTGCCGCCGCCGGGCTGCTCGCAAGCCTTGCGGTTTCGGCAAGCGCACAATCCGACATGTACTACTCGGCCCATCATGATTACCGGGTGGTGGAAGTCGCCAACGGCCTGATCCAGCCCTGGTCCATGGCCTGGCTGCCCGGCGGCGACATGCTGATCACCGAGAAACCCGGCCGTCTGCGGGTGGTTCGCAATGGCGAACTGCTGCCGGAAGCGGTTCCCGGCGTGCCCGAAGTGCATTACCGCGGCCAGGGCGGGCTGTTCGAGGTCGTCCCGCATCCCGATTTCGCGGAAAACCGCTGGCTCTACCTCACCTACGCCAAGCCGGTGGGCGACACTTCCACCACGGCGATCATCCGCGGTCGTTTCGAGAACGACGAACTCGGCAATGTGGTCGAGATCTTCGCCGCCGAGTCGGTGGGCTTCGGCCACTATGGCGGCAAGCTTGTCTTCGACGGCAACGGTTACCTGTTCCTCGTGGTGGGCGACCGGCAGGCCCCCGCCACAGGCGATTTGCCGGCCCACCCGGCCCAGGACACTTCCAACCACAACGGCGTGGTCATCCGCCTGCGCGAAGACGGCAGTGTGCCCGACGACAATCCCTTCGTCGGCGGCAACGACATTCTTCCGGAAATCTGGAGTTATGGGCACCGCAGCCCGCAGGGCCTGGCGATTCATCCGGAAACCGGCGACCTGTGGGAAACCGAGCACGGCCCCCAGGGCGGCGATGAACTCAACCGCATCGAACCCGGCAACAATTACGGCTGGCCCGTCATCGGCTATGGCGTCAACTACGGCGCCGCGGGCAGCCCGATCCATGTGGGCATCGGCCAGGACGGCATGCGGGCGCCGGCCCATATCTGGGTGCCTTCCATCGCCGCGTCCGGCCTGATGATCTACGATGGCGACCGGTTTCCCATGTGGCGAGGCAGCATTTTCGCCGGCGGTCTCATGGGCGAGCAGTTGGCCCGCCTGCACATGAGCGACGACTATCGCGAAGTCATCGTGGAAGAAACCCTGGCCTATGACATGGGCCGCATCCGCGATGTGCGCCAGGGCCCGGACGGCTACATCTATCTGGCGATTTCCGACCGCGCCGGCGAGGAGGAAACTCCCATCGTGCGTCTGGAGCCGGTTGAGTAAGACCCAGCCCGGTCGACGCGGCCGGCCGGGCTTTACCAATCACCCCGGCTGGCCGCTCTCAGGGTTTCCAGGTCGAATTTGATCATGGTGTTCATGGCGGCCATGACGCGGGCGTTCTGTTGCTGGTCGGCGCTGTTCATCAATTCGAAGATTTCCCGGGGCGTGATCTGCCAGGACAGGCCGTAACGGTCCTTCAGCCAGCCGGCGGCGAGTGATACGCCGCCTTCCAGCAGCTTTTCCCAGTACTCGTCGATTTCCTCCTGGGTATCGCAGGCCACCATCAGGGAAATCGCCTCGTTGAACTGGAATTGCGCCCCGCCATTGAATGCGATGAATTCCTCGCCCCGCAAGTTGAACTCGATGGTCATCACGGATCCGGCCCCGGGCTCATCGGGCTTGAGTGTGGTCCGGTTGATTTTCGATTCCGGAAAAATCGAAACGTAGTACTCCACGGCCTCCTGCGCATTGCCGTTGAACCAGAGAAAGGTGGCGATGGAACTGTTCATGTTTGGCTCCCATGGGTGCGGGTTGCCTATTCCGCCCTGAGTTGTCCCAGACTCCCAGTCGCTGTCGCGTGGATGTTTCCTTATTGGGCAGGGACAGGGATTTTCGTTGATTCACGCTGATGTTACCATAGCCCCTGCATGGCAAACCGCCAGGACGATGCAATGCCACAAGATAGCGCGGCGACTGGAGCGCCAAGCCTGCCAGAGGCCATAACACCCAGGCTGATCGAGCCCTCGCTGCTCAACGCCCTGCCCCATTACTTGCCACTCGGCATTTTTCCACTGATCTTCGCCGCGATCCTGTACGGCGGCTGGTGGCTGTTGCCGCCGTTTCTGTTCTTCGCCACTGTCGGCGGCGGCATCGACAGGCTGATCGGCCTGGACGGGCGCAACATGGATCCGACCAGGACCCCCGAGCGAAAGCTGCGCTGGCATAACATTCCGGTGTGGGTCTGGGCGGTGTTGTGGCCCCCCACGCTCATCTTCGGCATGTGGCAGATACTTGTGGCCAATCCTTTCGCCGTCTGGGAAGAGGTTCTGCTGGCGCTGATTCTGGTAACCGAGGCCCAGGCGGTTTTCATCGTCGGCCACGAACTCGTGCATCGCCGCACGACCTGGGAAAGGCGCCTTGCGGAATTCCTGCTCGCCTCCGCCTCGTATCCGCAGTACGCCACCGAGCATGTCTATATCCATCACGCCCAGGTGGGTACGCCTTACGATGCGGGGTCCGCCCGCAAGGGGGAGAGCTTCTGGGCCTATCTGCCCAGGGAAATCGCCAGTAATCTGACCCAATCCTGGAGAGTCGCCCGCGAGCGGCTGGCGCGCAGGCAACTGCCGGTCTGGCACGCCAGCAATCCCTTCTGGCGCTATGGCCTGGGTCTGGCGTTCTGGTTCGGGCTGACGTACTGGATGGGAGGCGTCTGGGCCTTGCTGGTCTTTATCCTGCTGGGCTACGGCTGTGTCTTTTCGATGAAGATCAGCAATTACCTGCAGCATTACGGGCTGCGCCGGGTCCGCCTGCCGAACGGACGCTGGGAAAAAGTCATGCCCCGCCACTCCTGGAGCGCCGACTGGAAGTACAGCAACTGGATGTTCTTCAACATGCAGCGCCATGCCGACCATCATGCCCTGGCGAGCCGGCACTATCCCCTGCTGCAATTCCGCAATGCCGACGAGTCGCCCCAGTTGCCGGGCAGTTACGGCGATCTGATGTCGATGGTGCTGTGGCCAAAGCGCTGGTTCCGGTTGATGGACCCGCTGGTGGATCAATGGCGCAGGCACTTTTACCCGGAGATCGAGGACTGGAGCCCCTATGACAGTTCGGTGGCCGTCTCCCGCCCGGAGGCTTTCGACGCCATCGTCGAGATTTTCGCCGCCGAGCCGAGGCTCGCCCGGTGGATGGAATCCAACCCGGAACTGCTCGACAACCTCCAGGAGCGGGAGTTCACCGATCTGGACCTGCCCAGAGGTTTCGGCCCGGACCCGGAATCCGAGTCCATTGCCCGCCGCGGCCTGACGCGGCTGTACTGGACCCGGGAAATGGACGTGGCGGAAATGCGCAGCCAGATCGCCGAAATCCCCATGGCGGACGCCGGGGACGCCGCGGAAACCCTGCGCAACTGGTCGAATGACAAGGCGTTTCAAGTCGGCATGCATGTGGTGCGCGGCAACCTGTCGCCGGATGAGGCGAAAATCGCGCTGTCGAATCTCGCCGAAGCTTCGATTGTCACCGTGCTGTCCGCCGTGGTGGCGGATTTTGTCGACCGCCGCGGGCCGCTGGGCGAAGGCGGTTTGGCGGCGATCATCCTTGGTGATCTCGCCAGCCGGGAGGCGTTTCCCGAAACGCGGCTCGAGTTGCTGCTGGTGCACGACGGCCTGTCCCCGGCAAGCAGCGAACGTCTGTGCCGGCGCTGCCGTGAAACCCTCGGCAGTCTGAGCCGGAACAGCCTGCTGTTTTCCCACTCGCCGCGGGAGGTCGAAAAAAACACGCTGATTCTCACAACGCCGCTTGACGAATTGGCCGAGATACGCAATAGCTCCGGAACCGAACTTCCCGACCTGACCGGGGCGCGCTGTGTCTATGAGGCCGGCGATTCATCCCTTGGCGGCCGAAGCCGCGAAATCCTCGAACAAATGCGGAAGAACGGATCGAGGGCGGAACCATCGCCCGGGCCGGCCGAAACCAAACCGGAACAATAATGACAATGGCAGGTTCCGGGAGCGGTATCCTGGCGAAGACCACTCCCGCGGACCAGGGGCTGGTCGAACTTCCCGCGCTAACTCCCCATTTGCGATTCCATGTGATCGACGAGGGGCAGACCCTGCTGGTCTCGGAAACCTTCAACACCCTGCTCCACGGCGAACTCTATTGCGACCTGCTGCCCCTGCTCGATGGCTGGCACAGCCAGCAGCAAATCATGGCCGCGCTGGATTCTTCCCACGACGCGCTGAATATCCTCACGACGCTGGTTTCACTCTCCCGCAAGGGTTATCTGGTATCCGCCGATCACGGCATGGACCGGGAGCGGGCCGCCTGGTGGTCATCCCTGGGCGCCTCGCCGCGCTGGGCCGAGCAGCGGCTGGCGGAATCGCGCATTGCGGTAAGCGGCGAAGGCGATTCATTCATCCCGCATCTAGAAACGTTCGGCTTGCGGTTGACACCGGAAAACCCGGCTCTGACGGTGTTTCCTTGCGGGGATTATCTGGAAGAACGCTTTGCGACAGTGAATCGACAGCAGCTTGCCGCGGGCTCACCCTGGATGCTGCTTCGCGCCCGGGGAATCATGCCCCTGTTCGGCCCCGTTTTCCGCGCCGACGGCGAAGGCCCCTGCTGGACCTGTCTGGCCTACCGCCTGCGCAGCCACCAGGAGGTTCACAATTTCCTGCGCAACAGGGGCGGCGAAGAGCTTGCCTTCAAGCCCTTCGCGGCAGAGCCTGCTGCTGTGGATGCGCTGCTTGGGTTCGCTGCCGCGGAGGTCGCCAAACACGTGGTGTTCGGCGAGGCGGCGCCGCTGCACGATTCGGCAATGGCGCTGCACATGGGGCGGTTCGAAAGTTCCCGGCATCCGGTCATGCGGCGTCCGCAATGCCCGGCCTGCGGCGATGAGAATCTGTACCGGCCGGATCGGCCACCGACTCCCCTGCGCCTGCAAGCCAGCCCCAAAACTGTCAGCAACAGCGGCGGCGCGCGCTCGGTGGACCCGAAAGCCACCCTGGCCAGATACCGTCATCTGGTAAACCCGGTCAGCGGCGTGGTGAGCTGGCTCAATCGCGCCACCGATGAAAGCGATTCCTGGCTCCATGTCTATTGGGCCGGCAGCAATGTGGGCATCCGCGGCAGGCAACTCAATTCCCTGCGGCGCAGCCTGCGCAGCAAGAGCGCCGGCAAGGGCAGTGACCGGGAACAGTCCGAGGCCAGCGCGCTCTGTGAAGCCGTGGAACGATATTGCGGCGTCTTGCACGGCGACGAAATCCGCAAGCGCGGGCGCTTCCGGGACTTCGACGACGAGGCGATCCATCCCAACCGCGTGCAATTGTTCAGCGAGACGCAACTCGACAATGCCGAGAACATCAACGCCAAAGGACACCCATACAATGTGGTTCCGCCGCGCCTGGACCCCGAGGCGGAAATAGACTGGAGCCCGGTGTGGTCCTTCACCCGGAAACAGCATCGCTGGCTGCCCACTTCCATGCTGTACGGCGTTCCGGCGGAACTGCGCGGGGTTTCTGATCAGGTCGCGGACTCCAACGGCTGCGCCGCCGGCAATACGCTGGAAGAGGCGATCCTGCAGGGCTTTTACGAGCTTGCCGAGCGGGACGCCTTCGCCATCTGGTGGTACAACCGGTTGCGAATGCCGTCTGTGGATCTGGACAGCTTCGAAGACGGCTACCTCAGGTCGGCGGCAAATTACTACCGCCAGCGGGATCGCGAAATGTGGATGCTCGACATCACCGCGGATCTGGACATCCCCACTTTCGTCGCCCTGTCCCGCAGGCCCGGCGCCGACAGCGAAGACATCATCTACGGCGCCGGCGCCCATGCCGACCCCCATATCGCCGCGCTGCGGGCAATCTGCGAACTGAACCAGTGCCTGACCTGGTTGCCGCGCCCCGGATCCGGCGACGGCAAGCCCACGATTGACGATCCCCTGGCGCTATGGTGGTGGAAAACCGCGCGTCTGGCCGATTGCGACTGGCTGGCGCCGAAGGTGGGCACACCGCCGCGCAAGGCCGAAGATTACCCACAGATCAATATGGCGGACACCCGCGACGATGTGGAATACTGTCGCAGCCTGGTGGAGGCCCGGGGCATGGAGTTGCTCGCGCTGGATCAAACCCGGCCCGACATCGGCATGCCCGTGGTCCGGGTCATTGTCCCGGGAATGCGTCATTTCTGGGAAAGACTGGCGCCGGGGCGCCTGTATGACGTACCGGTGAGCATGGGGTGTCGCGCCGAACCATTGACCGAATCCGAACTCAACAACATGCCGGTAATCGCTTGAGGCAGAGCAATGATGGAATATGACGAAGGACGGGAATTCACCCAGCGGCGGCTGGCGGATGAAACCGGCACCATGGCCGAGCTGCTTGGGAATTTCAGGCCGCAAATCCCGACCAGTCTGGTGGGTGAGCGGGAATTGAAGGCGATTTGCGACCGGCTCGGGAATCTGCCGGCAACCTTCGCGGCCTTCCCTTTCGGGTTCGAACTGCCGCTGAACGACAGCAGGCCCGCAGCAGACTTCGGCCTCTCGCTTGCCGGTGGGACGCCAATAGCAGCCTTTTTCCAGCACCAGGTGGAACCCGCCCAGGCAGATGCGGACTCTCGCCATATCAACAATCTGCTGGCGGAAACCGATCACGAGAGTTCACGGTTGCGCGAAATCGTCGGTCGCAAGCTGATGCTCGAGTACGATGTCGCATCCGCCGCCAACGGCAGGCGGGAGGTTCCCGGAATTTTCATGCGGCCCTACGAACGACCGATGATTGCCGGCTGCCGGGAAAGTGCGGAGGATGTGGGCACGGTGGTGAGGGCACTGGTCTCCGCCGTGGACTGGGAGCCCGATTCGGCGGAACGGAGAAATGTGGAAAACGTATTCCTCGCCCTGCAAGACGACACCCGGCTCGAATCCATTGGCGCTTTCCCGGCGCGGGAACGTTCGATTCGTCTGGCTGCCATGAAATTCCGCAGCTTTACGCAGATTCTGGATTTCCTGGAGCGCATCGGCTGGCCCGGCGACATTTCCGTATTGGCGGATTCCATCTCGCAATTCGAAGCCATCGGAGGATTCAAGAGCCTTGGCGTGCATCTGGACGTTCGCCGGAGTGGCGTAGGCCCCGTCCTGGGCCTGGGCTTCTACAACAACCACCGCCTGGCCGACGACCCGAAATATTGGCTGGACGACCCCAATGACTGGGACGCATTCCTGGAAGCCCTGACCGGAACGGGAGTGGCGCTCCCGGAAAAACTGGCGGCGCTGGCGGGCTGGCCGGCTGAACCCACCCCGATTTTTGGCCGGGCGGGGCCATACATGCTGCTACGCGGCATCCACCATATCAAGGTTGTAGTGTCGGAGGGCAGGCTGACAAGGGGAAAGGCCTACGTATTCATGTTGTTGAACGGCGCGATGTTCGCCTGAAGCTGAAGTTGCCCAAGGTTACTGTTCCGGTTTGGTCCCCGACAGGAACCGGTAGGTGAATACTTCTTCCCGCAATCCCTGGTCAAAGGCAACCATCGCTTCCGTGAATTCCCGGACGGCCGGAGTGATCTTATCCCGACCCGGGCCAAACAATTCAAGCAACATATAGCTATCGCGAATCCCCTTGGTCGAGGGTAAGACTTCGGCGTCGAGATCCCGGGCGCCTGCTTGCGCGAACCCCGCCTCCGCAATGGCATCCAGAACCTCGCGCCACGGCTCCAATGGCGGCATGCGCCAGCCCCGTTGGGAATTGGCGTGAAGTTCCCGCTGGGATTCGGAAAGGGGTGCGCCGCTGCGGAGGCCCTCCAGCGCCTGCCAGCGTCCTCCCGCCTTGAGCACCCGATGCACACCGCGCAGATAGGCGAGTTTGTCCGGCGCGTAGCAGAAGGATTCGTGATTCAGCACGGCGTCGAATGAGGCGCCAGGGAAAGGCAGATCCATGAAGTCCGCATGGTGGAATTCCACCAGATGGGCCACGCCGCGCTGCTTCGCATGGTTTGTCGCCACTTCGATATGGGGTTCGCAGTTCGTCACGCCGGTAACGCGGACCCCGTATCGCCCGGCCAGCCAGATGGCCGTGCCGCCGATTCCGCAACCGGAATCCAGGAAATGCTTTCCGGAACCAGGCTGCAGGCCTTGCGCCAGCGTCTCGTTGGCCCGGATCAGACCTTCCCGATGAGATGTTGTTTCCGGTCCCCACAGGCCGCAATGACAGCACAGCAGATCGCCGCCGAAGATCTCCATGCGCTCGGTCATGGCGGTGTAATGTTCGGCGACGGTGGTTTCCATGAAATGCGGCCTGCGGGTTTCAGGGTTTCAGTGAGGGATTCGGCATCGGCGACACCGGAAATTCCTCACGAAAAAGGCGACTTGCGAACCCGGAGCCTGACGCTCCGGGCCACATGCCGCCGCAAGGGTCGAAAACCGGATAACCGGCTGTAGCGGAACGAAACTACAGGCAGCAACTCAGGCCGGCAGAGATGGCCTCAAGCTGCTCTTCGGTCATATCCCCGGTCACAGGCAAGGCGAGATGCACGGTCTGGAGACTGCTCTCATGTACCTTGATCTCCATGCTGTCGGGAATGGTGATACCCAGTTCGCTGTTCAGCGCGCCTTTCGGGTCATCAATGAGCCGCTGGCGGAACTCCGCGTCCTCTGCGGCTTTCCGGGTCAAGTGCGTACGCATTTCTTCTGCTGTTTGCATGTTCGTTATCCTCAAGAGTAAACATTCTTTGGCACTGTGGAGATTCCCGCAGTGCCAAACCCCCAACTCAAATCATCTGATCTGAGCCGATGGACTGGATTTTATATACAGGGGGATGGGTGGGCAAGTTGCATTTTTTTAAGTTGGCGATAAGATTTTCTTATCCCCCGCAGTCTGGAGACTTCGTGTTCATCGATCCGTTTCAGAAAATGGCGGCCGAAGCCAAGGATGACCGAGAAAAACTCGACCGCCTGCTGACTGTGTCAGCGCCCCATGAGCGAGTGCTGATAGCGACAGTGACTCTAGCCCTGATTGCCTTTTGTGGCTGGCTTGTTTTCGGCAGTATCGCCCGCAGTATCGCCGTGGACGGCGTACTGTCCGAAGCACCGGACGATGGGCGCACGCTCCAGGTGCTGGTATGGCTGGAGCACGACCTGGCCCGGAATATTGATCCGGGCGCTGAACTCAGCATAGCGCTTGTTGATGGCGCTGGAGCCTTGCGGCTTTCCGGCGAACTCTCCTCGCTTGTCGTGGCGGCAGTTCCCGGCTGGCCGGAAGCTATGGGTTCCCCGTCGCCGGCTGCGCTGTACCAGATCACCATTTCCCTGGAACAGGGTCGGCAACTGGAGCTTCCGCCATCTGCGCCCTGCCGGATAGAAATTACGCTTGGCAGACAATCTCCCGCAGCGCTATTGGGTTTGGGGTGACTCTGAATGGCGTCGCAGGGATCGGAAAACCCGGCCCGGGAGTCGGCCAGGCAGAGAATCAGGACGCCTCTCATTCTGCAAATGCACGCCACCGAGTGCGGCGCCGCCTGTCTCGGTAGTGTATTGGCCCATTTCGGGCGTTGGGTGTCATTAAGCGAACTCCGCGACAAATGCGAAGTGAGTCGCGATGGTTCAAGCGCTGCGGGACTCCTCCGCGCGGCCAGATCCTACGGCCTGGAATGTTCGGGAAAATACCTGGCGCCGGACAAGCTGCGGGCAATGCAGATGCCCCTGGTCCTGTTCTGGGAATTCCGTCATTTCGTGGTGCTCGAAGGATTCGATAGTGAATCCTGGTACCTCAACGACCCTTCATTCGGGCGGCGACGCATTTCCAGCGAGGATTTCCAGCGAAGTTTTTCCGGCGTGGCGCTGGCTTTCAAGGTCGGACCCGATTTCCGGCCCGGAGGCAACCGCCCCGGCATCCTGAAGCGGCTCCGCGGCTGGCTCGGCAAGTCCCGGGACCTGCTCGCCGGCGCCTTCGCCTGCGGCTTGCTGCTGGCCTTGCTGGCGCTGCTCGTACCGGCGTCCCTCGGCGCCTTTCTGGATCGGATTCTCGATGGCCGGGAATCCCAGGGAGTGGTTCTGGCATCGGTAATGTTGCTTGCCGGCATCATGGCCTACTGCCTGGCCCTGCTGAAACAGCAACTGTTGGGAAAGCTGGCGGTTCGCATGTCCATTGTCATGAGCAACCGGCTGATCTCGGGTTTGCTGCGGCTTCCGGTGGAATTTTTCAGCCACCGCATGGTGGGCGACCTTACCCAGCGCATCCTGTCCATAGACCAGATCGCCAAAGACCTGACTGGCCGGTTTCTTGCTTTGCTGATCGAAGTTTCCATGAGCCTGGTGTTGCTCGCCGCCATGGCCTTTATCGATGGAACGCTGACCTTGATCGTGCTGGGGCTGGCGGCGCTTTACGCCGGGCTCAGCCACGCCATCCTGCGCCTTGGCGCGGAGCGGATGTATTCGCTCCGGCGCGAACGAGGCCTTCTGGTGGGAATCGGGCTGCAAATGTTGAGCCACGCCGACAACCTGCGCATGATTGGCGCCGACGACCGGATGTATTCGCGTTGGAGCGGTCAGCAGTCCCTGGAACTGAACATGCGCCAACGCGCCTCGGAACTGGATCATCTGGGTTCGGCCCTGTCGGGTCTTGCCGCCGCCATGGTCAGCGTGGCGATTCTCGCTTTCGGCGCCATTCGGGTCATGTCCGGCGACATCACTCTTGGCGCATGGGTGGGGTTTTATGTGCTCGCGGCAATGTTTTTCGCACCGGTTGGCCGTTTTGTCGCTTTGGCCAACCGGCGTCAGAGCCTGGAAACCGACATGCATCGCCTGGGAGACCTGGCCGAAGCGGTTGCGGAAGTGGTTCCCGCGCCCCTGGGTCGGGACCCGCGCCGCGGAGAGGATTCGATTTCCACTTTCAACGGCCGACTGCAACTAGCCGGTCAGGTCGAGTTGCGCAACATCACCTTCGGCTATAACCGAAACAAGCCGCCGCTGATCAAGGACTTCAATCTGCGAATCAGGCCGGGGCAAAGAGTCGCCATCGTCGGGCCGAGCGGCTCTGGAAAATCCACCATTTCGCGGTTGGTTGCCGGGCTGAACGAGCCTTGGGCGGGTGAAATCCTGTTTGACGGCAAGCCGCGGCGGGAGATTCCCGCCGAAGTGCTGAGCCGGTCCATCTCCATGGTGGATCAGGACGCCGTGCTGTTTTCCGCCTCGGTGCGCGAGAACATCACCCTGTGGAATCCGGCCATTCCCGATGAAACCATCATTGCGGCGGCCCGGGACGCCTGCATGCACGAGGAAATCCTGCGCCGCCCGGGTGGCTACTCGGCCCGGGTGGAGGAAGGCGGAGTGAACTTCAGCGGTGGTCAGCGGCAGCGTCTCGAAATCGCCCGGTCCCTGGTGGGCAATCCCGCCATAATCATCCTCGATGAGGCCACCAGCGCATTGGACGCCGCCACCGAGGAATTTGTCGATGACGCCTTGCGGCGGCGCGGCGCCACCTGCCTGATTATCGCCCACCGGCTCAGCACCGTGCGTGACTGCGACGAAATCATCGTGCTGAACAAGGGCGTGGAAGTGCAGCGAGGCACCCATGACAGCCTGATTGCGGACCCGGACGGCGCCTATTGCAAGCTGGTGAAGGCTTCTTCGCAATGATCACTCGAGAGACAAGTCTGGCCGCACTCGCCGCAGGTCACAGTGAACCCGTACCCTGCGCCGGCAATCAACCCGTCAGCCTCGACGATCCCGATTGTGTGTGGTTTATCGAACAGGGCGCGGTGGATCTTTTCCTGGTGGAGTTTCTCGATGGCGTCGAACAGGCGGCTGCGCAACATTTGCTGCGGGCAAAGTCGGGCAGGATTTTGCCCGGAATTGCCCCGGACGAGGATGGCACGACCCTGAGCCTGCTTGCCAAGGGAGTTCCCGGAACGGTGCTGAGGCGTCTGCCGCGGGGCGCTTTCGCCCAGGCGGAGCCTCTGGAACTTGCGGGTCAGGCGGATATCTGGCTGACCGAGCTGGCGGAGACGCTGTCGCGTTATGTGGGATATCGTCCAAGGCCCGATTCGCTGGCGGTTCCGGAAACGACTTCCGTCCAGGCGGGTAACCTGTCGGTCCGGCGCGGCGTGGTCTGGATGGCCGAAGCGCCGCCAGGCTCGAATCTGTACATGGGTCTGGTGGACCTGTCTGAGTTTGCCGGGACGGGAAAATCTCCCGGCGGCGCTGTTCCGCTGACTTCGGCGACCTGGCTGAGCCTGTTCGATGAAGCGGAGCTGGAATTCAAATCTTCGGCGGCGCTGGCGCGGGAAGGCGCCCTGCTGCAGGCGCTGGCCTCCTTTCACCGGCTGGCCTTTTCCCTGGAGCGGCTGAATCGCCGGCTCGCCGTGGTTGATCACGCCAACCTCGAGCGAGCCCGGGCAAGCAGTCGCCGGGCAGATGAACAGGCGGCCCGGCAACGGCTCTTCAATATCCATGATCTTCCTCTCGAAAAATACGACGGCGCCGAAGACGCGGCCCTCGCCGACGCCCTGGGCATGATCGGTCGCCGGGAAGGAATCGGGTTCCGTATTCCGCCGCGTCCGCCCGCGTCCGAAACTCCCCTGACTCTCGGCGATGTGATCGACGCATCGCTGGCGCGTTCCCGGCGAGTCCAGCTCAAGGTCGAAGATCAATGGTGGCGCGGCGACAGTAACGCGATGCTGGCCTTCCGCGCCGAGGACAGCCAGCCAGTGGCGTTGCTGCCGGGCCTCTTTGGTCGTTATCGAATGTACGATCCGGTCAGCAAGCGCCAGTTCCGGGTTACCGCCGCACGCGCCAGCGAACTGGCTGAGGACGCCTGGGTCTTCTACCGCCCATTGCCGGCGGAAAGCGTCGGCGCCGGCGAAATGCTGCGCATGGGGCTGCGGGGGTCAGCCGGCGACCTGGTCAAGCTTGTACTGGCCGGGCTTCCGGCGGGGCTCATCAAGCTGGTTCCGGGGCTTGGCCTGGGAATTGCGGCGAATCATTTCATTCAGGGTGGAAATGCGGGCGTCATCTACGCGCTTGCCGCGGCTGTGGCGGGTTTTGCCCTGCTTGGAGCGTTGCTGCACCTGTTGCAGGGCATGGCGATGATGCGACTGGAAGGCCGTTTCTGGACCCGCGTTGAAGCCGCATTCTGGGACCGGCTGCTGCGGCTGCCCCCGCATATCCTGCATCGCCATCCCGCCGGCGATCTCGCCATGCGGGGGATGACGTTCCAGAATCTGCGCGACAGCATTCAGGGCGCGGTGGCGGACAGCGTGCTTGCCGTCATTTTTCTGCTGCCGGTTTTCGGCGTCATATCCCTCTACGACTCCAGGCTTGGTCTGGTCGCCCTCGCTTTCAGCCTGGCTTCACTGCTGCTGACCCTGGCGTTGGGGCTGCGCCAGATCTCGCCATACGGGAGAATGGCGAGCGGAGTGCGCAGTATCGCCGGCAGACTGTTCCAGATCGTTGGCGGAATCGCCAAGATTCGCGTGGAAAGCGCGGAAGGATCGGCTTTCGCCATCTGGGCTCGGGACTATCGCGAACAGAAGCGCGCGGAGCTGAGACTCGGCGCGCTCGAAGGGCATTTGCAGGCCTTCGGCGCCGCGCTGCCGTTCCTGGCCGGAGCGGTGCTGTTTTATGCAGTGGCCAGCGGCGAAGGGCCTTTGCTTCCGGTGGGTGATTTTCTGGTGATCTACACCGTGTTTATCGTATTCCAGTCAGCTTTGGCCCGACTCGGAGAATCTTTTGGCGCAATCGCCGCAGCCTTGCCCGGGCTCGAACAGACGCGCCCTCTGCTTGAGGCTGTTCCGGAAACTTCCATGGCTGGAGAATCCATTTCCCATCTGGGCGGAGAAGTGCTCTTTGACCATATCTCGTTCCGCTACGACGCCGATGGCCCATGGATTCTCGATGACGTCACGATTCACGCCAGACCGGGGGAATTCATCGCCATCGCCGGCGAGTCGGGCGCCGGGAAAAGCACCCTGTTTCGCCTTGCCCTCGGGCTGGAAACCCCGACCTCAGGTGCGGTCTATTTCGATGGCCGCGATCTCCGGCGACTCAACCTGAAGCAATTGCGCCGGAAAATCGGCGCGGTTCCCCAGTCGGTGCGGCTGCATCCGGAAGACATCTGGGACAATATCGTCGCCCATCACGAGGACGCGACCGATGAGGAAGTCTGGCAATCCGCCGGCGCAGCGGGCATCGATGCGGAAATCAGGGCCATGCCCATGGGAATGATGACGCCGGTGGGTGCCAGCGGCAGCGTGCTCTCGGGCGGCGAAGGCCAGCGCGTCACCATCGCCCGCTCTCTGATCCGCAGCCCCCGCGTCATGTTGCTCGATGAAGCCACCAATTGGCTCGACAACGAAAGCCAGGCCCAGGTGATGAACAAGCTCGCCGCCCTTACCTCTACCCGCATCGTCATCGCCCACCGTCTATCCACCCTCGAACAGGCCGACCGCATCTACGTCATGAAAGCGGGCAAGGTCGTGGAAAGCGGCTCCTTTGAAGAACTCATGGAAACCCCCGGCGTCTTCCACGACCTCGTCAAACGCCAAATCGCCTGACTGGCGGCAATTCCCACGGCGCAGGCTCCCAGGAGCCTCGCGGGACTTATCGTATAGAATAATGCCGCATGGTCGCCAGTGGCGCGGCATTCGGACGTTACAAGGTTCAGAACATGAATAGACTGGTCGTGCCGGTTTTTCTGGCCGCGCTGGCCGCATGCGATCCAGCGCAGGAGACGGAGCCGCCTGCGGCGACCTCCGCGGCGGCCACAGCTGCGGGATCGGCTGCGGCGGAGTCCTCTGCCGGGAGCAGCCCCGAAAGCTACGCCGACGGCGTCGCCGGCGCCACCGTGACCATCGATCCGATGCCGGACAATTTCATCGACGGCGAATTCGAACCCATTCTGCTTTCCAACACGCGGCAACTGATCACCGACGGCCTGCGTTCGGGCGAAGGCTATTTCAGCGCCGACGGCAATCGATTCATCTATCAGGCGGAAGTGGCCGGCGACAATCCCTTCTACCAGATTCACCTGATGGACCTCGTTACCGATACCGCTTCCGTCGTTTCGCCGGGCATCGGCCTGACCACCTGTTCCTGGATCCATCCGACGCTCGACCGCATCATGTTCTCCTCGACTCACGAAGACCCGGACGCCCTGGCGAAACAGGCCGAGGAGATCGAAATCCGGCTCAGCGGGATCGACCGCGCCTACGGCTGGGACTACGACCGCCACTACGAGATCTACCAGGCCGACAGCGACGGCGGCAACCTCGTCAATCTGACCAACGCCGACGGCTACGACGCCGAAGGCTCGTATTCCTCCGACGGAGCGAAAATCCTGTTCGCTTCCAATCGCGAAGCCTACAGCCGGCCCCTGAGCCGCGCCGAACGGGCGCTGCTCGAAGACGACGCCTCGTATTTCATGGACCTGTATATCATGGACGCCGACGGCGGCAATGTGACCCAGCTCACCTTCTCGCCGGGATACGACGGCGGCCCGTTTTTCAGCGCCGACGACAGCAAGATCGTCTGGCGGCGGTTCAACCCCGACGGCAACAGCGCCGAGATCTGGACCATGAACGTCGACGGCAGCGAAGCGCGGCAACTGACCGCCGAGGCCATGGTCGCCTGGGGGCCGTATTTCCATCCGAGCGGTGAATACATCATCTATTCGAGCAACCTGCTCGGCCACGCCAACTTCGAACTGTTCCTGATCGACGTAGACGGATACGGTCCGCCGGTGCGCGCCACCAATACCGAGGGCACCGACATCCTGCCGGTGTTCTCCCCCGATGGAAACCGGCTGGCCTGGAGCACCACCCGCACCCCCGATGGCGCTTCGCAAATCCACATCGGCGACTGGAACCACGCCGCGGCACTGGAGTTGCTTGGCCTGAACTGACCTGGAGCGCCCATGCGGACCCGGATGCAGACGCTACCGCGAATCCTGTTACCCGCCCTGTGCGGCAGCCTGTCCCTGTTGGCGCAGGCGCAGCCTGCCGGGTCCGGGGAAACCATTGATTACGATTTGCGGGTAAGCCTCGACCCGGCCGCAAGCCGCATTGAAGTACAGGCCAATATCACCCTGCCGCCGTCAATGGCGGGAGGCCCGGTCGAATTCCGGCTCAACCGCAATCTCGCGGTCGCTTCCGGCGCGGCCAGCCTGCAATCTTCGCCGGAGCTTCCGCCGGGCATGCTGCTCAACACCATGAGCGGCGAAGCGGCGCCGACCCATGCCTATGAAGTCCTTGCCGGCGACGATGGCCGCTTCAGCCTCAGCTACAGCGGCCGGATCAACGACGCCATGGAGCGGCAGGGCGTCGAATATGCCCAGAGTTTTTCCGAAACCACGGGCATCATCGATTACCGCGGCGTGTATCTGGGCAAGGCGAGCTATTGGGTCCCCGACTTCGGCGAGGCCCTGGTCCGCTTCGACCTGTGGGTGGATTTCGCGGATTCCGCCAGGGACTGGTTGGCGGTCAGCCAGGGCGACCGCAACGGGCCCAATGGCTGGAGCGCCGGGAACCCCATGGAAGAAATCTACCTTATCGCCGCCGCCTTCACCGAATACTCGCAGATGGCTGGCGACACCGAAGCCCTGGCCTACCTGCGCACTCCCGACCCCAATCTCGCGGTCCGCTATCTCGACGCCACCGAGCGCTATCTGCAACTCTACGAACCTTTGCTTGGGGAATATCCCTTCAGCAAGTTCGCACTGGTGGAAAATTTCTGGGAAACCGGCTACGGCATGCCCTCATTCACCCTGCTCGGCTCCCAGGTCATCCGCTTTCCCTTCATTCTGGAATCTTCCTATCCACACGAGTTGCTGCACAACTGGTGGGGTAACGGGGTGTATCCGGATTACGCCAGCGGCAACTGGAGCGAAGGTCTGACCACCTATCTCGCCGACCACCTATTTCGGGAAATGGACGGACGCGGCGAACAGTACCGCAAGGACACCCTGGCGCGCTATCGCAACTACGTGGCCGAGGAAACCGATTTCCCCCTGATCGATTTCACCACGCGCAACTCAGCCGCCACCCAGGCGGTGGGCTACGGCAAGACCCTGATGCTGTGGCACATGCTGCGGCTGGAACTCGGCGATGCACTGTTCCTTGACGGCCTGCGAAGATTCTACGCCGGGTACCGCTTCCAGCGGGCCGGCTTTGCCGAAATCATCGCCTTGTTCTCGGAAGTGGCGGGCATGGATTTGTCGCCTTTCTTCGCCCAATGGGTCGAGCGAACCGGCGCGCCGGAAATTGCGGTCAGCGTCGATGAAATCGGCAACAACCAGGCCCAGATCCTGTTCGCCCAGATTCAGCGCGGCGAGCCCTATGCGCTGACCGTGCCGGTAGCGCTGTACTATGCCGGCGCGGACGAACCCGAGATTCACCACCTGCGCCTGTCACAGAAGCTCGAAGGCGTGGTGGCGCCGGATTATGACCGCCTCGAAGCCGTGCTCGTGGACCCCTGGTTCGATCTGTTCCGCAAGCTCGACCGGGAAGAGACGCCTCCCACGGTGGGAGAATTGTTCGGCGCCCGGCAGATCACTTTCCTGCTGCCCGAGCAGAACCGCGCCGACTGGACCCGTCTCGCGGAAGCCTTTGCCGCCGGCGTCGATGCGCGCATCGCGCCAGTGGAAACCCTGGCGGAATTGCCCGCCGATACTTCGGTCTGGGTGCTTGGGCGCGATAATCCCTTTGCCGAAGAAGCTTTCAGCGCAGCGGCGGCTTACGGCGCGGAAGCCACTGGAGCGGAGATCAGCCTCGCCGGAGAATCCCTGCCCTATGCGGACCGCGGCACCGTACTCGTGGGCCGCCATCCCGCCAATGGGGAGCTTGCCATTGGCCTGATCCATATCGACGGCATGGCGGCGGTTCCCGGCATGATCGAGAAGCTGCCGCATTACGGCAGGTATTCGTATCTGAGCTTTTACGGCGATGAGCCCACCAATGATGTCTCCGGCATCTGGACAAGCCCGGATTCCCCCCTGCAATGGCTGCATCCCGAGCTTGCCGCGGCACCGGATTTCCGCTTGCCTCCGCGTCCGCCACTGGCCGAATTGCCGCCAAAATATCTGCCGGGCCAGTTCCTGCGCCACACCGAATATCTGGCAGGGCCGGAATTGCGGGGCCGGGGCCTTGGCAGCCGCGAACTCGGGCAGGCGGCGCGGTACATCGCCGATCAGTTTCGCGCCGCGGG
>JAJECW010000011.1 GCA_022821865.1 Pseudomonadales bacterium
GCGGGTCCAGCACCCGTTCTTCCAGGCTCGGCGCCAGGATGCGGTAGCGCAGCCTGCCTTCGAGCACGACAATACGGCCCCAGGTTCCCGCCTTGGTGCTATGAGACTTGAGCAGGCCCACGGGAACCGTCTCCTCCGTGAAAACCGGCGTTTGCCGATAAGGACTGACCTCGGCCGGCAGGCTTTTCACTCGGCGGCGCCCCCTGGCAATCGGTACGCGATGATGTAGCCGCCCTCGGGATCCTCCATCGCGGCCGGCAGGGCGCGGAAGCCCTGCCCCGAAGTCGAATTGAACACCGGCACCGTCACGACCAGGGTCTGTTCGCCGGCGGGGGACAGGTAGGTCATGGGCGTCGCATGGGCGGTGAATGGCAGGTCGGCGCGCCACAACTCCTCGCCGTTCATCACATCCAGGGCGCGCACGGAATTGTCGAATACGCCGGAATTGAAGATCAGCCCGCCAGCCGTGGTCACCGTGCCCCCGCTCTGGGGCGTGCCGATGGTTATCGGCAAACCGGTGCGAATTCCGAATGGGCCGCTTTCCTTCGCCAGGCCGATGGGCCGCTCCCAGAGCAGATCGCCGGTTTCGAGATCGACAGCGGCCATAATGCCGTAAGGCGGCTGGTTGCAGGGAATGCCGAGCGGCGACATGAAGCGCCGGGTATTGTGGGAATACGGCGTGCCCAACTGGTTGCCCTGAACGCCTTCCGGCAACTCGTCGCGTGGAATGAGAATCAGGCGGTTGCCGACGATCATCGGGTTGACGACCATGATGTTGTTGACCTGATCGACGCTGACGCTGCCCCAGTTGTGCCCGCCGGCGTTGCCGGGAAACTGGAAGATCGGTTCGGTGCCGGGCACGGTGAAATGCCCATCGTAGCGCATCTTGTTGTATTCGATGCGGCACCAGAGCTGGTCGAAGGGCGTTATGCCCCACATCATGTTTTCGGTGATATCGTCGCGGAAGTGCGGCAGTTCGGTGGAAAATGGCTGGGTGGGCGAGACGTAATCTTCCGGTACGCCGCCCCCGGTGGGCACGGGCAATTCCTCCACCGCGAAAATCGGCTCGCCGGTTTCCCGGTTCAGTACGAAGACCTCCGAGCGTTTGGTCGGCACGAGCACGGCCTTGACCTTTTCGCCATTGTCGCCGGGCAGGTCGATGAGGGTGGGCTGGGACGGCACGTCCCAGTCCCAGATGTCGTGGTGAACGGTCTGGAAATGCCAGCGCGGAGAACCGGTTTCGCCGTCGATGGCGACCACCGAACTCGCGTATTCGTCGCTGACTTCCATGCGGTAGCCGCCGAAGTAATCCGGCGTCTCGTTGCCGGTGGGCGCATAGATCAGGCCGAGTTCCTCATCGACGCTGAACAGGCTCCAGACGTTTGGCGTGCCGCGGGTGTAGACCTCGCCCGCCAGCGGTTCGGTGTGAATGCCGGGCCGGCCCATGTCCCAGGCCCAGGCAAACTCGCCGGTAATCGCATTGAAGGCCCGCACGACTCCCGAAGGCTCTCCCACCGACTGGTTGTCGAAGACCCAGCCTCCCACCACGGCATTGCCGCGCACGATTCCGGGCGGCGAAGTCTGGAAATTGAAAATGCGCGGGTCGTTGCCCATATTGATCGTCAGATCGACCTCGCCCTGATCGCCGAAGCCAAGGCAGCGCTCGCCGCTATTGGCATCGAGTGCGATCAGGCGGGCGTCGGTGGTATTGGTGAGAATGCGCGTCCGGCATTCGCCCTGATAAGCGGCAGGCGCCTCGTACCAGGAGACGCCGCGGCAGCCGGTGGTGAAATAGCGCGCGAAATCCAGATGTTCCGGGTCGATCAGCGGGTCGAATTGCCAGCGCAATTCGCCGCTGTCGGCGTCCAGGGCAATCACCACATTGCCGCCGGTGCAGACATAGAGCAAATCCCCGACTTGCAGCGGGGTCGCCTTGAAGGAACCGCCCTGCCCGGTGCGGTAGGTCCAGGCAACTTCAAGCCCGGCGACGTTTTCAGCGTTGATCCGATCCAGCGGCGAATAGCGGCTGCCGCCAAGGTCGTTGCCATAGGAAGGCCAGTCGGTAGCCGTGTTCACGGTATTGACGCCGCTGCGAGGGGCAAGCTCGTTTACTTCATAGCCATGGTCGTGGCCGGCCCAGATGACGAAGGCCGCCGCCAGCGCGGTCACGGGAATCGACCATCTGGCGATGCTCGATTGCAGTAATGGCGGCGGAGAACCGTTATGCAGGGAATTGCGAAACCACGGCGTGACGAACCAGATTCCGATCGCGGCGAATGGCAGGATGCGCGGCGCCAGCGCCCACAGATCGGTTCCCGCCTCCCACAAGGACCAGACGACGGTGGCGACCAGGAAGCCGCCGTATAGCCACGCTCCCGAAGACTGGCAGCGCCATATGCGATACGCGCAGGACAGCAATACCAGCCCCGCGAGGACGAAATACATCGACCCGCCCAGGAACACGAGTTGCAGGCCGCCGATCACGAGCGGCGCGGCGATCAGAATGAGGATTGCGGGAAAGACGCGCGGCGGTCTGGAACTGGTCAGCGAATTCATCGGCCAATCACCCGGGGCAAAGGTCTTGGCCGAATATACCCAAAATCCCGGACATGGGACACCCGCCGGCTACGCCTGCGGCTTTCCGTGAGAAGCGGCTTCCCCACTGTTATTCTGTTCGTAGCGAGGTGGGGTCGCAGTGTGCCGGGAAAATCACTTTTCAGCGGCTTGCTTGTCCGTTGTTCCTTCGCTGCCAAGAGCGCGGTTGAGCTTGTCTTCGAGCTGGGCGAGGCGGACATCGTCGAGCAGGGTGCCGCCGCCTTCGGCTGTGGGCTTCTTGAGCAGTTCGTGAGTAATGTTGAGCGCCACCATGACGGCGATCTGTTCGCGGTCGAGCTTGCTGACCCGGCGTTGAATCCGGTACATGCGCTCATCGAGATAGCGGGCGGATTCCAGCAGGGAGCTTCTTTCCTCGGGCGGGCAGTTCACCCAATAGCTCTTGTTGAGGATGGTGAGCAGAACGGAGTTGTTGTCACTGGTCATTTCGTTGGCCGTGCCGGTCGGGCTTGCTTTACGTATTCAATGCCTTCAGCCGCATCAGAATCGCCTGCAGCCGCTGTTTCGCCGCGCGGTTTTTCTCCAGCAATTGGCGGCGCTCGGCTCGCAGGTTCTGTTCATTCGCCTTGAGCAGGTGATTTTCTTCGCGCAGGGCGCCGCAAAGTTCGATCAGGGCATCGACCTTTCCATGCAGCGCGTCAATTCTGTTATCGTGCATCCGGCAAGCGCCTGAATTGATTCACTTGGCGAATATAGAGCCGCTTGCCAGACCGGTCAATAATGAAGTTGGATCAACCATGATAGAGAACCACGAGTACCGCCAGCGCCGCCGCCTGCTGATGGAGCGCATGGCGCCCGGGTCGCTGGCCCTGCTGCCTGCCGCCCCGGAGCGGGTGCGCAGCCGCGACATACACCACGCCTATCGCCAGGACAGCGATTTCTACTATCTCACCGGATTCACCGAAGCCGGCGCCCTGCTCGCACTCGTTCCCGGGCGCGAGAAAGGCGAAACCGTACTCTTCTGCCAGCCCAGGGATCCGAAGAAGGAACAATGGGAAGGCGTGCTTCTCGGCCCCGAGGCGGCGGCGGCAGCACTCGGCGTGGACGAAGCTCACCCCATCACGGAAATCGACGAACGGATGCCCGGGCTGATTGAAGGCCGCGAACGCATCCACTACCGCATGGGCGCCGATGCCGGATTTGATGAAAAAGTCATGGGCTGGGCCTGCGGCGCCCGGGAAAAAGCCCGACTCGGCGGGCCTGCGCCCAAACAGTTCCTGTTGCTCGATGAGTTGCTGCACGAAATGCGCCTGATCAAGAGCGATTCTGAAATCCACCTGATGGAGGAAGCGGTGCGAATCTCGGTGGAGGGACACCGCCGCATCATGCGGTATTGCCGCCCGGGCATGCGCGAATATGAACTCGAGGCCGAGTTGCTGCACAGCTTCCTGCGCCATGGCAGCCGGGCGGCGGCCTACGGCTCGATCATCGGCGCCGGCGCCAATGCCTGCATCCTGCACTATGACAGCAATCAGGCGGAAATCGCCGATGGCGACCTGGTGCTGGTGGACGCGGGCTGCGAATACCGCCACTACGCCGCGGACATCACCCGCACTTTCCCCGCCAACGGCCGCTTCAGCGCCGAACAGCGAGAAATCTACCGGATCGTGCTTCGGGCCCACGCCGGCGCCGTGGCGGCTGTCTCGCCCGGCGCCCCCTGGGATGCGGCGCAGGAGGCTTCGGTCAAGGCGATTGTGGACGGCCTGCTTGATCTCGGGCTGCTGACCGGCAGCGCCGATAAAGTCATGGAAGAAGAAACCTACAAGGACTTCTACATGCACCGGGTGGGCCATTGGCTCGGCATCGACGTGCACGATGTGGGCAGCTACCGCAATGGCGAGAACTGGCGGCTCTTCGCCCCGGGCATGGTGACCACCATCGAGCCGGGAATCTATATCTCCCCCGGCAATGAAAACGTCGATCCGCGCTGGCGCGGTATCGGCGTGCGCATCGAAGACGATGTGCTGGTGACCGGGACCGGCAACCGCATTCTCAGCGACGGACTTCCCCGCGAACCCGAAGAAATCGAGGCCCTGATGGCCGCCTGAGGTCCGGCGGAGCGGCATATCCACATGGCGCATGACGGAGCACAGGGCGGGCGGCCCATCGTGGTGGTGGGGGGCGGTCTTGCCGGGGCGAGCTTTGCCCTTGGAGCGGCGCGCTTCGGATATCGGGTCATGCTGGTGGAAGCCCGCGCCGGCGCTTCCGAAGGCGGCTTCGACGCCCGTTCCACGGCGCTGTCCTGGGGCGCCCGGCGAATTTTCGAGTCGCTGGGGGTCTGGGGACCACTCGGCGCCGGCCCCTGCCCCATCCGGCGCATCGAGGTTACTGACCAGGGCCATCTCGGCGGCGTTGGCTTCGACCACCGCGAACAGGGGCTTGACGCCCTGGGTTATGTGGTGGAAAACCACTTGCTCGCCAAGGTGTTGCGGGGCAGGATCGCCTCATGCGGGGCGATTGAATTCCTGGCGCCGGCAGACGTCACCACTGCAAAGCCCATCGCCGATGGCATGGAACTGACCCTGCGCGAGAAAGGCAAGGAGCGCCGGCTCGCGGCGGCCCTGACGGTGCTCGCCGACGGCGGCAGGTCGTCCATTGCCGCAAGCCTCGGCATTGCCCGGCAGCGCAAGCCCTATGGGCAGCACGCGCTGGTGGCGAATATCTCCCTGGAACATTCACACCGCAATACCGCCCATGAACGATTCACCTCCCATGGACCCCTGGCGGTACTGCCCCTGCCGATGGCCGATGGGGTTCATCGCGCGTCACTGGTCTGGACCTTGCCCGGAGATGCGGCCGAGGAATACGCAGCCTTGCCGGAAGAGATTTTACTGCCCCGGCTGCAAGGGGAATTCGGGCCGGGAATGGGCCGGGTTACCGGAATCGGGCGAAGGGTCTGCTTTCCCCTGCAATTGAGCCAGGCCAGCGAGCAGGTTCGACCGGGGCTGGCGCTGCTCGGCAATGCCGCCCATACCCTGCATCCGGTGGCGGGACAGGGATTCAATCTCGCCCTGCGGGACGCCATGGCGCTGGCGGAAGCGCTGGGAGAGGCCATCGGGCAAGGCCGCTCGCCGGGCGATCTGGCGGTGTTGCGGGATTATCTTGCGCGGCAGGAAGTCGATCAGGACCGGACGGTATTTTTTACGGATCTGCTGGTTCGGCTGTTTTCCGGCCAGAGCGCCGCAAGGGTGGCATTCCGCAAGCTCGGGCTGCTCGCGCTGGACCTGCTGCCGCCGCTGCGGCAAGGATTCGTGAGCAATGTCACGCGGCAGCAATCTCCACTCCGACGCTGAGCGACTTCCTGCGGCGCAGGCTCCTTGTGCATGCCATCCCTGGCGCAATTTCAGTTCTGCCGTACCACGGTCATGCCAAGCCAGTCGGCCACCAGTGCGGGCTTTTCCTCGCCTTCGATCTCCACGGTCGCCGCATAGCGGGTCAGATAGCGTCCGGGGGATTTTTCCTCCGCCGAACTGAGCCGAAAGCGCCCCCGGACCCGTTGGCCCGACCGCACGGGATGCACGAAACGCACCCGGTCCAAGCCATAATTGATTCCCATGACGGTATTTTCGAGCTTCAGCCCGCCGCCCCGGGAGCTGAGCGCGCTGAGCAGGGAGAGCGTCAGAAAGCCGTGGGCGATGGTGCCGCCGAAAGGGGTTTGGGCGGCTTTTTCGGCGTCGACGTGGATGTATTGGTGATCGTCGGTGGCATCGGCGAACTGGTCGATACGCTCCTGTTCGATGGTCATCCAGTCGGTCAGGCCGACTTCCTGGCCGATGTGGTCCCGCAGGGAAGCTGCCGGTATCACCTTGTTCATGTCACGCTCTCCGCCGGTCAAAGCCCGGCAGTCTATCAGCATCGTGCTTTGAGCGGTATAAGTGGCTTTGTGGTTTCGATCCGCCCCCCGACGGCGACTCACGTTGTGCAGAACTCACACATCACTTCGCGAAATTTGTTTCGGAATTTATGGGAATTTATGGGACACCCACTGTCCATTGTTTCGGCTGTGGTGACTTGCGGAGGTTTGGAAGTTGGCTGCGAGTTACAATGTGTTCATGGATGACGGGGTTGAAAAGTTTGATCTGGTGATTGCCGGGGGCGGGATTGTCGGGGCTACGCTTGCCTGTTCGCAGGTGCAGCTGCGTATCCGTTTGACAGCATCATTGATCATGCGTAGAGTTTTTCGCTGGGGACTGCGAATCTATCCAGGTCCATCTAAGCCTAGGAGCCTGCGCCGTAGGAATTCGCGAAAGCGAAAATTCGCTATCGTCGCGCCCCGGCTGATCGATTGAGGCGAATATTGGTGAATATGCAACGAAATCGAGCGGCCGGGGGCGTGGATGAGAGCGGATTTGCAGCCGTGAATTCCTACGGCGCAGGCTCCTAGCCCTCGAACTACCCAGCAGAATAGGACCAATTTGGGGTAATAGTGCCATGATTTCGCGTATACGAGCCTATCAGATTGGGCCTATCAAGAAAGCCGATATCAAATTTGGAGACTTGACTGTATTCGTGGGCCCCCAGGCAACAGGTAAAAGCATTTGCCTGCAGCTGCTCAAGTTGCTCGCGGACAAGCGACCCGTACATCGAACCATGGAGCGCTTTGGCTTGACCAAAGGAAGCGATCCGAGAACTTTCTTTGATCTTTATTTTGGTGAGGGAATGGCGTCCATTTGGCAAGAAGGGGCCAGCAACCTGTATCTGGGAAACTCGAAGACATCAACGAATCTGAATGATTATGCCAAAGCCAGGAAAACCGAATCGAGCGAGTCCATGTTCTATATTCCCGCTCAGCGGGTAATGAGTTTGCGCGATGGGATGACTCGTCCGTTTAGTGATTATAGGGCTGGCGATCCGTTTGTACTGCGAGATTTCAGTGAAAAGCTTCATGTTATCGTGCAAAATGAGTTTGGGCTTGAGAAAGAGGTTTTTCCTCGAGTGCAGCGCATTGCCGAGGCTTTACGGCAACCCGTGGAAAAACACATTTTCGGCAAGTTTAAGCTGCGCACGGACAACACTCAACATCAAAGCCGGCTAATTTTGGGAAATGGGGACGGTGGGGCGCTGCCGTATCTGGTATGGTCGGCTGGGCAGAGGGAATTCGTGCCGCTCCTTCTCGGATTGTACAGGCTGTTGCCTCCCTCAAGGGCAAACCGTAGGGGCGACATTGAATGGGTTGTTATTGAGGAGCCGGAGATGGGATTGCACCCCAACGGAATCGGTGCTGTTTTCAATCTGGTGCTCGAACTGCTATCCCGCGGATACCGTGTGTGCGTCTCCACCCACTCGCCTCATGTGCTCGATCTGGTTTGGGCACTCAAGTTCCTGCAGGACCACCATGCCACTTCGAGGGACGTGGTTGATCTGTTGCAAATCAAGGATACATCCAAGATTAGAGGCATTGCGGCATCGGTTCTCCAAAAGTCACTGAAAACCTACTTTTTTTCGCCCGAAGGCGAAGTTCATGATATTTCCAGTCTCGATCCTGGATCGGATGACATTGCTGAAGGTGGTTGGGGTGGGATTACTGAGTTTTCCAGCAAGATAGGAGATGTTGTCGCGAAGGTTGCGAGTCGGGTGTAGGCAAAACATGAATTTCAAGAATGCGGTTCGTGAAGCGCCAAGCCCCGTGGACAAGGCATACTGTAGGGGTAAGCAGGGTCTAAAGAAAGAGCATCGAAAACTGGTCACTTGTTCCGAGACAAGAAGAATTACAGGAAGCATAGATCTGGACTCTGCACTTGCGGGAGAATCGCGTTTTGCGAACGATACCCGTTGGGATTACGGACTCGGATACGTGGCAATCGATAGACGTGAACAGGCCATTTGGGTAGAAGTGCACTCGGCGACAACAGGGGAAGTTTCTAAGGTTCTTCGAAAGTTGCAATGGCTACGAGACTGGCTCGCAGAACATGCTGAACATCTAAATCAGCTTACGCTGTTGGCTAAAGGAGATATCCGCTTCGTTTGGGTCGCAAGTGGCGGCAGTGTGAGAATTACGGCCAACTCCAAAGAGGCGAGACAGCTTAGTACGAAAGGCATCTCAGTCAAGAAGTATTTGGAGCTGCCCTAATCATGGTGGCGCATCATGCGCGAAAACAGCGCAACAAGTTAGGCAGGAGGTTTGTTACAGGCGAACCGATTGGACACAGAACACGTACAGCGGCAGAAAACAGTGGCGGTCGTGACCCATGGAAGAAGCGCCCCTCCTGCATGCCGTGCACCGGATCGTCGGTGGCGTCGAAGTCCAGCACCAAACGGCGGCGCGGGGGCGTTGAACGACGCGATGAATTGTTCCACCAGCACCTCGTGAAGGTGGACCGCGTCTTCCCGGCCCATTCGCCGCTCAAAGCGGCACAAAAGCGGCACAGGGTGGAAGCGCCGGCCAGAACCACGTCAACACCCGTCGCCATTTGCAACGCCGGGTCCGACCGCAGTCCGTCGTGGTCGTTCAGGTCCTCGTATCCCGGCGCCAACGCGTACATCCGTTGCCGGACCATCGTCTCAAGCGCGTGCCGGCAACTGGCCTTGCGGCGCGGGTAGGTGAGTGTCGCCGCCGCTTAACTTGTCAGCCCGAGCATCCGGTCAGCCTGGCGAAGCAGCACCGCGCCACCGTTGGAGGTAATCTCGCCGCCGGCAAAAGCGGTCTCCACAAGGCGGCCCTTGCAGCGTGGAAAACGTGATTATAATTCGTCATGGGCGCAGTCCTTCGATTTCATCTTAAGTAACTGATTTATATCGAAATTCGAGCACTTCGCCCGCAACATTCATGCAATAATCTGGCTACTGACTCAAAGGAGGCAAGTATGGAGGAAAGCTACGATGACGTATTGATCCATATGGACCGAAAATTATCGCTTCTTCTTCATACGGTACCCCCACCGGCGCAGAGAATGATAATCATTGAAGGCGAAGAATCTATAGCGTACCGATTCGAGGAACAAACTATCCATCAGGCCATTGTTCAGAAATTGGTTAGAATCTTAAGTGGCCTTCGTGCGACAAGGATACTTGTTGAGCATGGATTCGTTCAGGAACAGGCGTCTTTGCATCGGATGCTTGATGAGTTTAATGAGGATGTATTGTTTTTGTCGTTGGCAATCATCCATGATGAAATTTCCGAGTTGCATGAAAGGTATCTGGCTGCGTTCTATGAAGAAGAATTCGATGCCGAAACTGCAATGTCTTCTACCCAGAAGCGCCCAATGATTCCCAAGAAGAATATTCGTTCCTACTTGGACAGCAAAATATCTGATGATAACCTAGGTGGCAGCTCAGAAGCGGCAAGAACGGTCAGCAAGTTTTATTCGGGATATTTACATGGAGCTTCTGATCAAATTATGGATCTCTATTTTGGAGATCCGCCTAGATTTCATACGAACGGCACCCTTGGAACTAGTCGCCATCGGGAGTACCGGGATGATTTCTGGAATTATATGTATCGAGGACTTTTGAGTTTTGGTTTTGCGCTAAAGGCGTTCGGGAAAGAGGTTGAATTTGAAGAGAATAAGAGAATGGCATGGGAGTTTTGTAGAAGTGTAGGCAGGGACTATGGCCTATACGGGCCTCCCTGACGGGATTCTCGCTCAGCGGTGCAGACGATAAACTCGTTGGGCGCGGCCCGCATCTCCTTTTCCACCTTTACCGCTGGCTGCTGAACCCCTCGAATGCAGGGTTGAGCCTGCACTGTAGGAACGATTCGAGGAGCGTCAGTAAACGAATGGGATAGCTGCTATCCAGCAAAAAGTTATAGCGGTCGGGGTTCTCTTTGATCCAGCTTCCAACGACAGTCGGTTCAGTCACCCTGTGGATCCCAATTTTACTTCCATGATTGAGAATCGATGCGGCGAGTGTACTTTTCGCTGCTCCGGAACTGTAATGCTGGCTCGTGTAGCGTGCGTTGCTGTTGGGTCCGGCTTTCCCGATCTTCAATGTGCGGCCTTCATGGCAAAAGACATAGACCGCCGATTTTCCGGCAGGCAATCGGGTAGGTGGTTTGTGCGGAGCGCGATGGGATTCAACGATGAGATCGTCGGCGCGCAATGGGATACCGGCAAGTCTGGCGACTTCTATGAAGTCCTTCGAAAGTCGCAATATTTCTGCGGTCATGAATCTCTACTGAAACTATGCTCGAATCTGGTGTACGGGTGAGTTGAGTCGTGCGGTGGTTCTCTGCTGAAATTGGGTTGCACAACCCATTTATCGGCCGGCAAGAGGAGCACGCCGCACATGAGCAAGGATAATGTAGTTTCCTTGGCGACGCCAGAGACCGGCGTTCTTTCCGACCCGTTGACCAATCTGCTGCGCGTGAACGCCTGATGCCTGATCGAGGTTGCGGTCGCGGCGGAGTTTTTCAGAGAATACTTAGGCAAGCCGTGCCAAACTCTGGTAGAGGGCATTTTGCTGCGATCACTGCGAAAAGACTGGAAACGCGGGCTCAACCGATAGAATTCCGCATGGTTTGGTCGTTATTAATGCCCACCTCCACGGCATGACCGAACGGAAACCGGCTTTCGTGCTTTTTGGTGCGCCATGGTCAGAGCAAATCCGCTTGCGAGTTGCTTACCGATTCAAATTGGACCTATAGATTGATAACAATATCGAGAAATATCAAAGAGTTAATTAACTCCAGATTACACCCATGTAGGCTTCGAGCTCGGCATCCTGCCTCGCACGCCCGCTGTACACTCCGTCCCCCGGCGGCGACTCGCGTTGTGCAGAATTCATCGGTGTTGCTCACAAGTTACAATGTGTTGATGGATGACGGGGTTGAAAAGTTTGATCTGGTGATTGCCGGGGGCGGGATTGTCGGGGCTACGCTTGCCTGTTTGCTGGATGGGCTTGATTTGCGGGTGGCGTTGGTGGAGCGGCGGTTGCCGGATGAGGGGGAGTTGCCTTTTCGGGGGTCTGGGTTGCGGTTTGATGCGCGGGTCAGTGCCTTGAATGAGGCTTCGCGCCAGGTGTTGGGCGAGGTGGGCGTCTGGAACGGGGTTCGGGCGGTTCGTTGCTGTGATTATCGGGAGATGCGGGTCTGGGATGCGGAGGGGACGGGGTCGATTCATTTTTCGGCGGCGGCGCTGGGAGCGGAAAGTCTGGGCACGATTGTCGAGAATTCCGTTGTGCTTGCGGGGCTTTATGAGCGGTTGCGGGGGCAGGGGAATCTGACTGTCGTGTCGCCATTTACGAGCGCCGCGCTGGAAAACGATGGGGGCGGGACGACTTTGGTCGGCGATTGCGGGCGGAGGTTGCGGGCAAGTCTGCTGGTGGGGGCGGATGGAGGGAATTCGGCTGTCCGGCGGCTGGCGGGGATGTCGAACCGGGAGCGGGATTACGGGCAGGAAGCGGTGGTTGCCACGGTCAAGACCGAGCGGTCCCATGAGCATACGGCCTGGCAGCGGTTTCTCGAGACGGGGCCGCTGGCCTTTTTACCGCTGGCGGCTGCTGGCGATGGCGGGTTTCGGCATAGTTCGATTGTCTGGTCCACGCGGCCCGACGAGGCGGAAGATCTCGTGCAAATGCCGGATGGGCGGTTTTGCGCGCGTCTTGCCGCCGCCATCGAGCACCGCCTTGGCGCAGTCGAATGGAGCGACCGGCGCTTCCGCTTTCCCTTGCGCCAGCGGCACGCGAACCATTACGTGAAGGACAACATCGTTCTCGCGGGCGACGCGGCGCATACGATTCATCCACTTGCCGGACAGGGCGTGAACCTCGGCATCCGGGACGTTGCGGTGCTGGCGGAGGAGTTGCGTAACGGGCTCGGCGCCGGAAGGCGCCTGCACGATCCGGTGGTGTTGCGCCGTTACGAACGCAGGCGCAAGGGCGACAATCTGGGCATGATGTGGACTATGGGGGGGCTGCACCGCCTGTTCGGCCCCCAACCCCTGCCGCTGCGCTGGCTGCGCAATACTGGCCTCGGATTTGTGGACCGCGCTTCTCCGTTGAAGAATTTCCTCGCCCGCCGCGCCATGGGACAGCACGGCAGAGCATGACCGCCGAACCGCCAGTCCATCCTGTCGGCCGATTCTTTGCCGTCTTTCGCTATAGCACCCTGGCGATGCGTATCGTCCGGGACACCAGCCTGCCGCTGACCCTGCTGATGGCGGTGGCGACCATTGCCAATGGCGTCCTGCCGGCTTCGATTGCCTTTGTCGGCGGCCTGTTTGTGGATGCCGTGGCGGGGGCCATCGCCGCCGAAGACGCCCAGGCCCTGGCCGCGGCGCGCTCCGACGCCCTGTTCTATGTGCTGGTGGAAGCCGTGCTTGTGGTGCTCATGACCGGCGCCCAGCGAATCACCGCGGTGAGCCGCTCGATCCTGCAGGTGCTGCTTGGCAACCGCATCAATGTGATGATTATCGAAAAGGCGATGACCCTGGAGTTGAGCCATTTCGAGGACGCCGAATACTACGACAAGCTGCTGCGTGCCCGGCGCGAGGCTTCGAGCCGCCCGCTAGGGCTGGTCATCAAGACTTTCGACCTGATTCGCGATCTCATCGCGCTGCTCACCATCGGCGCCTGGCTGTTCCAGTTCTCGCCCTGGGTCGTGGTGCTGCTGGTGTTCACCGGCCTCCCGGCCTTTGTCGCCGAAGCGGGATTTTCCGGCGAGGCTTTCCGCATCATGCGCCGCCGTTCCCCCGAGCGCCGCCTGCAGTTCTATCTGGAAATGGTGCTGACCCGGGAAGACGGCGTGAAGGAAGTCAAGCTGCTGCAACTCGGCAAGCTCTTTCTGCAACGCTATGTGAACATCTTCCGCAATATCTACCGGGAAGACCGCAATCTCGTGCTGCGGCGCAATTTCTGGGGTTATCTGCTGGGGCTGCTGTCCAGCGCGGCGTTCTATTTCGCCTATGGCTGGGTGGGTTTCTCCGCCATCGCCGGCGCCATCACCATCGGCCAGATGACCGCCTATATCGCCCAGTTCCGGCTCGGGCAGAATTCGGTCAGCAGCAGCCTGACCGCGGTGAACGGCATGTACGAGGACAATCTTTACCTGTCCACCCTGACCGAATATCTGGAACATGAAATCCCGGAACCATCCGGCGACCAGACCGGCGGGCCCGACCCGGGCGACGGCGTTCGTTTCGAGAATGTCAGTTTCACGTATCCCGGCGGCGCCGCGCCGGCGCTCGACAATATTAGCCTGCATATCCGGCCGGGGGAAAGTCTGGCCATCGTCGGGGAAAACGGCAGCGGCAAGACCACCCTGATCAAGCTGCTGACCCGCCTGTATACGCCATCCCGGGGCCGCATCACCCTGGAAGGGCTGGAGCTGTCCCGCTGGGATATCGACGCCCTGCGGCGCAAGATCGGCGTCATCTTCCAGGACTTTGCCCGCTATCAGTTGCTGGTGGGGGAAAATATCGGCATTGGCGACGTGGAGGAACTCGACAACGAGCCCCAGGTGCGCGAAGCCGCGGGCAAGGGTATGGCCGATGCATTCATCCGCAATCTGCCCGATGACTATCGCACCCAGCTTGGCACCTGGTTCAAGGACGGCAAGGAACTGTCCGGCGGCCAATGGCAGAAAATCGCCCTGTCCCGGGCCTTCATGCGCACCAGGGCCGATGTGCTCATCCTCGATGAGCCCACCGCCGCCATTGACGCCCGGGCGGAAGCGGAAATCTTCGCCCACTTCGGCAAACTCACCGCCCGGCGCATTTCCATCATTATCTCCCACCGCTTCTCCACCGTGCGCATGGCCAAACACATCATTGTTCTGGAGCATGGCCGCATCCAGGAACAGGGCAGCCACGAATCCCTGCTCCAGTCCGGCGGCCAATACGCCAAACTGTTCGAATTGCAGGCCAGGGGGTATCAGTAGTTTGCCATCATTACGCGGTTTGGATACTCTGCCCGCAGCTTCTTCCCAGCCCCCAGGAGCCCCCATGGCAGCCCCGCGCGGTCCAGGCAAATCCGGCGAAAGCCTGCGGGCGAAGGCCGCGCGCAAGAGTGGGCTGGCCAGGGCCAGGGCGCTCAAGCAGATCGAGCGCTCGCGCTCGCGGCTCATGGTCTGCTTTCTGACGCTGCCGGTATACATGCTGGGCGTCTGGCTGCTGCTGGAGGAAAGGCGCGAGATCGACATTTTCATGCTCGTCTACATGGCGATCTGGTCCGGGTTCGCGCTGGATATGGCGCGGCGCAACTGTCCCGGCTGCGGCCGGCAGTTTTTCGTTCGCAGCATTCTGCTGAATCTGGCATCGCGCAAATGCGTACACTGCGGCATCCACTTGCGGGAGACTCCGGAAAGCGCTGAGTAGCCCCCGGAATTTCTGGCGCCCAGCAGCTCCACAAAAGGATTTTGCGTCCATGCCAGCCAGCCTTTCATCCGCGAGCGACCTTGCAGGGCGGGACCCAGGCGAGCCCGCCGCCCGCCGCATGTTGCGGGAAACCTTTGGTTTCAGCGAGTTCCGCCCCGGCCAGGAAGCGGTGATCAGCGCCCTGCTGGCAGGTCGCGACGCGCTGGCTGTGATGCCCACGGGCTCGGGCAAATCGCTTTGTTTCCAGATTCCCGCGCTGCTGCTCGACGGGCTCACCATTGTGGTCTCTCCACTGGTGGCCTTGATGCAGGACCAGGTGGCGGCGCTCAAACTCGCGGGAATCGCCGCCGACTGCATCCATTCGGGCAACAGCCGGGAGCACAACGTCGCCATCTGGAAGCAGGCGGCCGCGGGCCAGACGCGACTGCTCTACATGGCGCCGGAGAGGCTGATGACCGAACGCATGCTCGCGGCTCTCGCGCGTCTGCCGGTCAGGTTGTTCGCCATAGACGAAGCCCACTGCATCTCCCAGTGGGGGCCGGCGTTCCGCCCGGAGTATGCGGATCTCGGTCGCTTGCGGCAGTTGTTTCCCGGCGCTCCCATTGTCGCGCTGACGGCCACCGCGGACGAAATCACCCGCAATGACATTGCCGCGCAATTGTTCTCCGGACGGGTGGAGCAACATGTGCTGGGATTCGACCGCCCCAACATCCGTCTGACCGTAACCATGAAACGCGAGTGGAAGCGCCAGCTTGCGGACTTTGTGGCAGGCCGCGCGAACGAGAGCGGAATCGTCTACTGCCTGTCGCGGCGGAAAACCGAAGAATGCGCGGCGATGCTGGCCGGCAAGGGGCTGCGGGCGCTGCCGTATCACGCCGGCATGAGCCCGGAACAGCGAGAGGCCAACCAGAATGTCTTCATGACCGAGTCCGGCGTGATCATCGTCGCCACCATCGCCTTCGGCATGGGTATCGACAAGGCCGACGTGCGCTATGTATTCCATGCCGACCTGCCCTCCAGCGTGGAAGCCTATTACCAGGAAATCGGTCGCGCCGGCCGGGATGGCGCCCCCGCGGACGCCTGCATGCTCTATGGGCTGGAAGACATCAGGATGCGGCGGCAATTCATCGAAAATGAAGAAGCCGGAGACGAGCGCCGCCGCCGGGAACACAAACGGCTTGACGCCCTGCTTGGCTATTGCGAGGCGCCCAGCTGCCGCCGCGCCAGCCTGCTCGAATACTTTGGCGAGAGCATCGAACCCTGCGGCAACTGCGATGCCTGCCTGCATCCCGTGGAACGCGCCGACGGCAGCGAGGAAGCGCGCCAGCTCCTGCGGGCGGCGCGGCAGACCGGCGAGCGTTTTGGCGCGGCGCATCTGATCGACGTGCTGCGGGGGGCCGACACCGAAAAGACCCGCCGCTTTGGCCACGACCGGCTGTCATGTTTCGGCGCCGGCGCAGGGCGCAAAGCCAATGAATGGCGCTCTTTCCTGCGGCAAATGGTGGCCGCGGGATTTTTGAGCATCGATATCGCCGGTTATGGCGGCATCCGCATCACCACCAGGGGGCGCGCGCTGGCGAAAGGAGAAGGCGCGTTTTTCTATCGCAAGGACACCATGCTCCCCGGTGGCGCAAAAGCCGCCCGCAAACAGCGCGAACTCGAAGGCGGCCAGCCACTGAGCGATTCGGAGACCGCGCTGCTCGCAAGGCTGAAGGAACTGCGGCTGCAACTTGCCAGGGAACAGGAAGTCCCGGCCTATGTGATCTTTGCCGACAGAACCCTGATCGACATGGCCCGGAGACAGCCCCGTACCAGGGCCGAGTTCGCCGAAGTCAACGGCGTCGGCGCGGTCAAGCTCGAACGCTTCGCCGATACCTTCCTCGCGGAAATCAGGGCCGGGCCATAGCGCTGTTGAAGGTATGCCAACCGACTGATAGCCGGAGTAAGCTCCCATCCCCGCCCCCAGCCCGTAGCCGAGCTTTTCGGTGAACTTGCGTTTCGGTGGCCGACGCGGTTGTCGCGATCATGTCCGTCTCACTGGGGAGCAGCCGCCTTGCAGTAGTGGTCGATGAAGCGCTGGTGGCTGGGAAGCTGGCTGACGAGTTTGTCCACCGAAGCGTGGATGCGGCTGAGGAATTGCCGCAGTTCCTCCTCGCTCATCATGTTCACGATGGGGTGGTACTGCTCGGGCAGCAGGCCCTGACCGAGCATGACCTGGATCCAGGAATTCTCGCCGAACAGTTCAGTGGGCACCTTGAACACCCTTCCCGCCTGGCGGAACAGTTCAATGCGGTGCCTGAGCGAATCGGGCACGTCCATGTTGCGGCAGGCGCGCCAGAAGCGGGTGTCGCCGCGGTTGGTGACGTGGTAGTGCAGAATGATGAAATCGCGCACGTTGTCGATTTCGAATTTCATCTGGTTGTTGAATTCGTCGACGTCGGGCGCCCGGATACCGTCGTAAGGAAACATCTGCATCAGGCGGATGATCGAGCGCTGGATCAGGTGGATACTGGTGGACTCCAGCGGCTCGATGAAGCCGGAGGACAGTCCCATGGCGACGCAGTTCTTGTACCAGTGCCGGCGCCGCTGGCCGGCGTTGAAGCGGATCACTCGCGGTTCTGTGAGCAACTTGCCTTCGACATTGTCGAGGAGCTTTTGGGTCGCTTCGTCGGCGCTCCAGTGCCTGCCGCTGAAAACCACGCCGTTGCCAACCCGATGCTGCAGGGGAATGCGCCATTGCCAGCCGGCTTCCCGGGCGATCGAACGGGTATAAGGGATCGGTTCGCCGACCGATTCGGTCTGCAAGGCGATGGCGCTGTCGCAAGGCAGCCAATGCTTCCAGTCGTCGTAACCGGCGTTCAGCGTCTGTTCGATCAGCAGGCCGCGGAAGCCGGTGCAATCGATGAATAGATCGCCCTCGATGACCTGCCCGGATTGCAGGTGGATCGCGGTGATGTAGCCGGTGTCGGGGTCTTGTTCGACGAATTCGATCTTGCCTTCCTGCCGCACCGCGCCATGTTCCCCGGCGAGGCCGCGCAGGAATTTCGCGTACAGCGAGGCATCGATGTGATAGGCGTAATTCAGGCCCTGGCTCGGCATGACCGCGAACTTGTTCTGCACGGCGGCGGCCCATTCGTTGCAGTATTCGCCGTACTCGCGGGCGATGCCCATCTTCAGGCCCTTCAGCCAGAAATGCTGGAAGCCCGCGGCCCAACTATCCTTGCCGGTCCAGCCGAAGGAATGGATGTAGTCTTCGTTGGCGTCGCGCCAGCTTTCGAACTTGATGCCGAGTTTGAAGGTGCCCTGGGTCGCCTTGAGAAAATCCTGCTCCTTGACCTTGATCAGATCGTGGAAGGTGAGCAGCGTCGGGATGGTCGCCTCGCCGACGCCGACCGTGCCGATCTCTTCGGATTCCACCAGGGTGATGTCCAGCGTCTTGCCGATCAGCCGCGACAGGGCAGCGGCCGCCATCCAGCCCGCGGTGCCGCCGCCGGCGATGACGACCTTGTGAATCCTGCGATCTTGCATTCCCGCCATCTCGTTCACTTGTTCAAGCGATTCAATAATTCCGCGTGCAGGCGTTTTGCGCTGGCCGCATCCAGCGGGGCGAGACAGCCCCGGCCGCTTTCGGGAATATGCGCGTACACCGACTCGTCGGCGTCGAAAACATAGTGATTGAACACGCCCCGCCAATGCTCCCGCTGCCGCGGAGGCAGGTCCCGCAGGGCGAGCATGCCGTGCATGAGGGCATTGAGCGGGGAGCCCATGAATTCCGGCGAATTGCACCACCAGTAGTTGATGAGCATGTTGAAGTCCTGCCGGGACTCCACGTGATGCCACCACATGCTCGGGATGAAGATGGCGTCCCCTGGCGCAAGCAGCGCCTGTCTCGCGTGCCGGAGCGCATCGGCGAATCTGGGAAAGCGCTCGAAATCGGGATTGGCGACATCCACCAGGCTGATGGCCTGGCCCGAGGGCGTGCGGTCCACCGGGCCCACGTAGAGATTGCCGATCTGCTCCGGCGGAAACAGGGTGAATCGCCGCTCGCCAGCCACCACGCAGGCGATATTGTCGGGGAAATCGTAATGGGCCGAAACCCGGCTGCGCGAGCCGAGCCAGAAGCTAGCCAGGGTGTCTTCACCGGGCAGTTTCAGGTCGTTGTGCCGGCGGAATCCCGGCATCCACTGGTCCACGGGAGTCGAGCCCACATAGAGGGTCCGCAGGCGCTCTTCCCGGTCGGTTTCGGCGAGCTTGGCGAAAAGCCGGGGCAGGCTCGCCTTGCCGGCGACGAAATTGAAGCCGGTGAAATCGTCGTTGTAGAAGAAGCGGTCGTCGATGCTCGAATCCCCGGCATAAACCGTTACCGGCTCTTCGCGCCAGAATTGGGACAGGTAGCGGGCGGCGGCGGGAATCGATTCGCCGCATCCGGCAACCGCGGGCCAATGGCGCACAAGGCCCTGCAGCAGCAGGGGTTCGGCGGATTCGAACACCGCCGGGGGGATGCTTCCGCCGGTGCAATCCAGGGATTTGAGCGGGGTCGGCTCAGGCATCGTGGCCTTCCTCAACGCGGTTCGGCTCCCCGGCCCCATCGAGTCTGGCGTTCTTGCGCTCGGCAAGCAGTTGCAGATTGCCGAGTGAGGCGAGCACCATGAACAGTGGCATGAGGAAACCGTCTGCGTGGAGTTCGCCAAGGGCTTCGGAAGACAGCTCCTGGACCTTTTCCTCGGCCAGGGTATGGAAGCCGATAAGCTGGTTGCGCGAGCCGTCCTTCAGTTCGATTTCCAGCGTCATGGATTCGAGTAGCTCGTGTTTTTCCAGCGCCGCGATGAATGCCTTGCCGTGGTCGATGCCGGCGTAGATGGTTTCCAGCAGATTGGCGGTTTGCTCCAGAAAGGGCGTGCGGCCGCCGAGTGGCTGGAACAGGGGCTCGCCGCTTTCGCGGCCCACCCTCGGATGATCCATGTCGATGGAAAGCACCCGGGTGCGCTGCGGCTCGCCTTCCCGGGTGGAATCCTGAAAGCCGATGAGAAAAGGTTCGCGGCGCACCATGGCGGGAATGTACGGCGCCCGCCAGCCGCCTTCGTCAAGATACAGGTTTTCCCCCTGCTGGAAACCGAACAGCGCCAGCGGGAAGAACCGGCCCCCGGCGTCCTGCTGGAACAGAATGGGATAACAGGCCTGCACATTGCGGAACTCGAAGGGAAACACCAGGGACTGCATGATGCTGTCGCCATAGCGGGCGGCGCGTTCGGTGATGATGCGGGTTTCGGCGTGGTCGATATTGTTGAGCAGGGCGTAGTTGGTCATCGGTGCTTGAGTCTTTGCCGGTTCATGCCGCAGCCCGGTCAGCCATGGCCTTGACGAGTTCCCGGGTGTCGGGCAGCAGGCGGGTCATGTCGGCGGCCTTTTGCCTGATGTCGTGAAAAACCTCATCCGCCCGCCGCCGCTCGGCCTCCGAGCCGACATTCGGCGCATGGGGCGGACGGTAACCCATGCCATACAGCACATACTGATAGCTTGCCGAGGGAAACAGCTCATCCAGGCGCGGGGCGTCTTCGTGCCAGGGGGTTTGCTGCCGCCACAGCGTCATCTTGTCCTGCAGGCTGCCGGGCCAGCTTTGCGGGTTGCGATGCTGCCGCCAGTATTCGCTGTCCGCCCGCTCGCTGACCGCATAGTGCAGCTTGAGGAAGTCGATAATGCCGCGCCAATGGTAGCGCATCTTTTCATTGAAGCGATTGGCGAGCACATCCATGATGGCGCGCTCCCTGGGCAGTTGCTCGCCGATGAAGGCGGCGGACTGCTCGACAAGCACCAGCGCCGAGGCTTCCAGCGGTTCCACAAAGCCCGCTGAAAGCCCCGCGGCCACGCAGTTCCTGATCCAGAATCGCTCGCGGTGGCCGGGCTGGAAATCGATCGTGCGATAGTCGAGCCCGGCCGGGTCGATGCCCGGGGAGCTTTGGGCGATATAGCGCTCGAGTTCCGCTCTTGCATCCTCTTCCTCGCAGTGGGCGCTGGAATGCACATGGCCGATGCCGCGACGGCGGCTCAGGCCGATATCCCAGATCCAGCCCGCGGGCTGTGCCGTCGCTACGGTGACCGGCGCGATGGGGGCGTCGGCTTCCCCATAGGGAACCTGCACAGCAATGGCCCGGTCATTGAAAAGGGTGTCCCGCGCCGGCCTGAGCTTGCTGCCGGGCAACCCGCTGATCAGCAGGGCCTTGTGGCCGGTGCAGTCGATGAACAGGTCGCCCGCAATGCGCTCACCGCCGGAAAGTTGCAGGGCGGCGATATCGCCATCGGGCAGGGATTCGATTTGCGCGATATTGCCGCTGATGTATTTGACGCCGAGATTCTTTGTGGCGTGGCGATGCAGCAGCTTGGCGAAGCCGGCGGCGTCGAAGTGGTAGCCATAATTGACGCTGAAGGCGTATTGTGGCGCGCTCGCCTGTCTGGGCGCCAGACCCTTGCGAATCACCTGGGCCTGGGGAGTGACGAGCTCGGCGAAATCGCCCCGGGCGCCGTGGGCGAGCCAGACTTTGGCGGGGTTCAGATCGGCGTATTGCGTCGGCAGGCTGAACGGATGCAGGTAGTCGTTACATCCGTTGCGACCGGACCAGCCCCTGAAAAGCGTGCCCTGCTTGAAGCTCGCGCCGCATGCGCGGATGAGGGAAGCTTCCGGCAGGCCGATGCCCTGGAGGGTCTTGCGCATGGAAGGCCAGGTGCCTTCGCCCACGCCGATGATGGGAATGTCGGGAGATTCAACCAGGGATATTTCGATGCCGTCGCCGCCGCGGGTATGGGCGGCAATCACGCTGGCGCAAATCCAGCCGGCGGAGCCGCCGCCTGCGATGACGATCTTGCGGATGGGTCGGCTCATCGGCTGCTCCGGCCTGCATGAGTCGATGATAGCAGGAGCGGCTGCCAGGCATGGATGGCGACCGCTCCCTAGAACTTGTAGCGCACGCCGATTCGGTAGCGCGGGCCCGTCTGGGCGGCGAACAGGGTCTGGGTCCGGTCGCGACCGTAGACGTGGGTGGTTTCGTCGGTCAGGTTCCAGGCGTCGAAAAAAACCTGCCACTGCTCGTGGAACCACCAGTTCGCGCTCAGGTCGAGTTGCTGATACGCCGCCGTATAGGTCGGTGGCCCGGCGCCCACATTGGCCTGACCGGTGCCGGCGAGGAAGTCGTCGCGCCAGTTGTAGGCGAGGCGGATGCTGTAGTCTTCCCGGTCGTAATAGGCGATGAAGTTGGCCGAGTCGCTCAGGCCGAACAGCACGAACTGCTGGGCGAGGCTGAAATTGTCGTAACCCACATCGGCGTCCACGATCGTGGCGTTGGCGATCAGGCCGAATCCGGTGTCGCCGAAGGCGTGCTGGACCACAAGCTCCCAGCCTTCCATCTGGGCCTGTTCGATATTCACTGGCACCGTGAGATTGAAGGGCGATGCCGGGTCGCGCCCGGCAACGCCGCTGATGACGCCGGTTTCGGCATTCACCCCTTGCGCGTTGGCACGGTTTTCCAGAATCCAGGTGTACAGCGTGCCGCCGTCGGAACTGCCCGTGGCAGCCCGCGCTTCCTGGCCAAGCGGGCCGAGGGTGGGATGCGGCAAGCCGAAGGTTTCCTCGATCACCGAAGAGGTGCCGATGAAATTCTCCACGTCCTTGAGGAAGTAGCCCACCGCGGCATAGCTGTCTTCGGCGTAGTACCACTCCAGCGACAGGTCGCGGTTGAGGGACTCGAAGGGTAGCAGGTTGGGGTTGCCGCGATTGCCAGTGCCGCCGTCTATGCGCAGCAACTGGTTGATCGTCTGGCCGCCCTGGATGTCGATGTAGTTGGGCCGGGTCAGCGTCTTGCTGATGGAGGCCCGGGCCACCAGGTCGTCGGTAAGGTCGAACTTCAGGTCGAGATTCGGCAGCACCATGCCATATTCACCCTGTAATGCGGTGAAATCCGGCGCGCCCTGCACCGCGGACAATTCGTTGCCCGCGACCCAGTCAATGCCGGAGAAGGCCGGAGACAGCGCCTGGGAGTCGATATCGGTGGTCTCGTAGCGCAGGCCGAAGCGCACATCGAGTCCCACATCGCCGATCAAGGTGGAGCCGTGGACCTGGAAATAGGCCGCAAGCGACTCTTCCCGGGTGCGGCGGTCGGAGTTGAATACGCTGGAGGCGCACAGGTCCGAAACGCAGTCGCCGCTGTGTGGCGCGGCGAAGGCCGTGGCGTCGCCCGAGGCCAGCAACTGCTCGGTGCGGGCGACCAGGTCGGACATGTCGAAGGTGTAGTAATCGGTTTGCCGGCGCGGATCTGTGCCGCCCGGTATGTTGTCGAATGCGGCGGAGGCGGAAGCCGGCGTCAACAGGTCGGCGATGGCGCCCGGCTGGGTCACGCCACCCCAGGCGTCGCGCTGCACCACCGAGCCCGCAGAGCGGTTGTTCACCTCGGTGAGTTGGATCCCGAAGTCGATGCTTTCCACGAAATCCAGGTCCAGTTCGTAGGTTCCCGAAGCATGGGCCTGGTTGATATCCATTTTCGACAGGTTGTTGGTGAACACGCTGCCGGTGACGATCATGTCGTCCGGCGAGAGCGGATCGTTGAGCCCGAGTTCGAGGATCGGAAGGTCATTGCCGAAATGGCCCGTGGTGCGGTCCCGGGAGAAGGCCGCGGTGGAAAGCAGGGCCGAATCGCCAAAGGGGCTGTTGGGCGAGCGCTTGGCCTCGGAGTCGTGGTAATCGAATTCCAGGGTCAACTGGTCCGAGACATCCCACATCAGATTGAGACCGGTGGAGCCGTTCCGGGTGCGCCAGGCGTCTTCGCCGCCGCCCATGGAATAGTCCGAGTTGGAGGAGTTTTCGGTGTAGGTCAGCGGGCTCGCCTGGGGTCCGTCGGTCCACAGCGTTTCCTGGCCGCCGAAGTTGAACCAGGCCGACAGGTTGCTGTAGGACCGGGAAAGTTCCAGTTCGGAGTAGGTGTAGTCCAGGGTTGCCGTCAGCCGCTCGGATGGGCGCATCTGCAGGGTAAGCTGGCCATTGGTGCGGACCCGGTCCCATTCGGCCAGTTCGTAACCGATGCTCTGGGGAACCGAATACAGGTCCCCTTCGCCGGGGCGGTTCTGCTGGTTGGGATCGGTATGGGGAGGAATGCCGCCCCATTCCGAAGGGCCGATGCCGCACCAGCAGTTGTCGGTTTCGCCGGGAAAGGTGCGCCAGCCGCCGACGCTGGCGGTGCCGGCGCCGTTGTTGCGCTCCTGGCGCACGGCGCTGAGGGCGATGCCCACGGTGTCGTCGGCGAAGGTATTGGAATACAGCGCCGAGACTTCCGGAGTGAAGCTGTCGCCCATTTCCGTGGACTCATCGGTGAGACCGCTGGCGGCTGCGGTGAAATTCATCCCGGGCGCTTCCAGCGGCCGGGTGGTGCGGATATTCAGCGTGGAGCCGATGCCGCCGGTAGGCACATCGGCCTGACCGCTCTTGTAGACTTCCACCGCGGCAATGCCTTCGGAGGCGAGGTCGCCGAAATCGAAGGAGCGGCTGGTTCCCGACCCGGTAGGCATCTGCCTGCCGTTCAGCAGGACGAGGTTGAACGCAGGGCCGAATCCGCGAACGGTGACGTTCTTGCCTTCGCCGCGTTCCCGGTTGATGGAGACGCCTGTGATCCGCTGCAGCGATTCGGCGAGGTTGCTGTCGGGAAAGTCGCCGATGTCCTCGGCGGTGATGGCGTCCACCACGCCGTCCCTTGCCCGCTTCAGGTCCATCGATTCCCGCAGGCTTTGCCGGATGCCGGTAACGACGATCTGCTCGATGCCCTGGGCGCCTTCGCCGGACGGTTGTCCGTAGACCACGCCGCTGGCCAATGCGAGCGACACCGCCGCGGCCAGGGGTGATTTCTTGCGTAAACTCACAGCCACCTTGATACTCTCCCTCACTTCCCCGGCTCTTGAACCAGTGCGGCGGGGACGGTGATTTTCGTTATCCCGCTGTCACGGCGGGGGAAATGATAACGTTGTCATGCCATCTTATATGCTACCTGTGCAGCCCTGTCAACAACTTTTGCATTCGATTGCAAACCGAAGCCTGCGGGGAACTCCGCGGCGCTGTCGGCAAGCACTCCATCGGTCTGTTCCGGCCCCGGCCAGGGCAGTGGCAGGCGACCGCTGAACTCGTGGATTCCCAGCAGGGTCTCGGCGACACCGCGGCCTTCAGCGCCGGGCAGCCAGCTTGCGACGAAAGCCGCCGAAGCGGCGATTTCCCGGCTGGTGACAAGGGGCCGGCCCGAGATCAGCACCGCCACCACGGGAATGCCCCTGGCGGCGATGCGTTCCAGGCAGGCGAGATCTTCCGGATGCCGCTCAGCCAGCACCAATGATTGGCCGTAGGCTTCCAGGGGATTCATCAGGCCGTTGATCATGGAACCCGCCTCGACGAACAGATGATCACCCTGGCGGATATCGCCGTGGCCCTCGGCATAGGGCGTCTCGCCGATCACCACCACGGCCACGTCATGATGGTTGGGGTCGGCGTCTGCGCCGTCGAGGTTTTCGCTCAGCACGGCACTGGGGGCCAATGCCTTGATGCCCTGCCAGATGGATTCGCCGATGATCGTGTCGTTGCCGTTTTCGCCCTGCCAGCTTACCGTCCAGCCGCCGCACTGGTGGCCGATGTTGTCCGCGTTCTTGCCGGCCACCAGGATTCGCTGGCTGCGCTTGAGCGGCAGGGTCTGCCTCTCATTCTTTAACAGCACCTGGGATTGCCGCGCCGCCCGGCGCGCAAGATCGCGATGGGGGGCGGTGGGAAAATTACTTTCGCCGGCGCCGGGGCGAAGCGCCGGGCGTGGCGCGTCGAACAGTCCATAGCGCAGTTTGACGCGCAGAATGCGGCTGACAGCGTCGTCGATCCGCGTCATGGACACATGGCCTTCGCGCACCTGGGCCTCCAGCTTTTCGATGAATTCCCGCCAGCGCTCGGGAACCATGAACATGTCGAGCCCGGCGTTGACCGACTTGCGGATCGCCGCCCCGTAATCCTTGTCGAGATAGTCGATGCCGTCCCAGTCCGACAGCACGATGCCTTCAAATCCGAGTTTCTCCTTGAGTAATTCGGTAATCAGAAAACGATGGCCGTGGCATTTGTCGCCGTTCCAGCTATTGAAGGAGGCCATGAGGGTCATGGCGCCGTCGGCCAGGGGCGCCAGATAGGGCGCCACATGGGTGGCTTCCAGTTCTTCCCAGGGCAGGGTGGTTTCGCCCTGGTCCATGCCCTGCCAGGTGCCGCCGTCGCCGACCCAGTGCTTGAGACAGGCGATGACGCCCTCTTCCTGCAAGGCTTTGGCATAGGCCGCGCCAAGCCTGCCGGCCCGCCCCGGATCATTGCCGAAGCTCTCGTAGGTCCGGCCCCAGCGGCAGTTCTGCACCACCGAAAGCGCCGGGGCGAAATTCCATTCGAGCCCGCTGGCGAGGATTTCCTTCGCCGTGGCCCGGGCGATTTCCGCGACCAGTCCGGCATCGTCCACCGCGCCGAGGCCGATATTATGGGGGAAAACCGTGGCGCCGCGGAGATTGCCGTGGCCATGCACCGCGTCCACGCCCACCAGAACCGGAATGCCCGGGCTGTCGGTATCGTCCACCGCCGCCTGCCAGAAGGCGTCGTTCATGGCGACCCAGTCGGCGGCGGAATTACTGCCCGGATGGGAGCCGCCGCCACAGAGAATGGCGCCGAGGGCGAACTGCTTGACATCCTCCGGCGAGGCGAAAAGCCGCTCCGCCATGGTCATCTGACCGATCTTCTGGCGCAACGTCATGGATTTCAGACGGGCGGCAAGAACGCCTTCCTGATCCCTGTCCCACATCGGGCAATTCTCCTTGTGATTCACTATCGATCGACGAAAAAAGGGATGTTGGCGTGGGCCGCGGCGCCCTGGCCGTCGCCCGCATAGACGAACAAACGGTAGGCGCCGGGCTCGTCGGGCGCCCGCAGGCGGATTTCCGCGAGATCGGGTCGGGCAATGAGGCCCTCCCGCCGCGGCGGGATTTCCTCGACATCGCCACCGGTCTGGGTCGCCGTGCTTTCTTCCATCACGAGCCAGTCGAAGATCAGGCTGTCGCCGTCTGCGTCCCGGGCCGCCACTGATGCGGGGTACTCCCGCCCGGCGCGAAGCCGGATGCCGTCTTCGGCCTGGCGGCCGTCCAGCCGCATTTCCTCAAGCAACGGAGCGCGATTGTCGGGCCATTGCCCGGTCCAGATCCGATGCAACACATCCACCGCCTCGGTGCTTTGCCCGTCCGGGGTGAAGGTGCCGTACCAGGTGGGGGTGCGTTCCTGTTTCTGGCCCCAGAGGAAGGCGTAATCGCCCACGAGCCGGCCCCGCATGGGCGCCAGCACCTCCTCGTGGGCGCGCTGGTAGACCGCCGCCTTGGCCGAGCTGTGCAGTTCGATGGGGGCGCCCCATTCGGTCAATGGCGCTTCCCAATGGCCGATGGTTCCCCACTCGGTAATCATCACCGGCAGGGACGGGTCGACCTCCGCCAGCATTTGCGGCAAGTCGTAGACCGCGCCATAGACCTGAACGCTGAGAAAGTCCAGATCCGGCGCCCGTTGCCGCATCACCCGGGCGAGGTCTCCCCCCATGCCGGCGGTGGTCGAGGTGGTGGGATGGTACGGGTCGAGTTCGTGAATCATCCGCGAGATGTCGTTGATGGCGTTGTACACCCGGGGATTCTCGTACTCGAGATTCATTTCATTGCCGATGAACCAGACCAGCAGGGCGGGATGGTCACGATAGCGCAGCACGGTTTCCCGGGCTTTCTCAAACTGCCGCGCAACGGCGGCTTCATCGTCGTAATCGAATCCGTGGCGTTCCCGGGCGATTTCAATACACAGCGCCACAGTCATCCCCAGTCCATGGGCGATATCGAGAATGCTGCCGTCGCCGACTCGCCAGGTGCGCACCGAGTTGGCGCCATTGGCGGCGAGGGATTCAAGGTCGCCCAGGGTTTCGGCGCCCGCGCCCCGGATGTGGTACGGCTCGCCGCCGCGGTACAGCATGAAACTGCCCGGTTCACCGCGAATCTCCACGGGAATGGGGCCGTCCTGGGCTGCGATGCCTGTGCTTATTCCCAGCGCGCAGAAGGCGGCGCCCGCCAGTTGTGCCTTTAATCGGTTCATGGCTCGCTCCTCGGCGCCAGGGCCAGTTCGAGTTCTTCCAGTGACTTGCCCCGGGTCTCGGGCATGATTCTTCCCAGAATGGCGAGACCGACCAGGGCAACCAGGCCATAGGCCAGAAAGGTCAGGCTGCTGCCAAGCGCCGCAAGCTCCCAGGGAAACAGCATCTGCACCAGAAAGCTCATGCCGGAATTCACCAGGCCAACAAAGGAAATCGCCGCGGCCCGGACGTAGTTGGGAAAGAGTTCGGAAAAAAGCACCCACATGATCGGCCCGGCGGAGAAGGCAAAACAGGCGACGAAGCCGAGAATTCCCGCAAGCACCAGCACGGTGTCCACGGTGATGGCGGCGGCGACGAGTTCGGATTCGATCCCGCCCGCCCCGCCGATGCCGGCGGCCCCGAGCGCGGCGCGGAATTCGCCCTCGTTATCGAAAGACTGATCGATGAGCGGGGCCAGCGCGGCTCGGGTCCCGGCTTCAGGGACCGCCGCCACAGCGGCCTCGTTCAACTGGTAGGTCGCCTGGCCGAAAGTCCAGGACAGCAGCAGCATGAAGGCCGCAATCCCCGCCAGGCCCGTAAACAGCAGGGGTTTTCTCCCCAGCCGGTCGATGCAGAGAATCGCCACCACGGTAAACAGCAGGTTCACCAGGCCCACCAGCACCGCCTGGAGAAAGGCGGCGTCATTGCCGATGCCGCTTTGCTCGAAAATCATCGGCGCATAGAAGAACACGGCATTGATGCCGGTGGCCTGCTGCACGATGCCGATGGTGAGGGCGATCAGCAGAACAAGCCGCAGATGGGGGCGCAGCAATTCGCCAAAACCCGCCGGGGCACCGGATTCTTCCTCGGCCAGACTGGCCTTGATCGTTTGGTGTTCGCGCCGGCCGCCTTCTTTGCCATTGATTCGCACCAGGGTCGCCAGTGCGGCTTCGTCGCCGCCTCGCAATTGCAGCCAGCGGGGGCTTTCGGGCACCCGTTGCAACACGATCAGATAGAGCAGGGCGGGCAGCGCCTCCACCCCGAGCATCCAGCGCCAGAGGGAGTCCGGGGAGATCGGGGGATTTTCGGCCTGGGACAGTTGCAGCAGCAGGTAATTGCTGAAAAAGGCGGCGGAAATGCCAATGACGATATTGAGCTGGTTGAGCGAGACCAGCCGTCCGCGAATCTCCGCCGGCGCCACCTCGGCGATGTACATGGGCGCCACGATCAGCGCCGCGCCCACGGCAAGGCCTCCCACCATGCGGGCAGCCACGAGCAGAGTGTATCCCGGCGCCAGGGCGCAGCCGATGGCGGAAAGAAAGAACAGCAGCGCCGCCGCCTTGAGCACGCCAACCCGGCCGATACGATTGCTCAGCGGCCCGGCGCCGAGCATGGCGAGGGTGGAAGTGAGGGTCAGGGAGGCCACCGCCCAGCCGAGCTGGAGTTCATCGAGGCCGAATTCGTCCTCGATGAATCCCACCACGCCGGAGATCACCGAGGCGTCAAAACCCATCAGGAAGCCGCCCAGCGCGGCGCTGAGGCTGGTCAACCAGATATAGGCGCCGCCGGCGCTTTTGCCCTGGCCCGGAGCAGCGGACATGCGGGAGCCTCGCGGGAAAATCCAGGTTCCTTACTTACCAGCAAGCTGACAGCGCTGTCAAATTTTTGTATGCAATCCGGGGATCAGGTCGGGTTCAATGGCGCCGTGGATTCGCGTATTACCACTTCGCATTCAAATGGTGAATCCGGTGCTTCCGTGGAATGTCCATTGAGCTTGTCGATGAGCAGGGCCGCGGCGGTTTCCGCCATTTGCACGATGGGCTGGCGCACCGTGGTCAATGGCGGCCAGATGCGGGAGGAGAAGCGGGTATCGTCGAAACCGGCGATGGAAAGTTCGCCGGGGATGTTCAGCCCCCGTTTCCGGGCGGCAAAGATCGCCCCCGCCGCCATGTCGTCATTGCTGGCGAGTACGGCGCTGGGCGGCTCGGGCAGATCGAGCATTCTGCCGGCGGCGATGCGACCGGACTCAAAATCAAAATAGCCCTGCCGCACCAGCCGGGGCGCATAGGGGACGCCGTGCCGCTTCAGGGCCCGCCGGTAACCGGCGAAGCGCTTGTGACTTGCGCCATGGTCGGGATGCCCCTTGATGAAGCCGATGGCGTCGTGCCCCTGATGGATGAGCAATTCGGTGAGCGCATGGCTTGCGGCTTCGTCATTGCAGAGGATATTGATTTCGTCCGGGTCGGGCTCCCGGGGCGTGATTGCCGCAAAAGGGATACGCATTTCCCGTAGCAGACCGGACACTTCGGGCAGGTCCCCCATGGGCGCCGGCAGCACGATGCCCTCAACCCGGGCATTGGTGGCGAACTGGCGGATGTGGTCGATGATTTCCGGGTCCGGCAGGGTCAGCGGGCGCAGCAGCAGGGAGTAGCCGGCGGGTTCGCAAATGCCAAGAGCCCCGTTGAAAACATCATTGAGGTAGCTGAATTCCTCGGCGTTTTCGTAGATCAGGCCAATGATGCGCGAGCGCTTGCCGGAAAGCTCCCGGGCGGCGGCATTGGGCTGATAGCGCAATTCGCGCACCGCGAGCATGACCCGCTCCCGGGTGTTTTCGCGCACATTCGGTTCATTGTTGACTACGCGCGAAACCGTCTTGATGGAAACGCCGGCATGTTCGGCGACATCGAAGATCGTAACCTTGGGCCGTTCCGGGTTCATGGCGTAATTCTACACGACTTCACCAATCCCGATTTCAAAGCAGTCCCAGGACCACGCCGAGCAGCAGGGCAAGCCCCACCCACTGGTTGCTGACGAAAGCCCTGAAGCAGGCCTCGGGCCGCCGGCCCCGGGTAATCCCCTGTTGCCAGCCAAACAGGACACCCACTCCGATCAGGGACAAAAACCAGGGCGCACCCAGTTCGAATTGCCTCCCGGCAAGCCACAACAAAAGGATCGTCAGCGCCTGCAATGCGCCGATGATGAAATTGTCCGCCCCGCCGAACAGGATTGCCGTGGACTTGACGCCGATGCGCTGGTCGTACTCGCGGTCCACCATGGCGTACTGCGTGTCGTAGACCACGGTCCACAGCAGATTGGCGGCGAACAGCAGCCAGGCCGCCCCGGGCACGCTGCCGGCGCCGGCGGTGAAAGCCATGGGGATTCCCCAGGAAAAGGCGACGCCGAGCACAAGCTGGGGCAGATGCGTTACCCGCTTGAGGAAAGGATACAAGGCAACGATGGGCACAACCGCCACGGCGAGCAGGATCGTCTGCGGGTTGGTGAACAGGGTCAAGGCGAATCCCGCCAGGGAAAGCACGGTGAATGCGGCCAGCGCGTCCCGGCGCCGCAACCGGCCCGTGGCCAGGGGCCGCTCCCGGGTGCGCAGCACTTCACCGTCGATCCGGTAATCGGCAAAGTCATTGATGCAACACCCAGCCGAACGCATGATGACCGTGCCCAACACAAAAATGAGCAGCAGGTCCGGCGGCGGAAAGCCATCCGAGGCAATCCACAGGGCGCAGAGCGTGGGCCACAGCAGCAGGTAAATCCCCACCGGCCGGTGCAGCCGGACGAGGTGGCAGTAGGCGATCAGTTTATCAGACATCGGCATAATGGCTTCGCTCGCCGACCCAGCGCCGGATCAGGGGTTCGGCAAGCTCGGGATAGCTGGCAAGCAACTCCTGGCAGGCGTCGCGCACCCGCTCGAGCATTTCGCTGTCGCGGCTGATATCGGCGACCCGGAATCCCGCAACGCCCGCCTGCCGGGTGCCGAGCACCTGGCCCGGCCCGCGCAGGCGCAGGTCCTCCTCGGCTATTCGGAAGCCGTCGCTGGTTTCCCGGATGATGCCAAGCCGCTCCCGGCTGAGGTCCGAAAGCGGCGGCTGGTAGAGCAATACGCAGTGGCTTTGCTCGGCGCCGCGGCCCACCCTGCCCCGCAACTGGTGCAATTGCGCGAGTCCGAGACGCTCCGGGTTCTCGATCACCATCAGGCTGGCATTGGGCACATCGACGCCCACCTCGATCACCGTGGTCGCCACGAGCAACTGGACCTCGCCCTGTTTGAATTGCCCCATCTCGGCGGATTTTTCCGCCGCCTTGAGCCTGCCGTGGACCAGCCCCACCCGGATGCCGGGCAAGGCCTGCCGCAGTTCCGCGGCGGTGGCCTCGGCGGCCTGGGCCTGAAGGGTTTCGGATTCGTCGATCAGGGTGCAGACCCAGTAGGCCTGCCTCCCCGCGGCGCAACTGGCGGCGATACGCTCGATGATTGCATTGCGCCGGGAATTGGAGTGGACCACGGTATTCACTCGCCTGCGCCCCGGCGGCAGTTCATCGATGACCGAACTGTCAAGGTCGGCGTAGGCGCTCATGGCCAGGGTCCGGGGGATGGGCGTGGCCGTCATCACAAGCTGGTGGGCGCGCAGGGCGCCGGCCTTCTCCCGCAGGGCAAGCCGCTGATGCACGCCAAAACGGTGCTGCTCATCGACGATGACCAGTCCGAGGCGCTGGAATTGCACCTGTTCCTGAAAAACCGCATGGGTGCCGATGAGCAGCTTGCATTCCCCCGAGGCAACCGCCTGCAATACTTCATCCCGCACCTTGCCCCGGGTTTTCCCGCTGAGCCAGCCAAGGGGCAGTTGCAGCGCCTCGAACCAGGGAAGAAAAGTCTGCAAATGCTGTTCGGCAAGGATTTCCGTCGGCGCCATGAGGCAGGCCTGAAAACCTGATTCGATGGCAAGCAGGGCGCCCAGCGCGGCCACCACGGTCTTGCCCGAACCCACATCGCCCTGGAGCAGGCGCATCATGGGCGCCTCGCCCGCCAGGTCCTGCCGGATTTCCCGGTAGACCCGGCGCTGGGCGCCGGTAAGCTGGAAGGGCAGCGAATCGGCAAACCGCCTGGGCAATTTCTGCTCGATACTGAAGCGCGGCGATGGCAGGCCGCCGGCGTCGAGTTTGAGTCGGCGCATGCACAGCCGATGGGCGAGCAGTTCCTCGAAAGCCAGCCGCCTGCGCGCCGGGCTGTTCTCGCTGCGACCGGTATAGTCGAGCTTGATGTCCGGCGGCGGCTCGTGGAGCAGGCGGACCGATTCGGCAAGATCGATGCCGTCAAAGTCGCCGAGCAGCGACGCCGGCAGGAGTTCCGGCAGCTTCTCGGAACCAGCGAGCATGGCGAGGGCTTGCCGGACGAATTGGCGCATGCGCTGCTGGTGAATGCCTTCCACCGTGGAATACACCGGCGTCAGGGTATCGGGCACTTGCGCGTTTTCACTGGACAGTACGCGATATTCCGGGTGGTACATTTCCAGGCCGCTGCGGCCGTAACGCACTTCGCCGAAACAGCGCACGAGGGCGCCTCCGGCGAGCTTCTGCCGCTGGAAGCGGTTGAAGTGGTAGAAGCGCAGGCTGAGCATCCCGGAATCGTCCCGCAACAGGCAGCGCAGGCTGCGGCCCCGGCGGCCGACCTCCACGCCGCTGTCCACAACCCTGCCCTGAATCTGGACGCAGTCGCCCACCATGGCCTGCCGGATGGGGGTGATGCGGGTGCGGTCTTCATAGCGGAACGGCAGGTGGAACAGCAGGTCCTGGACGCTGGCAATGCCAAGGTCCGCAAGCCGCTCCCTGATTTTCGGGCCGATGCCGTCCAGCCGGTCAACGGGAATCTGGTCCAGCGGCGGGCCGGTCATGGCTGTATGGATTCAGTCCGCCGCCAAAATCGCGTCGATCTCCACCATGGCGTTGGCCGGCAGCGCGGCAACGCCGATGGTGGTCCGGGCCGGGTACGGAGCCGCGAGACGCCGGGCCATGATTTCGTTGACGGCCTTGAAATTGCCGAGGTCCGTGAGATAGATCGTCATCCGCAGGGTCTGGTCGAGGCTGGTTCCCGCCGCCTCCGCCACGGCTGCGAGATTGTCGAAAACCTGTTCGGTCTGCTCCGCGATGCCGCCTTCCACAAGCCGCATGCTTGCCGGGTCAAGCGGTACTTGCCCGGAAAGAAACACCAGCGAACCCTGGCGTACCGCCTGGGAGTAGGGGCCTATTGCTGACGGGGCGTGGTCGGTCTGGATGACTTGTGACTGTGGCATGGCTGCTAGTGAACGATATTGTCCGCACGCACGGAAGGTTTGCGCGACTTGCGCGACTTGACCCGGGTAACCCGGGTCACCGCCTTGACCATGCGGATCTTGCGCATCACCCGGGCGAGGTGGACGCGGTTCCTCACATTGATCAGCAGGTTGACGATGCTGAAGTGGGCGTCGCGCTCGGCGGTGGTGATCTTTTCGATGTTCGCCTCGGCGCCGGTGATGGCGGTGGCCAGGGTGGCGATGATGCCGCGCTGCTGTTCGAGTTCCACCCGCACTTCCACGGTGAATTCGCCCTGGATTTCCGGGTCCCAGTTCACTTCCACCCATTTCTCGGGGCTTGCCCGCAGTTCGGAGATGTTGTTGCAGTCATCGGTGTGGATCACCATGCCCCGCTCCGAACTGATATAGCCGACGATGCGGTCGCCGGGGATCGGATTGCAGCAGCGGGCGTAATTCATCACCGAACTCTGGGCGTCGCGCACGAGCAGATTGCCGCCCACGCCGGCGCCGGTGGGATTTTCGTTCAGGTCGATGAGGCGCTGGGCCATGGAGTGGGACATGCGGTTACCCAGCCCGATTTCCTCGAACAGTCGATTCACCGAATCGAGCCGCAGTTGTTCGAGCAGGCTGGAAACGGCTTCCCGGGAAAGCTTGTCGAGGCTTGCGCCAAAGCTCGCCAGGGCCTTGGTGAGCAGGCGTCGACCGAGGGCGGTGGATTCGGATTGCTTCTGCTTCTTGAGAAAATGGCGGATTCCCGTGCGTGCCTTGGCGGTGACCACAAAGCCGAGCCAGGCGGGATTCGGCTTGTGGCCCGGCGCGGTGAGGATTTCCACGGTCTGCCCGCTTTCCAGCGCTTCGCTCAGCGGCGCGAGGCGGCGCTCGATGCGGCAGGCGACGCAGGTGCTGCCGATATCGGTGTGGATCGCATAGGCGAAATCCACCGGCGTCGAACCCACCGGCAACTCGAAAATCTCGCCCTTGGGGGTGAAAACGTATATCTCGTCGGGGAACAGGTCGATCTTCACATTCTCGATGAATTCCAGGGAATTCCCCGCGTTCTTCTGCATTTCCAGCAGGCCGTTCACCCATTCCCGGGCCCGGACATGGGCATTGCTCGGCAGTTCCTCGCTGGATTTGTACAGCCAGTGGGCGGCAATGCCGTTATTGGCCATGGCTTCCATTTCCTCGGTGCGGATCTGGATTTCAATGGGCAGGCCGTGCATGCCGAACAGTGTGGTGTGCAGCGACTGGTAGCCATTGGCCTTGGGAATGGCGATATAGTCCTTGAAGCGCCCCGGCACGGGTTTGTACAGGCTGTGCACCGCGCCGAGCACGCGGTAGCAGGTGTCCACCCGGTCCACCACGATGCGGAAGGCGTAGACGTCCATGATCTCGCGGAAGGACTTGCGCTTGCTGCGCATCTTGTCGTAGATGCTGTACAGGTGTTTTTCCCGCCCGATGGTCCGCCCCGGCAGTCCCTCCCTTTCGAGACAGGCTTCGAGTGATGTCTGGATTCGGGTCACGACTTCCTTGCGATTGCCGCGCACCTGGCGCACGGCGGCGCCGATGCGGCGAAAACGCAGCGGGTAGATCGCCTCGAAGGCGAGATCCTCGAACTCGATGCGCATGTCGTTCATGCCAAGACGGTTGGCGATGGGGGCGTAGATTTCCAGGGTTTCCCGGGCGATGCGGCGGCGCTTGTCCGGCGGCAGCACCTTGATGGTGCGCATGTTGTGGAGGCGGTCGGCGAGTTTCACCATGATGACGCGAAGATCCCGCGACATCGCCATGGCCATTTTCTGGAAATTCCCGGCCTGGGCCTCGGCCTGGGAGCCGAACTTGATCCGGCTCAGCTTGCTGACCCCGTCCACCATCTCCGCCACGGTATTGCCGAACTGGGTCTTGATGGCGGTCTTGGTGATGCCGGTGTCTTCGATTACATCGTGCAGCATGGCGGCCATCAGCGACTGATGGTCCATGTGCATGCGGCTGAGAATGCCCGCCACCTGTAGCGGATGGGTGATGTAGGGGTCGCCAGTGCGACGCATCTGGCCCTCGTGGGCCTGTTCCGCGTAGTAGTAGGCGCGCCGCACATGGTTGATTTGCGGTCTTTCCAGATAGCCCGACAGGCCCTCCGCCAGGGTGTCGATATTTTCAATCTGCAGGGCTGTCAACCGCGGTGATCTCTTTGTGCGCGCCTGGGGCGCAGGCTCCCCCGGGCTATTCCTCGGTTTCGGGAGGTGGAGCGGCGAGTTCGGGCTGTTCGAGCATGATTTCCATTTCCTGCTCGATCTCTTCCATCCTCATTTCCGGCTCGGGCTTGGCGGTGAGAATTTCCGGTCCCACCAGCCCCTGGGCAATCTCCCGCAGGGCAAGCACCGTGGGCTTGTCGTTGTCCTCGGTTACCAGCGGGTCCTTCCCCGCCGTCTGCAACTGCCGCGCCCGCTTGCTCGCCACCATGACGAGTTCAAAGCGGTTATCCACCTTGTCGAGACAATCTTCTACCGTAATACGCGCCATTTGATCTGCCTTCCGGTTTCCGGGGAAATAGCTCCCGACGGGCCGCCGATTCTACCGGATTCGCCGCCCGGATGCACATCCCTGAACCCGTGAAGGAAAATTCTTGCCAGGCTCCCAGGCACTTTGCCTTGGTATTCTCTGAAAAATTCCATCCATGGAATTTTTCATTGTCGCAAAACAAAAGCGTGGTTTTGTTTTGCTCACGAA
>JAJECW010000145.1 GCA_022821865.1 Pseudomonadales bacterium
CATCGAATTCGGCGGCACTTCCATGTGCCGCAGGGAATCCCTGCGGCTCAGGTTCCCAATGAGATTCTGCGACTGCGCTTCGCTTCGCGCGGAATGACAGGCTGCGATGGGCAGCGTCAAAATGAGAATCACTGGCAAATTGTTGTATAGCCTTCAGGTAGCAAGCCGGTGACCACGATAGCCGATGCGCTCGCAAGCGCCAGAAAGTCGCCAGCTACGGCGAACCACTCCCGAGTTGATAGCGAACGCTTGCTCGCCCACGTGCTTGGCGTCACTCGGGGCGCATTGTACGCCCATCCCGAACGCCCCCTCGGCGACCGGGAAATCAGCGAGTTCCAAGGGCTTCTCCAGCGCCGCGGCGAGGGCGAACCGGTCGCTTATCTGCTGGGAAACGCGGGCTTCATGGACTTCCAGCTTGCGGTCGATCCCTGTGTACTGATTCCCCGCCCGGAAACCGAATTGCTGGTGGAACTGGCGCTGGAATCCGCCCCCGAAGACAAAAACGGCCCCCTGCAAGTCGCGGACATCGGCACAGGCAGCGGCGCCATCGCCATCGCCCTCGCGCGGGCCAAGCCGGACTGGCTCATCCACGCCGTGGACCTCAGCCCGCAAGCCCTGGCCCTCGCCCGCCGCAATGCCAGGGAACTGGGCGCCCGCAACATCAGTTTTCGGGAAGCTTCCTGGTGTGAGGGCCTGGCTGATTCAGCCTATGACATGATCGTCGCCAATCCCCCTTATGTGGCAGTCGGCGACCCGGCGCTGCATCCCGATTGCGCATTCGAGCCCGATATGGCGCTGTTCGCCGGAGCAGACGGCCTGTCCGCCATTCGCCAAATCACCATCCAGGTCAGGCGCTGTCTCAAGGCTGGCGGCCTGCTGCTGCTCGAACACGGCCACGACCAGCGCGAACCAGTGGCCGGGCTGCTCTCCGCCGCCGGATACCGCAACATCAAGCATTACCGGGACCACGCCGGCCATGACCGGATTATCTGTGCCAGCCAGTCGTCACCCGCCCAACGAAGGCCGGAGTTGAAACTCCGGCGACAAAGGAGAATTCAAGCCCGAACGGCATTATCAGAACCTACGCTCAACGAAGGCCGGAGGTTCAACTCCGGCAACACCACATCCCCCTCGCCAGGTCTTCCGCCGAAATCGCCGCTCAACGAAGGCCGGAGGTTCAACTCCGGCAACACGATGTATGGCCGTTCGCAAATGGTCTGGCGTGAAGGCCGCTCAACGAAGGCCGGAGGTTCAACTCCGGCAACACGCGACGCGACAGCCTGCGCCGATAGCTGCGGCAAGGTCGCTCAACGAAGGCCGGAGGTTCAACTCCGGCAACACCATCGCCTGCTCGACCTGGAGGCCCGCCATCGTGTCCGCTCAACGAAGGCCGGAGGTTCAACTCCGGCAACACTGGTAATTAGCAAAAATAGCGCTCAGCCGCGCAATTCAGGGCTTGAATCCACATTGTTACAGAACGATGAGAATCAGATTCGACCCATCAGGCAATGACTCTACCGCAATCACGCCTTGAAAGTCGCATACGATTCTCTGATTCAGCGTGTTTTACAAGAATCACCAGAGGTTCGCAGAGCTTCAAATCATCCAGGGTTTGCCGAGCTTGGTGGCCGCCGGCTTTCCGAGATGCATGGCTGCCCTGTCAAGATCGCCCGGGAACCGGAACAGGCTTACTCTATCTTGTTTGTGATCAATCTCGTCCTCAAGCTCACCCACCAGGCATGCCAGCCGGGTCGGGGACAATCTGCACTGGAATACGGAAAACTGCAGACGCTGACCATATTTTTGGCAAATTCCCGCAACGCGTTTGAGCCGGATGGCGCCAGCCTTGCTCTCGGTGTTCGCGATATCGTAGGCAACCAGGATATCCATTTATGTCATGATGGCAACACGAATGGGGGATAGGCTGGCAGGTCTCCCCTCAAATGACGCGCAAGCAATGTCGCCTGCACCGACGGCAAGGCCCAGCGTCCAACCGGTTTCCCCAACAGCTTGTGCTGGACATCCTTGTTTTTGTGCTCTTCCCAGAGCGCCAAGAGTTGCTTTCGACCGTTGGCAGTGAGATACACACCCCCTCCCGGAGTTGTGGTGAATTGATCCGCCGTGATTTGCTGACGGCGAATCAGGGTTACCACGAACCGGTCAGCCAGCGAGCGAAACTCCTCGACCAGGTCGAGTGCAAGTGACGGCCGGCCCGCCCTTGGGCGATGAAAGAACCCCATCTGGTAATCCAGACCCACGCTTTCCAGAGCGCCTATGCACTCTGTGGTCAACAGTCCATAACAAAATCCGAGAGCCGCATTGACAGGGTCGCGCGGCGGTCTTCTTGTTCTCGCGGAAAACTCAAATGGACCCGAAGAAAGGACCTCTCCCACCGCGCGGAAATAGATCCTGGCCGCATCGCCTTCCAATCCCCGCACTTGGTCACAGGAGTCCACATTGGGCAAACGGGATATCCGGTTACGAATCATTTGGCACCGTTTAGCCAATTGACTTGCGGTATCCGCATTCTTCTCATCGCGTGACCAGCGCCCAACAACAATGCCGCTGTTTACCAGCTTGGCGGCGACAGTTGCTTTTGCCAATTCCAAAGCCCTGCCACCATCCAACGCGGCCTGGAACAAGGCGCTGCGCAAATGCACGTTTCCTCCGGTGGCTCCATTCACCGTAAACCGGATTGATCCACTTTTTTTCAATGCCGACACTCGCACACCCCGCTGGACGCACGCATCCAAAGTCTGCGTGGTAATCTGGGCGCTCCCGAGAAGCACCAATGCGTCCACCGCTTCGAGAGGTATTTTTTGTTTTCCTTCCGGCGACGAAACCAGTAGCGACCCGCTGCGGTGTTGCACGCGAGCCTGATGGTGCTGCACGTACAAGGTATTCAGGTACCGCATCCGAACACCGTCTTTTCCAGGTATCGTGTAATCTTTCTCGGTGAATTGGAAAGGCCCGGCAGGCAATGATGCAGCAATTGACATTGCCCGCAGCGCTCATCATCGACGGATTCAGGCAGTTTTGCGGTGAGAAGCTGATGGCGTATCGTTTCAATGATGCGATGCACTTCGTTGCGGATTTCGCTGGTAAATGCGATGCGTTCCCGGCGTTTCGGCTTGCCGTACCAGACAAACCCGTGAGGAATGTTGACTTCCAGCATCTCTTCCAGGCAAAGCGCCTGGGCGCACAATTGCAGGTCCGCCGCATCGCCATGCCTTACTCCCGCCTTGTATTCGACGGGCCATACCTGGTCTCCGGCGATTTCAACCGCGTCCGCCCGTCCGGACAGTCCCAGGGATTCCGACCAAAGCGGAACACCGCGAAGCACCTTGCGCCCCCGTTCCGTTCGATGTTCACCGCTATCCACGCGCCGATGCGCCCGCACGCCCCTTACCGTGTGCTCATTGTCATTCCATACGCCATCGCAGTGAATCAGCGCACACTGCCTGGGGCAATAGGTGAAATGTTCAATGGCGGAAATCCGGATGACGGGTTCGATACTCAAATCCGTAGCGCTCCATACGCGCGAGTGGGATCGCTTGAACTGCTGGTCTCGTATTTGACACTCCTCCAGCCCGCCTGAATGCCAATCAAGCCCCAAGTCCATTCCCTGGACGGGTCCCATGCGTCGAGCAAGGCGTCTATGCCATCCATGTTCAGCGGCTGGCGCCACGCAGGCCAATGGAATTGTCGGGCTTTGCTGGTTTTGTCTGGCCGGCGCCAGCCGCGCTGTCGCCCCCTGTCCAGGCTAGCGTCAGGATGCCGAGCATCAAATCCGGCGCCACGCATTGGCAGCAGCGCGAGTCCAAAAAATGCCATCACCTCCAGGATCGGATCAATCCAGCTATCGGTGTTGTCCGCCCCGGAGCCAATTCTTCCCAGATCAAAGCCGAGACCGTTGTCCTGGACCCTGGGCGCCAACCCCATGAAGGATTCTCGAATTCGTTCCGGCGTGGGTTCCCAAGCATGGCGGTGTATTTTCTGCAACCGGTAATGCAGCCATTTCACGGTACCGGGACCGGGCGGGTCGAAGGGTGCGTGGGCAATTTCCCCGGTTTTTTCGACACTCAGGTCGGTTACCGTGGAAGAGAGCGTCCAGGATTGGGGATGGCTCCTTGCTGCACGCGCTCGCTTTTGATAATCGTCAACGGAGATTTTTCGTTCCAATACCCCTGAATTCTCCCATTCTGACGAGATGGGCAAATCGGCCAAGTACTCCTCGCCTGGCCAGGATTCGGCAAGTAATTCGATGGGATCATGTTCAGCAGCCGAGAGAACGGCAAGATTGCCTTTCGCGGACCAATGGAGATGGATTCGGGCATCCATTACCGTGGCGCCGGTCGCCGCGAGCCAACCATTGACCCAACTCGCCGGAATGCCCGGGCAGGTCACTTCCCGCATTTCTTCTGCCCTCCATGTACGCTCAATTTTTCTGAAACCGCATGATCGGAGCGAATGACCACCGCTTCCAGCAGCGCAAGCCCCCAAGGGCCAAAATACTTATTGAGACGTCTGAATCGCGCGGGTTGCGACCAATCCACTTTGGCAAGATTGGCAGAGACTTCAATTTCCAGTCCCGATAGTGCCGCGCGCACAAACTCCTGCGAGCTGTCTCGGACCGGCAAGACCACGGGACGGCCTTTACCATGGTGGCTGATAATCATGTGGAGGAGCAGGTCACGTTCCTCCGGTGTTCCCCAATCAGGATCGGCTTCCAGCCACTTTTCCACCAATCGAGCGGAAAGGGCTTCATGACGCCCGCCGCGAGGCCACCCCGCCGCCGCCCGTGTGGCAGCCCACTGGTAGCGCGGCGTATCCGACTTTGCCATTTCCACATCTCTTTTCCCTTCCGGGTCGAGCCATAGCTGAAATCGTTTATCCGCCTTGCCAATGTCGTGCAGGGCGCCAGCGAGTTCAATGACTTCCGCCAGCCGCGCCGAAATGCCAAGTCGTTCTGCCACAGACCGTGACCTTTCGCCCACCGCATTCCCGTGACCATCCAGTGTGGCGAGGTCGCCAGGATACGCTTCCTTCACCAATGAAGTCTCATCCAGTTCGGCAGTGGGAAGTTCATCATCCGGTTTTTCGACCACGAGGCGGGACACCTCTCCGCTTGCGGATTCAAGCCGTGGCTGCAGTGCGGCGACAAACTCCCTCCATTCCGTCCCGGCCCATTCTGGCGGTGTGCCCACATCCCGGATGGTTGCCAATACTGCTTCAATGGCCTGCTTGCGTTCGTCTTCGTCGACCTCTTCGGGCTCATCAACCCCATTTCCCAATATCTTGCGAATTGGCCCGGCAAGCTCTTTGCCGCAAAGCCGCTTGATCGCCGCGGTATCGAGCGGTAGTCCGTACCTCGCCAGCGAAACATCCACCACGGTTTCAGCAGCTTCCGGATTCCAGCCGTGATGGTCCAGCAATCCACGGTCGGTGGGCAGCACTATCCGGTCTCCGGGCCGGATTCGGGTAACCGGCAACTCTTCCACTGACACACCATCGTTGGAGATTCGATGAACATTCTGTTCCGCAAGTGCCTGCCGGAATTCACTGATGGGCATGTCCACAGCCTCAAATTCAGTCGTTCTGGGCCATATCCGCTCACCGTTTGACGGCAGATGGGAACGCCAGAAAACCGAAACAGCTCTAAGCGGATTCGCAATGCCGGCGAAAAATGGCTCCACCGGCGCTTCTCCTTCCGGTGGCGTGGTCGTCTTGATCCACTCCCAAAGGATTCCGGGCAGCAACTCCGGTGCGCGCCCGGGGTCATCGCCGGGCATTCCCAGTGTCCGGGCGATTTGTCGTGGTGAAAGATTGACCAGGCCATTTTCGTCCTTCTGCGCCTGGTTGAGCCGTTTCAGCACCTCATCGGGCTCAACGCCATAAACCGGCCAAAAATCTTCGCTTCTGGAAGCCCCGGATTTATTGGGCTGCGTGTGTACATAAATTGCCCTCGCATGGGAAAACCGTCCCAGTCGGTTCAACCTGCCGAGTCGCTGGGTAAGCGCACGAACGCCACAGGCTTCCGTCACGAGATACTCCGCGTCAATATCCGCACCCACTTCCAGGGTTTGTGTGGCAATCACAATCAGGTGGCGCTCGCGGCCTCCTGTTTTTCCCGCGGCGGCCATTCCCTTCCCGGGATCGAGAATGCGCTCGCGAACCAGTGTTGCTTCCCGTTCCCTTATCAGGCCTGTCAAGAGAATTACATCCGCTGCAATTCCACGATCTGCAACACGTTTTGCAAGTTGGCTGTGAGCCTGCCGGGCGGTTGAGGGCGTGTTGGCAAAAACCAGAAAACTGGCCGGCGCCCGAGCCTGTCGCAGCAAATCCAGTGCCGCTGTGCATAATGGGCTTGCGCCATCCCGGGAATTTGCGATCCTTACTTCGGTCGGTTTGTTCGCGTCAAGCCGTTTTTTGACCTCGGCGTGCCGCAAGTCGGAATCGTCAAGATCGAATCGCCGATCCTGATCCGCGTCGCCGGTCGCCGTGAGCGCCACCAGGGTGGCTCGCATCCTTTGATTGCCAAAAAGTGGTTCAACGACGGGCATACATTCTTCCGCCGCGTTCAGCAATGATTTCAGATGGGGCGCGAGATGCGCTTCATCCAGCAGCACTAGGCTGTCTGTTCCAGCCATCGCAGCATCCACGGGTCGTTGATTGGAGCCATAGCCCCTGAAAAGCAGACGGGAGCCATACATGGGCAGCGTGCACAAAATCACTGCGGGTCGTGATGGATCGGTAGGGGTGCGGGAAGAGATGCCTCCCCGGAGTGAAATCACTTCCAGCGGCGATGCGCCCGGGTCGGCGGAGATCTTGCGCAACCGGTCGGCCACCGCCGCGACTGCCGGAGTTTTCGATTGTGCGGCATTTTCTCCATGCGACCCATTTAGCAGCTTAGCCAAGTCCTCCGCCTGCTTTGCGGTGGAATCCACCAGCAAACGGCGATTAACTACCCACCAGATGCGCGTAGGCGCGGTCCTGTCCGCTGGCGCCTGGTCGGCCTGAGAGGCCAACCACCAGACCGCGACTTCCAGGCACGTGGTTTTCCCCAACCCGGTGGGCACGCCAATTTCATCTGGCCATTGCCCGTTACGGGCCACTAGCGCCGCCAGCCGCCGCTGCCAGGGAAAGGGTTCGCGATGATGAACATCTTGATAAAACTCGTGAAATTCCGGAAAGGGTACGATCATCACCCAGCACCTGATTTTTAATCCGTGGGCACGCACAAACCGAATCCCCGCTGACGTCCGGAACCAATGACCACCGGACCTTGCACGTCTTCGGCAAAAAACAGTTCCACATGAGAGTAGGGCAGTCCTACCCGCCCCGGCCTATTCACTTCCATCGGTGCGAGATCAAGCGCTCCCGGAACAAGTGATGTTCGCGCGGAGCGAAATGCGATTGGCTCGGGAAGGCCAGCGTGCTTGCACCAACGGGCCAATTCCGCGAGGTCCAGTGGGCGCCGCCTTTCATGGATCGCAGGCACAGCGGTTACCCAACTACGGGATGTTCGGCACCACCGTTGCGGATTTGCTGCGTATGGCCCTTTGACATCACGATCCCACGGGAAAACCCGTGCTTCGAACCCTTTTGCGCAAAGGCGGCGAATGGCAGCGGCGGCATTGCCTGACCTCGACTGGATACTGCTATCCGAGTCTCGCGGCAACCAGAGAGCCAGCCCATGAATCCTGCCTTTTGAGTGGGGGAAACCCACATCCGGAAGCGCCAGATAGCGGGCGATCTCATAGCCGGTGCCGGTAAATCCGTGCCCATGCAATATGCACGGCGGCTCCCCATACAAACGTTGGAACTGACTGAGCACGGATTCCTTGAAACAGGCTGTCAATGCACCCAGCTTGCGTCCCGGAATGGACTTGTCCAGGCGAAGCCAGGCCACCACCGTTCCCTCCCGATTCCGCGCCTTCTTATCGGGATTACGATAGGAAACCTCATGTCGGAGGGCTGGAAATTGCTGCCGCGACAGGGAAGCGCCCCGTTCGCGCCACTGGTCGTACATACTGTCAAGAACCTGCAGGTCGCCACGCTGGGGAACGCTGATCACCACATCCCCAGTTTCATCTGGAACAAAGGCATTTTCGGGTAAGCCCGGTGCAGTGGATGCGGTAACAATTCGCAAACGAACCGGCGAGTCCGATGCGCCAAAGTAGCTGATCCTCGCAGCCCTGAGTCGCAACGCTTCGAGAGTCGGCTCGGAAGGCAATTCCACATCCCAACGGTAAGCGATTCGGGATGTCTGCAGAGCCATTCTCACACCGGGACGAGTCAGAGCGCCGGCCCGGGCGGGATACTCCTTGTGCGTTTTTTTGGCAATGGTTTTTTCATGCCTGACTACGTAGCGGGGATTGAGTGGTTGATGCGCCACCCGCATGTCCGCGTGGATCACGGGCGGAGGCAACTGTTCGAGCCAAAACAGTTCGGAGCCATCGGTTACCCGACAACGGTCCCGGGTGCCATCCGCGGCAACGAACGCGGCGAACAACCGCGATACCGATGGTGGCCACTCGCCCTGAGTCTGATGGCCGGTGCCGGCAAGACCGTCCGGGTCGGCCCGATACGTCCCCAGCAGAAATTCCACGATGACGGAAAGCATCAGTCGGCAAGCTCCGGCCAAGTGGAATCAATTGCCTTTGCCAGATTTTGCTTGGGCGCCAGAATGACGGGGTCGGACTTCCAACCATCAAGCGGCACGTTGACTGATTTCGCGTGATCCCGGGCGGACTGCAAGATCGCCAGCGCACTATCAATATCTCCCGTTTCCCTGACTTCATCGCCATTGGCTCCCAGCCAAGTAAGACTGGTTTCTACAGGGCGCAGTTCCGCGCCGGAACGCAGTGCGAACCCGCGACCGAATGCGAGATTTTGGGCGTACAGCGCCAAGGCGACAAGTAAAGCCCGCATGGCCGTATTGGAGTCATCGGATGAGTCTGGCCCAAGACTGATGCGGCGCAGTTGCGCAAATGACAGAGTCGCCCGCTGTGTGATCCGGGCGAAGGACACCGCCGCCAATGTCGCTCCCGTGAACGGGACTTGACCGTGACCAATTTCAGATAGCTTTTTCTTCTTCGCTGTACCGCCTTTAGCCGGTTTTCCCCCTTCCGCGAATTCCCATTTTGTCCGATCTTCGCCTATTGCGAGGAACTCCTCTGAAACACTCAAATTCAATGGGTCACCCTTTACGCCCCGCACCCTGGTTTCTGTTGATGCCGGGCGCCAACCAATGATTTCCGAAACCCAGGCCCGGGCGTGTTTGGTGTTTTGACGTTTCTTCCCAAGATGCGATTGCCAGAATCCGTATAGCAATGCCTGGGGGAACCAGGCGACCAATGGCCCACAGGTCTCGGCAGTCGCATTGAAAATCGATTGACCCAGTTCGGTTTTGATGAAGTCCCTGCCGTCCAGGGTTGCATCGCGTAGATAGGCATCTCCGTTTCGGTGCGGAAACTGCAAACTCGAAAGTCTCCTCGGCAGGTGGGCCGGCAAATGGGTCAGGCAGGAAAAATCCAATATGAGTTCTGGAATCAACGATGAGCCCCGGTGTCGGCGAAGCGCGTCTTCCAGCCTGTTCGCCTGTGACGGTACGTTGTCGATCACGATCACGGGAGTGGGGTTTTCATCGGTCGGACTGGCCCACCGGCTGTCGAGCTGATAGTTTCCACCCTCATAGACGGCGGGTTTGACGGGACTCCCCGCGCCGCCGACTGGCGCGAGTTCCGCGTTTATCCGAATACCATCATCAAACGAGGAATCCGCGCAGCCGTGGAGCAGGAGCTCAAGGGAGAGTTCATTTTTCATGCTGTTGGCCTCCAAGTGCCTTTGTGTTCGATTCAATGCGGTCACCTCGTTTCGCTGACCATGCGTCAATTTTCTTATTAGGTACTGATAATGTAAAGAAAGATTACTGTTGGCGTTCGAGGATGTCAACAGTTTTTGAATACCACCTTCAAGCCCCGCTCTGGGTCTTGATTTCTTCGATACCGGGACGGGACATTTGACTTTTACTCTTTATATCTGTATAAGCATCCTTAGGATGCTTATACAGATATAAAGATTTGATAATGCCTACACTGTTACCCACAAACAAACCGACCCGGGCCTCGAAGTATCTGGCTGATCTGTTGGAACAACACAACAAGCCCGTCCTCAATCATTTCGATTTCTACCAGATTGTCCGGGCCATGTACCGGGAAACTGCAGGGCAAAAGCTGTATCTGCGCGGTGTCTCGCCGGGGTGTGCCGACATACTCCGGCTCAAATCCATCCTGAAATCCGTCGGCGCAATCGGCCCGGATCGGGACTACGGTTCCCGCGTCATACGCGTGCTTTCGGTTTCCGACCTTCCGGCCGAAGAAATCGTTTGTCTGGTGGACTCGGCGTGTTATGTCTCGCACCTTTCCGCCATGCAACGCTGGGGGCTGACGAACCGGACCCCGCAGTCCCTGGCGCTTACCCGGCCCGACCGCGACATCGCCACGGCCGCGCTTCGTGCGCGCATGAATGAAGTCATGGAAAATCAGGAGCCAAACCTCTTTCCGCTCAAGCTGGTGAAACATCCCGACCGGGTCAGACGCCGCAAAGTGGTCGTGCATGAAAGCAAAATGGCTGGTGAGTGTCTCACCAACCGCGGTACTAATTTCCGCCTTTCGACTATCGGACAGACCTTCCTCGACATGTTGCGGGCGCCGGGGCTTTGCGGCGGCATGAGCCATGTACTGGATGTCTGGCAGGAGCACGCCGCCACTTACCTGGACGAAATCGTTTGTGCGGTTGACGGAGCGGTCAATGGCCTTGTCAAAAGCCGGGCGGGATACATCCTGCAAGAGCGCATGGATCTGCATCATCCCCGCATCGAAAACTGGAAAGCTTTTGGCCAGCGGGGAGGCAGCCGCAAACTGGACCCCGCCCGGGACTTTGCTCCGACGATTTCGAAAACCTGGATGATTTCGCTGAATGTCTGACGACCCACACGCCATTGATGTGACCGCCTGGGTCCGCCGCGCGTCGCAAGACCCGGTGGCATATCGGCAACGGCAGGCGATCGAGATCATTCTGAACGCCATCGCCCTCGCGGCGCCACTCAACGCCAAGTTGTTTCTCAAGGGCGGCATCCTGCTTGGTCTTGCCTACGAAAGCCCCAGACAGACCACGGATGTAGACTTGACCGCTACGTTTTCAGCGGATGAAGGCATCGACCAATGGATGATGACGTTGCTGAATTCCGCATTCCCGCAGGCTGCCGCAAGTCTGGGCTACGCCGATCTCGTCGTCCGGGCACAATCTGTGAGACGTCTTCCCAGCCAGAGGATTTTCACGACGGCTGAATTCCCTGCCCTGAAACTCAAAATCGCTTTTGCGATTCGAGGAACCAATGAGGAGCAAGCACTCATTTCCGGAATGGCTTCCAGCGTGATTGATGTGGATATCTCGTTCAATGAGCCCATGAAGCATGTTCAGGTGCTGCGACTGACAGGCGGACGGGAATTACTGTCCTATGGGTTGATGGAAATTGCAGTGGAAAAGTATCGCGCTCTGCTCCAGCAGAAATTTCGCAATCGCAGTCGAAGACAGGATGTCTATGATCTCGATTTGCTGATTCGTCAAGGAATGAAAGATAAAGTTGTACTCGGAGATCTACTCCAGACACTTCTGGAAAAATGTGCTGCGCGACAGATAGTGCCGTATCGTGAATCTCTCGATGACGAGGAAATCAAGGACCGGGCGGGCAGGGATTGGAACACGATGCATCTTGAACTGGACGACTTGCCGGAATTCGAGGGATGCTATCGGCGGGTGTCAGAATTCTATCGAGCACTGCCGTGGGGTCATGACCAAAAGAGAAAAACAACCGGGGTTATGCAATGAATTTCAGAAATTATCCACAAAAATTGGGATGTGGAACTAGGGCCTGTTCACACTATGCGCTGTCGCTCTGCCGGATCTCTTTTTTCGTCCGGCAAGACGCCGCGAGCGCCGTGTGGTTGATCCACATAAGCGAGCGGCAACGCCGCCCGGAGGAAAAAGAGAACCGGCCCTTCGG
>JAJECW010000070.1 GCA_022821865.1 Pseudomonadales bacterium
GCAGGTCCAGATCAGGGTCCGGTTGCTGCTCCAGCCGGATGCGGCGAACCTGGCCCGGTTCGATCCGGCCGTACTGACAGATCTTCCGCAACTCGCCGTCAGCGGTGTCGTCCTCGGGTCGAAGTTGCAATATCAGAAAGGGCTTGCTCATCACCTTGGCCGCAAAGTTCCCAATTGCGGCATTTTGTGGAAGAAACGGCCTTCCTGCCTGCCGTGCACGGGACCGTCGGTGGCGTCGAAATTCAGCACCAGGCGGCGGAAGGGAAACTCCCGGGCTTCAAGATTGGGGGAACTGGCGCTCAGGCTTTGCGCCACATTGTGAGAAAGCATGTAGATTCGGAAATCATCAGGCGCCTGGACCGCCGGCTTGACGATTCGGCGCGCAGGCAGTTGATGGAGAATGTCCTATATGTTACCGCCTGGAACGCGGATTTCCTCCGCTCGCCGGGCGGTCGTGAAAGTATTGTATGAGGGAATTCATCAATGTGAACTGGGAAATTTCAAATCGGCGCTCTTTGGATGAGTTTTACTGCGATACTGATAATCCGCCTAAGCACAGTCCGGATGCCACCATTCCTTTGGTCGTTTGATCGTCGTTTGTGGAATTTGCTCGGGGAACTGCGCCTTCCGGAGCATGGCGGGTCTGATATGTCTTATGCGGGTTGCAACGTCACGTAGTTGTGGGGCAATCTCCCACCGGCCTGGGCAAGCTACCAATACCGGCTTTCGCTGCTCGACCGTAACCATTCGAATCGGGGTTACAAGGTCTGTGTCATTGGAAATCACCACAGCCAGATCAAATAGCCCTTTCCATGCATCATTCAGGAGAAACGCGCCGAGATTCACATCGGAGCCTTTTTCTTCCATCGAGTAGACTTTCGCGATTACCGCACCCGGCTTCGGCTTCGAGGCCCGTCGTGTTTTCTTTCCCGCACGTGCTGGCCGATTGTAGCCCACCGACAAAACACGTCCATCCTCTACCTGGAGATCGCCAGCCGGTAACACTGCCGACTGCTCTTGTGGGCCTATCTTCTGATCTGCAACGGGAAGATTGGTTAGAGGGCGCCATGCCGATTTCTCAAGAAAGCGCCCCATGTGCAATTGCACTTCAGGCAAGGATTGCAGTGCCCGCAGGTAAGCGTGCTGTCGAGCGGGCGCCCCCGCGTCAATTTTTCCGGACACACGAGCACTGAAGTAGCGGAGCTTATCGATGTTGTGGGCGTCTGGAATGAGAAGGTACGAGAGCCTGACAGGGTCCAACCACCTGAACGCCGTTGCTTTTAGCGCTCCGTAGTACAGGTTGAAGCCATCCACATAGACTCTTGTGCGCACCAAGCCTGCTCCAAAAAAAGCAGGGGCCGCTCCTAAGAGCAGCCCCTGAGCCGACAGCACGCTGCCAGCGGGTAATCGCGATATTCTAAATCACAGTTGTCCCCATGCACAATAGCACCATTTGCTAGAAAGTGCCCTAAGATCACGCGGCTGCCGGTCCCTCAAGATCAGCCCGCAGACTGTCCGCAACCCGTGCCGCCGCCGCGTTGACCGAATCCCGCGTCAAATGGGCATAGCGCGCCGTGGTCTGGATTTTCCCGTGGCCGAGCAGCCTGCCGATCATCGGCAATCCCTCGCCCAGCTCCAGCGCCCGGGAAGCATAGGTGTGGCGCAAATCGTGCAGCCGCATCTCGCCCGCCGCAAAATCCAGATCGTCCCAGGCCAGACCCAGGATTTCACTGTGCCGGCAACCGGTCAGGATCAGCAAGCGGACCGCCGCCACAGCCTGCTCCGGGGCAAGACGCTCTTCCACCGCCACATCCAGCACTCCGCCCAGGCGCGACAACTCGGCGGGCGTCAAAAACCGTTCCTTGCGCGGTTTTTCCCGAAAACGCCGCACCGACTTGCAGGGATTGCCGGTATCCGGCGCGCGCAGGTTCCACCGCTCCGCCAGATTGAACATCTTGAGCAAAACATCCAGCGCGCGGTTCGCGGCCGCGGGTTTTTCCCGCATCGCGTACTGGAATGAGAGCACATGGCCGCGCTCCACGTCGGAAACCAACAAATCTCCCAGCACCGGCACGATATGCATGCGCACCATCTGGCGATAGTTCTTGACGGTGTTGGGCTTGCAATGCAGGGCCGCATACTCGCGCAGGAAGCGTTCGCCGAGATCGGCAACCGTGGGCGGCGCCGAAGGCGGGGCTTCGACAAGGGGTTTTCCCGACTTGATGCGCCCCAGCAGCCGGCTTGCGCTCCTGCGGGCCTCGTGCGCGGTGATCTCGCCGGCCCGGCCCACAGTCACGCGCCGGGACTTGCCATCGGTGCGGGATTGCACGACATAGACCTTGCGTCCCGAGGGATAGACTCGCAGACCAAAACCCGGTAGGTCCCGGTCCCAGAACACGCGATCCTTGTCGTCGACCGCAAGGCGGTCCACAATGCGCTTGGTGAGTTTGCGGTATTCGAGCTCAGCCATCGGGAATTTGGGCGATTGGCAACAATTCTGTTTCGCCGATTATACCGCTCCCGTAAGCAAAACGAAAGCGATCAGGCTTGCGTATGGAACGTAACAGAGGCAACCAAATCGCATCTCTGGCGACATCGCAAGACGGGGAACAGGCTGAATTATGAAATTATTTATATAAATAACAATGTATTATGATACATCTGACATTTTTAGCGCGGTGGCGCGCAGAAATGGAAACTTGTAAGTTATCTATGGGGCACCCATCCGGACAACCGTCATTCTGCGCGAAGCGCAGCGTAGTCGCAGAATCTCAGGCAGAGCCCTTCCGGGGAGATTCTGCGACTGCGCGCAGAATGACAGCGGTTCGCCTGTTTACTTGGCGCCTGTTTGCTTAGGACACCCATCGAATTCATCGGGTGGCAAGTCCGGATGCACTGGATGGTCCAGATGGATTAAAATCCGCGCATGTCCCGGATTTGCTGCCTGATTGTAGCCCTCTTGCTGCCGCTGGCGGTTTCCGCGCAGCAGCAATCCTTTGCCGAATGGCTTGAGGAGTTGCGCGCCGAGGCGCTTTCCCTGGGCATCAGCGCCGAAACCCTGGCCGCGCTGGATGGCATTGCTCCGCTGGAGCGGGTGCTTGAACTCGACGGCTCCCAGCCCGAATTCGTCCAGACCTTTACCCGCTATATCGACCTGCGCGTAACGCCCGGCCAGATTGCCCGGGGGCAGGCGCTGCTGCGGGAACATGAGGGGCTGCTCGGGGAAGTGCGGGCGCGGTATGGCGTTCAGCCGCATTATCTGGTGGCGTTCTGGGCCATCGAAACCAATTTTGGCAGCGTGACCGGGGGATTTTCGGTGCTCGAAGCCCTTGCCACCCTGGCGTATGACCCGCGCCGGGCGGAGTTTTTCCGGGAACAATTGCTCACCGCCCTGCGCATTATCGAAGACGGCCATATTCCCGCCGAGCGCATGACCGGCTCCTGGGCCGGAGCCATGGGGCAATTGCAGTTTCTGCCCACGGTGTTCCGCAATTACGCCGTGGACGGCGACGGCGATGGCCGCGCCGACATCTGGAACAGCCTGTCCGACGTATTCCATTCCGCGGCGAACTTCATCAGCGAATCGGGCTGGCGCGGCGACGAGCGCTGGGGCAGGGAAGTGGTGTTGCCCGCTGGATTCGACTATGCCGAAGTGGGAACGCGCAACCTCAAGCCATTGTCGCAGTGGCGCGAACTCGGATTGCGCACGGTGGCCGGCGAACCCATTCCCGTGGCGGATATGGAGGCCGCGGTGGCCTTGCCCGCCGGCGCCGGCGGCCCCGCCTTCCTCACCTACAACAATTTTCGCGTCACCATGCGGTACAACCCTTCGGTCTTTTACGCGATTACCGTGGGCCATCTTGCCGACCGCTTCACCGGCGCCGCCGCCATCGCCCACATGCCGGAGAATGAAACCGCCCTGAGCCGCATCCAGGTCACCGAGTTGCAGGAATTGCTCAACAGCCTGGGATTCGACTCGGGGGAGCCCGACGGGCGGGTAGGCTCGCGAACCCGGGCTGCGATTCGCGCCTTTCAGGACGAACAGGGCCTGATTCCCGACGGCCATGCCTCGCTCGCGCTGCTCGACCGATTGCGCAACTAGCCGGCCCTGACCGTCTGCCGCCAATGAATCACGCACTTTCCACGCCAGCGCTGCGCCGTTATCGCCGGATGGCCCTGATCACCATAGCCGCGGTGTATTTCCTGATTCTGGTAGGCGCCACGGTGCGCGCTTCCGGCGCCGGCATGGGTTGCCCGGACTGGCCCACCTGCTTTGGGCGCTGGATTCCGCCATTGCATGAATCCCAACTGCCGGCCGATTATCAGGAGATTTACGCCGACCTCGGTTATGCCGAAACCCGCTTCAATGCGGTCAAGACCTGGACCGAGTATCTCAACCGCCTCACCGGCGTCGCCATCGGCCTGCTGATTCTGCTCACCGCAATCTGCGCCTGGCCCTGCCGCCACTTCGACCGCTGGATTCCCCGGGCCTCGCTGGGCGCATTCATCATGGTGGGCATCCAGGGTTGGCTCGGCGCCAGGGTGGTGGGCTCAAACCTGCAGCCCGGCATGATTACCATCCACATGCTCATGGCGCTGGCGATCGTGGGGGTGTTGCTGTTCGCCTTTTTCCGCGCCAACCGGGAACGCATGAACCGCCATCCCATGGATGGCGTCGACCGGCGCTTCGCCCTGTGGCTGTATGTGGCCATCGCCTGCACGCTGCTGCAGGTGACCCTCGGCACCCAGGTGCGGGAAATGACCGATTTCATCAGCCGCGCCCAGGGCGAGGCCATGCGTTCGAGCTGGATTCAGGCCATGCCCTGGTTCTTTTACGTGCATCGGAGCTTTTCCGCCCTGGTGCTGTTCGCCAATGGCTGGCTGCTCTATCTGCTGCTGCGCTCCATCGGTTTGCGGCATCTGTTGACCCGCCTTGCGACAGCCATGCTCGCGGCGGTGGTGTTGGCGATCCTTTCCGGCGCCACCCTCGGCCATCTTGGCATGCCGGCGTTCATCCAGCCCGCTCATCTGCTGGCGGCTTCGCTGCTGTTCGGATTGCAATTTCTCATCTGGATGGGCTATCGTCGGGGAACTGTCCACGGGAGAGACGGTCATCAAGCCTGAACCCGCACCCGGCGCCGCCCTGGCGCTGTGCTTTTGTCTGGTCTTTAACGCTTCCGTGGCCGCCCGGGACGACGGGGAATCCGGTGCGGAAGACGAAAGCACCGTCAACTATCCCGCCGCCTATTTCAGCCAGTTCAGCCCGGTTTCCGTGGACGACATGCTGTCGCGAATTCCGGGAATCAATCTCGTTCTCGATGCGAGCCGGGGCGGCTTTTCCAACTTCAACCAGCAGGACCGGGGTCTCGGCGGCAGCGCGCGGATTCTCATCGATGGCAAGCGCCTTGCCGGCAAGGTCAACGAAGCCCGGGAGCAACTCGCCAGGATCGCCGCGGAAGAAGTCGACCATATCGAGATCATCCGCGGCACTTCCAGCGGGCTGGACGTGCAGAATGTGGGCCAGGTCGTCAATGTGGTGCTCAAGCGGTCGGCTTCCCGCTCCAGCATCGCGGCCCAGGCCGGCATGCGGCGCTACGAAGACGGCAACGTGGAGCCGGTGGGCTCGGTTTCGCTCACGGGTCAGCGTGACAATCTCAACTACCTGCTCAGTCTCAGCGGGCAAGCCGATTACCGGGTGGAAGACAGCCTCGAAGTAAGCACCCACGGCGATGGCTCGCTGAATGAAATCATCCGCTTCAACCGGGTATTCGAGCGTAATCCCTACCGCTTCAATTCCAGCCTGACCTGGGACATCGGCAGCGCCGACCGTATCGCCATCAATGCCCTCTACAACCGCAACGACCCGCCCAATACCCTGCTGCGCAGCATTACCGACCACAACGGCGCGGCGCCCATGACGAGTTGGGAAAGGGAAAACGTGCCGGCAACCCAGGCGAACTGGGAACTCGGCGGAGACTACGAGCACATCTTCCTCGATGGCTCGCGCTACAAGTTTCTCTTCATCGTCAATGACCGCGACGACGAAACCCTGCGCGAGCGCTGGGAGTTCGACTCGCCGCAAGCCGAAGAGCGCAAGAACCTCTATCTCCACAACGCCAGCAGCTATCAGGAACAGATCATCCGCACTTCCTACACCTTCAGCTTCGGGGAAGGGCAGGGCCTTGAGTTTGGCGTCGAGGGCGCCCGCACGACCCAGGACACGTCACTGAAACTCGGCCGCCCGCTGCCGGGCCGCCCGGCGGACCCGGAAGTCGGCGGACTGTTCCGGGTGCCGCTTCCCAATGCCGTATCCACCGTCAGCGAAGACCGCTACGAGGCCTTTGCGGTGCACAACTGGCGGCTCAATCCCCGCATGCGGCTCGAATCCTCCCTGGTGGGAGAGTTTTCCGAGATTACCCAGAGCGGCGATGTGGACAATTCACGGGATTTCCAGTTTCTCAAGCCCAAGGTGGATTTCCGCTTCGATATCAGCCCTTCGCTGCAACTGCAGGCTTCCCTGGAGAAGGCGGTTTCCCAGCTCGGCTTTGCCGACTTCTCCGCCAATACCAACCAGCGCGACGAAGACCAGGACACCATCGCCGGCAACCCGGAACTCGAACAGGAGCAGATCTGGCAGTACAACCTCAATGTCGACTACCGCCTGCCCAATGACGGCGGCGTGCTCAGTTCCCGGCTGTTCTACTTTGATGTCGGCAATTCCATCGGGCGTATCGAGTTGTTCACACCGGGGCCGGAAATCGCCGCCACCAACGGCAATGTGGGCGATGGCAGCGTGCTCGGCTTCAATTTCGACGCCAGCATCCGTTTTGGCTTTCTCGGCCTGCCCCAGGCCCTGGCCACCTTTGGCCTGCTGTTGCAGGATTCCGCCATCGACGATCCGCTGATCGGCTTCGAGCGCAAGGTGGTCCCCTATGACCGCGGCAGTTTCAATTTCGGTTTTCGCCACGATGTATCGCGCCTCGGGCTGAATTACGGCTTCAACTATCGCGACCGCATCGACGGCAACCGGCCTTTTTTCGATATCGACAATGTGCTGTACATCGGCGCCGCCAGCGACCTTGGCGCCTTCGTCGAAAAAAGCGGAATCGCCGGATTGACTTTCCGATTCGAGGCGCGAAACCTGCGCGATCATCTGGAATGGCGCACCCGATACCGCTATTCCGGCTACCTGCGCGATGACCTGCTGCGGGAAACCGAAAATTTCGCGGTTACCACGGGCTTGCAGTTCGCCCTCACCGTGCGCGGGAATTTCTAGGAGCTTGTGCCGCAGGCTCCTAAAAGGTGATAACAGCGCCCAGGAAACCATAGCGGGTGTGGCCTTCGCCAAGCCCTTCACCCTGGTAGAAAATGGCGCCGGTGTCGATTTGCAGATTGCCCGGGATCAACTCCCAGCGGATGCGGTATTCCAGATGCTGGCCGAGATAGCGGTCGGCATGGACGAAATCGTGATGGCGCCGCCTGGTGCGGCCCCAGGCATCGAGTGCCTCTTCCAGCCAGAAGTGGCGCCAGGAAAGCATGACCCTGAGATCGGGTCGGGGGTTGTAGAACAGCCGCAGGCCGGGGGTGATGAGATTGCCGCGGCTGAAGGGCTGGTACAGGCCCACCACGCCGAACTCGAAGGTCGTCACGCCATACAGGGAATCGAACCTGCCGTTACTGGAATCCGCGGGGTCCTTGTCGCCGCTGGCGTAGTCCAGTTCCAGCACGGCCCGCAGGGAGTCGGGAAAACTGTAGCCCACCGCGGCGTATTGAAAGAAGGCATTGTGCTCGAGGTCGTTCCGGTTGCCGGCGGCGGCGCTCGATCTGCTGTGGCCGAATTGCAGCAGGGTTTCCCACTCATAATCCCACTCGCCGCTTTGCGGCGCCCTGCGCAGCCGCAGGCCGGCGGAGTCGAGCCGGCGATTGCGGGTATGCACTCCGGGCGAATCCGACTCCCGCAGGGAGAACAGGTACAGGTCGGTGGTGAATGGCAGGCTGGAAGGGGGCAGGGTCAGATTCGCCCCATGGAATCGCTGGGCGCTGCTGGACTCGTCCCGGGCCGGTTCATTGTCGAGCAGGCCGATGCGGTCGGTCGGCAGTCGGCGGACTACCTGGGAGCCGAACAGCCGCATGGTCGCGCCGTTTCGCAGCGGCTGGACCCACTCCACGCCGTCAAAAGCATTGATGGCGTTGCGGAAGCGGTTGCGGGCCAGAAAGCGGCGGCTGCCCCAGTCGGTGGTGAGTCGGCCCAGGCGGAGGCTGCCGTCCTCCGGCAGGTCGAACTTGAGCGTTGCCTGCAATATTTCCAGGGTATTGAATGCGGTATTGGTGACAAAGGCGTCGTCGTCTGCGAGTTGCTGCCTGGCATCGTACAACTCAAGCTGCGCTTCGACGCCATTGCGCCGGTAGCGCGTATCGAGCAGGGTGCGCTGGACGACCATGCTATCGTCCGGGCTTGCCCCGGCCCGGGGATTGCCGTTGATGGACTCGAAGCGGCTGCTGTGAATCAGGCCGATGCCGAAGCCTTCCGGCGGCGCAAGAGCCTCCTGAATCCGCCAGGGCGCCTCGGCGGGGAGGGCCGGGTTTGCCGCGAGCAAGACGAGCAGTCCGCTGGCGAGTTTGTTGGTCATTGGGGATGATCTTGAATTTCGGCAGTTCGGGTGGCGCGGAATGGTACTTCAGAACTCGCATTGCCTGCGACCTGCCGCTTTGCAGCTTGCAGTTTTCTGCCGCTGGATTTTGGCCCGGCGCGGGGGTACTCTTGGGTCGGGCCGCAAGCTGAGCGCAGCGGTAGCAGGAGGAAGTGCGCTTGTTCAACCAGTTGATTCACAATATTGCCATCTGGCTTGACGACACCCGCTGGAGCACGATGCTTCACGAGTCCTATTACATGTACAACTGGGTCGAGAGTACCCATGTGCTGACCTTGATGGTCAGTCTCGGCATGCTGTTTCTCATCGACCTGCGCATGCTTGGCCTCGCCTTGCCCGATGTGCCCGCGAGCAGGATCGCCCGGCGGCTCAACCTGCCCATGCTGGTGGGCTTCACGGTCATGGTGGTCACCGGTCTGCTGCTGTTTTACGCCGTGCCGGTGCGCAGCTCGCAAAGCATCTGGATGCGGATCAAGCTCATCCTGATGCTGGGCCTGCTGATCAACGCTGTCCTGTTTCACCGCCGCATGAGCAAGGCCGGCTCAGGCTGGGACGCCCAGCCCAGGGCGCCGCGCAATCTGCGCCTGGGCGCCATGTTTTCGCTGGCCGGCTGGTCGGCGGTCGTGACCTGCGGCCGGTTCATAGCCTATGACTGGTTCGATTGCCAGTATATGAATCCCGGCCTGATAAGCTCCCTTGCCGGCTGTATCGAAGGCCAGGCCCGTTTCTAGCGGCACAGGGATAATGAAAAATTCCAAGGAGGGAATTTTTCAGAGAATACCTAGCGCAAAAGGAGACTGAAAATGCCTGCATCATTATTGGGGCCCTACAGCAGAACGATTCTGGCTGCGGCGGTGCTGCTGGTCACCCTGGGCTTTGCCCTTTCCGGCGCCCGGGGCGAGGTGCACACGGGCTTGCTTCCCTTTTTCGAATGGCTGGAAACCACCTGGTTCGGCGTTGCCGGCAAGACCTGGGGCGCGGTATTCGCCACGGTGCAGTCGGTGCATCTGCTGGGATTGGCCCTGCTCGGCGGCGCCGTGCTGGCTGCGGAGGGCCGCCTGCTGAACGTGATTCTGACCGACACTCCCCGGGAACTGGTTTGCGGCCGCTGCAACCGGGTTTTCGATATCGCCATGATCGCCCTGGTGGCGACCGGCGTATTCATGGCCTGCGGGGTGGCGGTGAAAATCTACTATCTGCCCGTGTACTGGTACAAGATGCTGGGTCTGGCGGCTGGCGCGCTGTTTCACTATTTCGTGCGCAATCCCGTGCTGGCGCAGGACCTGGGAAACGTCAACCCCTGGCTGCTCAAGACCATGGCGGTGGCGTCCATCATGGTGTGGTTCACCGTGGCGGCCACCGGTCGCTGGATCGGCTTCAGCGGATAGGAGGGCGGAAAAATGAGCGATGCAAACCGGCAGGACGCCACCGAAAAAGCCAGGCGCAGGGACGAACAACTCGCCGCCATTCTGAGCTGCGGCAGCATAGCCGCCTTCTTCCTCTGGTACTGGACTGGCCAAATCCAGTCGGTAATCGAACTGCTCAGACTTGCTTATGGGTGAGGCCCGCCCGGCGCAGCCGGCAAGAAGCGAAGCTTCTTGAGGGCCGAACGGCTCGACAGGATGTCGAGACCGGGGTTTGGCAAAATCGAAGGCGTTGCGCCATGGATGGCATGCAAAAACCAGACAGGGCGCAGTTTCCCGCCCGGCGCAGCCGGCAAGAAGCGAAGCTTCGTGCGCAGCCCCGAGCGGCCCCGAACCATGCTCGGCGACTGGAACGGCAAGACTGGGGTTTAGCGAAACCATAGGAATCGCGCCAGGGAAGGCAAGCATGGCCGAACCGGCAAATCCCCATGCATCAAACAACCCCCTCGGCCTGGCAATCAACCTGGGAAATCTGGCTGACTGTCCTAGGAGCCTGCCCCCCCCCTCCCTTCCCCGTCATTCCGCGCGTAGTCGCGGAATCTCATTCCGAAACCTCCCGCGTCATCCCGCGCCCGCGCGCGGGATGACGCCTGCCTGTAACTTCCTGGCTCTTCTGGCCTCGGTTGGAATTTTGTGGGACTATCGCGCCTGCGCTAAAAACTTACGAAATTTCAAGGGAGAACCAGAATGCACCGTTTCGCCAAAAGCGCGCTCGCCATGGCAGTAGCCATGCACGCGGGCGCGAACCTTGCCCAGGAAGAAGAACAGTCAAACATCGAGGAAGTTCTCGTCGTCGGCTCACAGATTCGCGGGGCCACCATCAGCGAAGCCCTGGCGGTGAGCGTCATCGACGCCGA
>JAJECW010000082.1 GCA_022821865.1 Pseudomonadales bacterium
CTGCATCTTTCGGCGCCGTTTCCGGAAGGGGAGACCGGCGCCGCGCTGGACGCGATTCTGCTGCGCCTGCGCGGGTTGCGGTCCAAACGCGAGCCGCCCCTGCGCGACGACAAGCTCATTGCCGGCTGGACCGGCGCCATGATCGCCGCGCTCTGCCAGGCGGCCTGGGCGCTGGACCGTCCGGACTGGCTCGACGCCGCCGAGCGGGGGGCGAGGCATCTATGGCAAGCCGGTTACTCCGCCGGGCGCGGATTGCGGCGCATCTGGCTGCAAGGTTCGGTTTCCATCGACGGTCAACTGGAAGACTATGCGAATTTCGCGCTGGCCCTGCTGCAGCTATCCGATGCAACCGGCAAGGCGGAGTATCTGCATCAGGCGGCAACGCTGATGAAGGAAGCGCTGGCGCGGTTTCTCGACCCGCAAACCAGCGGCTTCCACCTCGCTTCCGAGGCGACCCCGGGCCCGCAACTCGTGCGCTCGCGCAACGCCAGCGACGGCGCCCAGATTTCCCCGGTGGCCACAGCCCTGGAATGCCTTGTCGGCCTGCACCGCCGCAGCGCGCTGCTGCCGGAGGATGAAGCCGCCGCGTTTTCCGCCGAACGCATTTCCGCCTGCATCGCCGAACTTGCCGCGGCCATCAATGAAAACCCCGTGGGACACCCATCCCTGCTGCGGGCCATCAATGCCTGGGAGTCCGGCGCTTGCGGGCCGGTCTTGAGCGTGGGCCAGGGCCGGGCGATCATGCTGGCGCGCAGATCGGAAAGCGGGGAAGTTCAGGTGCTGGAATTGCGCCTCAGAATCGCGCAAGGGTGGCACATTACCGCCCCGGGGCAGGCCGGGGGCGCTTTCAAGCCGCTGTCGGTCTCTCTCGATGAAAGCGAAAGCAATTGGCGGCTGGGGAAAATGCAATACGCCGGAGAGCGCGGGAGCCTGACCACCCCCGATGGAATGGAAGTGGAAATCCTGCAAGGCGAGGCGCAGGTGCGAATCGCGCTTGAACCCGCGGCGGAAGCATCCGTCCAGGCCCGCCGCACCGATGAACTTGCCGCCTCCGCCGCCATGCGCCTGCAGGTGCAACTCTGCGACGAAAACTCCTGCCAACTCCCCGAAACCCTGGAATTCCGTCTGTAAGTTGCTGTTTTTCAATGAAACACGGCAATTTTGCACTCAGTTCGAAAATTGCCGCAATATCGCCTCATGGCTGCAATTCACCGCTATCTCACAGAGCAAGTCGGCAAGGATCTGGCGCGGAAAAATGGTCTTTGTCGCCGGCCCGCGACAGGTTGGCAAAACGACGCTGGCGAAGAATCTACCCGGCGCGGGCGATGCTTATCTGAACTGGGACATCGACGAGCATCGCAGCCGCATTCTCGAGGGCAATTTGCCGGATTCCGACCTCTGACTGTTCGGCAAAATACACAAATACCGCCACTGGCGCAATTTGCTCAAGGGCCTGTACGACTCCCGCGGTCCAGCGCAGCGCAGTCGCGGAATCTCATGCAGCGGCCTCCCAATGAGATTCTGCGACTTCGCGCAGAATGACAGGCGACGCTCACTGCATGAAGGAAGCTTCGGGGAAATCCGCGGGCAAATGGGTGCTGAGCACTTCCCGGGCTTGTCGGCGCCGCTCGGGGTCTTCGGCGAAAACCGATTCGAAGAAGGCGGTGATCGCGATTTCATTGATCATCAATTGACGGCCGGGGTGGATCGCGGCCGGCGGCGGCATGTTGCCGCAGATTTCCGGGCTTCCCGAGGCCAGATCGATGCCTTCATTGTCGTCGCCAAACAACTCGTAATCGACGCTGGACTGGTCATCGAGCACTCCGAGCACCGCATTGCAGGCGATGCCGTCGGGATTGTCCATGAAGCGGAAAGCGGGGTCGGCCAGCCCGGTAAAACCAAGATGCGAGCCTCCCTCGATCACGAGCAGGCCGCTGCCGGGGGCGCGTTGCGTCATGCTTGCGCCATTGCCGGAGTATTCGATCAGGGCGTCGGCGGTGCCGGCGATGGACAGCAATCGCGCATCGCTGTTGGCGAAGAACCGCCGGGAGAAGCCGGTGGATGGCCCGGCGATTGCCGCCGTGGCGCGGATGCGGGGTTCGCGCCACTCCGGATGATAGGTGGCCAGATAGCTGGTCAGGCCGCCAAGGGAATATCCGCTCAGGCCGATTCGCTCCGGGTCGGGTTTGGCCGCGAAGGGGCGCTCAGCTTCGGGCCAGCCGAGGATGGAATCGATCAGGAAACTGATATCCCCCGGCTGATTCACCACATCAAGGGCATTGGCGCCGCCTTCGGTGCTGCCCGAGGTCAGTGGATAATCGGGCGCCGCCACGATGTAGCCGAGGCTGGCAAGATGGGAGGCGACATAGGCGAGTTCGCCGCGGTTCGACAGAATGCCGTGGCTGTGAATGATCAACGGCAACGGCCCGCTCGCTTCCCGGGGATACCAGACGCTGAGCGGAAAAGTGCGCTCGGGCTTGCCGGGAACGCCCCGGTTCTCGCTTGTGGGCCGGGATTCATCCACGAGCACGAGATCAAGCTGCTCGACGGAATACACGCGTTCATCCAGCCAGACCCTGCTGGCCGAGCCTTCCGCGGGCATTTCCGGGCCGGTGGCCAGATACACCGCGCCTCCGGCCACTGCCAGCAAAACCACGAGGATGGCGATTCCGCCGCCAATACGCTTCAACCATTTCATGAATCCGTCTCTACCTTCACCTGGAAAAATTCCGGGACTTTCTCCGTCGCCGGGCCATACAAGCCCCGGTGGAAATTGCCACCCGTGGGCTCAAGGTTCAACTCCACGGTTTCCGCCCCCGCGCTGCTTGCCGCCTGATGGAATCCCGCGGCCGGGTAGACATTGCCCGAGGTGCCTATCGCCACAAACAGGTCGCAAGCCGCCAGCGCGGCGAAAATCCCGTCCATGTGGAACGGCATCTCGCCGAACCAGACCACATCCGGCCGCAGCCCGCCCTGGCGGCCGCAACAGGAGCACTCGGTTTCCGGGAATACATCCTCGCGGTTGGCGAATACCCGACCGGAATACTCGCAGCGGATCTTGAGCATTTCGCCGTGCATGTGCAGCAAGCTGCGGCTGCCCGCGCGCTCGTGGAGATTGTCGATGTTCTGGGTCACCAGCAGGAATTCACCGGCAAAACCCCGCTCGAATTCGGCGAGTGCGAGATGCGCCGCGTTGGGCTTGATCCGCGGCTGCTGCAATTGCCGCCGGCGCTGGTTGTAGAAATCCTGCACCAGGTGCGGGTCCCGGGCAAAGCCTTCGGGGGAGGCCACGTCTTCCACCCGGTGCTCTTCCCACAGCCCTTCCGCCGCGCGGAAAGTGCGGATGCCCGACTCGGCGGAGATGCCCGCGCCGGTCAGCACGACAATGGAGCGGTGAGCGGGGTTCATGGGCATGAATCATAACCGCTTGCCGGTATAATGCGAGCCCGTTCATTCAGCAAGAGACAGCAGATGACCACATTGCAACAGGGCGACAAGGCGCCGGCGTTCAGCCTCGCGGACCAGCAGGGAAACACCGTCAATCTGGCGGATTTCGCCGGAAAATCCAGGGTCGTGCTCTACTTTTACCCCAAGGCGATGACGCCGGGTTGCACGGTGCAGGCCCAGGGCCTGCGCGACAAGAGCGCCGATCTCGCCGCCCGCGGCGCCGTGGCCATCGGCGTCAGCCCGGACCCGGTCAGGCGATTGAAGAAATTCGAGGAAAAGGAATCGCTCAACTTCACCCTGCTGGCCGATGAAGACCACGCCGTGGCCGAGGCCTATGGCGTGTGGGGGCTGAAAAAGTTCATGGGGCGGGAATACATGGGCGTGCACCGGATCACTTTCATCATCGACCGGGACGGCGGCATCGCCCACGTCATGGATAAGGTGAAAACGAAAACCCACCACGAGGACGTGCTCGAGATTCTCGACTCGCTGGATTGAGCCCTTCCCTGGCGCTCCGGTCATTCCCGCGGAAACCCCGGCGACAACACGGCAGCGACATGACCCGGCTCAGCGTCAACGTCAACAAGATCGCCCTGCTGCGCAACTCCCGCGGCCGCGACTACCCGAGCGTGACAAGCTTCGCCCGCCGGGTGGTGGAACTTGGCGTGCGGGGCGTCACCGTCCACCCGCGCCCGGACGAGCGCCACATCCGCCGCGGCGATGTGCATGAACTGCGCGAAATGCTGGAAGACTTTCCCGGGGTGGAATTCAATATCGAAGGCTATCCCTCGGCGGAATTCCTTGCCCTGATCGAGGCGGTGAAGCCCGGCCAATGCACCCTGGTCCCCGATGCGCCCGAGCAAATCACCTCGGACCACGGCTGGGACATCCCGGCAAACCGGGAATTGCTGCGGGACGTCACCACAAGGCTGCGCGAAGCCGGCGTGCGCAGCAGCCTGTTCCTCGACCCGTCCGCCGCCATGGTGGAACACGCCCCCGAAGCAGGCTGTGACCGCATCGAGCTCTACACCGAAGACTACGCCCGGGCCTGCGGCGGCCCGGAGCAGGCGGCAGTGCTGGAGCGCTACCGCGAGACGGCGTCCCGGGCGACGGAACTCGGCATCGGCGTCAACGCCGGCCACGACCTGAACCTCGAAAATCTCGCCAACTTCCTCGAAATCGGCAACATCCTCGAAGTCTCCATCGGCCACGCCCTGGTCGTGGAATGTCTGGAGCACGGCGTTGAGCAGGTGATTTCGCGGTATCTGGGGATTTGTGCTGGCGGAAAGTCGTGAGACTGAACGACTGAACGGGCGGCCATTGGCCATGGGACGGCGACTGAAGTCCGGCTGCACTGGACGGTCATGATGCTGCGGCCATGGGACACCCACTCCGGTACGGTTGCAGCTCATAGGTCGTGATGGGTGTCCTGGCCCCACTCCTGCCCCACCCCTGGCCCTACTCTCGCGAGTCGCGGCTATGGCGGCAGCTATCGAGTCTTCGTCGGTTTCGATTTCTTCGACTCGCTGGAAAAATCCAATCCGCAACAACTTGAACGAGCCATGCGCGGGTGCCTGCGGGCGGTGGCGAGGCGACTGGCCGCGCAGTCGTTCAAATATGAAATCCCCCTCCGAATAAGCCTCCCCGACTTGCGCGAAATCCTGCGGGAATTCCTCGCCGACTCCAGCGGAGGTCTACGCCCGCTTGTGGTGGCAACTGCGCTGATGCGAATTTTTGGCGAAGGTTTTTCACTGTTCTCCCGCGTCGAATCGCAGGGCATAAACGAAGCGGACGCCGCCTCGGGCGCTCCCGGCGACATCATGTGTCATGCCGAAGATGGGAAAATCCTTCTCGCCATTGAAGTGAAAGACCGGGAACTGACCTTGACCGACACTGACGCATCTATAAGAAAATCAAGACAGTCAGGAGACTCGTTATCCAACTTGCTATTCGCGGCGCCGCGAATCCGGCAACATGACCGAGAATCAATTGAAACATCCATCCAATCCGCGTGGGCTACAGGGTTGAACATCTATCACGTCGATATCGTGGACTTCGCAACCCACGGGCTCGTCCTGCTCGATGAAAGCTGGCGTCCAAAGTTTCTGCGCGAAATAGGCCGGGAACTCGATACTCGGAGCGACCCTGTCCACCGTCGGTCCTGGAATGAAATACTGAAAAATTTCGCGATTTGATTGAAACATCATTAGCAAGAAATTAGAACGCCTGAATACATGCGCTCCAATGGTCTTTCGTCCTCTTGTCATGCCGGACACCCGCCGTCGCGCGTTTGGGGTGGAAAGCCCGATGCACTAGAATTCCCGCTCCCTTGCTGCGGGACGGGCGTGTGACGGATCGGCGGATTTACTACGGCTACTGGATTGTTGCCGCGGGGCTGGTTACGCAGTTCATGGCCATTGGCATGTCGAACTATGTTGCCGGCGCGTTCATGGTGCCAATGAATGACGAGTTCGGCTGGACCCGCGCCGAGTTCAGCGCCTCGCGCTCGCTGGGGCAGATGGTGGTGGCCCTTACCGGCTTTCTGATCGGCGCCTGGATCGACCGCTGGGGCGGGCGGCCTTTTGTTTTCGCGGGCTCGCTGCTGATGGCGGCGGCGCTGTTCAGCCTCAGCCTGATTCAATCCCTGCCCCAGTGGCTGCTGCTCAATGGCGTGATTCTCACCGTGGGCGGGGCGATGATCGGCAATCTCGTCATCAATGTGACTCTGGGCAAATGGTTTGTGGAGCGGCGCGGCTGGGCGGTTTCCATTGCCGCCATGGGCATTTCCGGGGCCGGCATCCTGATGCCGCCGGTGGCGACCCTGCTGGTGGACGAGTTCGGCTGGCGCGCGTCCTGGCGGATTCTTGCCCTGATTACGCTTTGCAGCGCCCTGCCCATGGCGGCGCTGATACGGCGCCGGCCCGAGGATCACGGCCTGTTTCCCGATGGCAGGACCCAGCGCGAAATCGATCAGGGCCATGGCGCTGCGGCGCGCTCGGATTTCGCGCGCTCGATGACGCGAAGCCAGGCCATGCGCACCAGCGAATTCTATGTGCTCGTGGTGGCTTTTGGCCTGTTCCAGATCTCAATCACCGTGATGCTGCTGCAGACGATTCCGCTGATGACCGACGCCGGCTATTCGCGCATTGTCGCCGCGGGCATGGTGCCCCTGGCCTCGGTGCCGGCGTTTTTCAGCAAACCCTTCTGGGGTTTGCTCATCGACCGGTTTCAGCCCCGGCTGCTGGCGGCGCTGGGCGCCATTACCACCGGGTTTTCGGTGATATTCATCGTGTTCACCATCGCCGCGGGGATGGATTGGCTGGTCTATGCCGGCTTTCTGCTCATGGGCTTTGGCTGGGGCGGGATGCTGCCCTTGCAGGAGGTGATCTGGGCTTCCTTTTTTGGCCGGCGCTACCTGGGTTCGGTGCGCAGCATGGCTCTGCCGTTTTCCTTTGGCCTGTCCGCCGTGGGGCCGGTGCTGGTGGCGCTGTATTACGACATCGCCGGCAATTACGATCTCGCGCTGATCGCCATGGGTATCTGCAATCTCCTCTCCGCCCTGTTACTGCTACGATTGCGGGAGAGCGATTAGGGCCTGTTCACACTATGCGCTGTTGCTCTGTTGTGTCTGTCACGTCGCCAATCAAGGCGCGGGGAGCGTGGTTTGGTGATTCCAAATGAGCGAGTCGCAACGCCGGGTGGCGACGTGACAGACACAACCCGAAGGGCCTGTTCTCTTTTTCCTCCGGGCGGCGTTGCCGCTCGCTCATGTGGATCAACCACACGGCGCTCGCGGCGTCTTGCCGGACGAAAAAAGAGATCCGGCAGAGCGACAGCGCATAGTGTGAACAGGCCCTAATATTCGCCTCAATCGATCGGCCAGGGCCGCGGCGATAGCGAATTTTCGCTTTCGCGAATTCCTACGGCGCAGACTCCCAGGGGATTGATGAATTCATCGCGAATGCTCGCCCGATCATTACTGCGGCTGACCACGGTCACATCCGGCGAAACATTGCCGCCGAGGGCCAGGCCGGCATACCAGTCCGCCGCATTCGCCCCATGGCCGAACAGCCCGAAACCGTCCGGCGACAAGGCCAGCCATACGGCTGACAGAGCGGAAACGGAAAGCTTGCGGGGGAATGCCCGAACCCATCCAAAGATTTGCGCAATCATCTGGCGGAGAGAGAGGGATTCGAACCCTCGATAGGGTTTAACCTATACGCCCTTAGCAGGGGCGCGCCTTCAGCCACTCGGCCATCTCTCCGCGGGGCGGCAAATGTTATCACAACCTCCGGGAAACAAAGAGATTCTGTCGCGCACGGGATTCGCCGGTTTGTGCCTCAGATCACTTTCTTCTTTTGCAGTGCGTTGATCTCGGCTTCGCGATAACCAAGTTCGCCCAGTATGGCGCGGGTATGTTCGCCGACGGCGGGGATGGGGCCGATCTTCGGCGCATGGGAGCTGTTGTTGCCCGGCGGCTTCAGGGCGGCTACCGGCCCCGCCGGGCTTTGGACTTCGATAAGGCGGCCCAGCGCCTGGAGTTGCGGGTGCCGCCAGAGCGCCGCCATGTCGTTTACCTCGGCCCAGGCGATGCCGGCGTCGTCAAGTCGGGCGGTGGCCGCTTCGGAATCGAGTCTGGCGAAGGCGGCGAGGATGGCGGCGTGGGCCTGGCTGGCGGCGCCGCAATGGCGTGTTCGAGCGACAGCACCGTGGCACCTGCCAGTGGCGGAGCGTTCATGATTCCAGGCGGGCCTCACCCTGAATGCAGGGTGTTCCTTCATGCTTTGCCACCCACAGGGAGACGCGCCCGTCCGCGTCGGGGTTTTTGCCGCACAAGCGGAAAGTTTCGCTATCGAATACCGGCGCCAGGGCGCGAAAGGCGAATTCCCGCAATGCCCGCCCCGGATGGCGGCAATGCAGTTCATCGAGCAACAGGGTGGCGAGCAGGGGTCCGTGGACGAGCAGGCCGGGATAACCTTCCACATCATGCACGTAGCCCCGGTCGTAATGGATACGGTGGGCGTTGAAAGTCAGGGCGGAATAGCGGAACAGCACGATGGCGTCGGCCTGGTATTCGCGGCTGAAATCCGGCTCGGGTAATGGTTCCCTCGCCGCCCGTGCCGGGCCGTTCCCGCTGCCGCCAGGGTCCACTCCGGGGCGCGATTGGCGATAGACGATATCGTGCTGTTCGCAGAAGGCAAGCCCTGGCGGGCTGTGGTACTCATGGGCGACCCGCACGAAGGCGAGCTGGCCGCTGCGGCCCTGTTTGTATTCGATATTCTCGATGCGGGAATGCCGGGTAACGGTTTCGCCGATACGCAGGGGATGATGAAAGTGGAAGCGGCTGCCGGCCCACATGCGCCGGGGGAGTTCAATGGGCGGCAGAAACCCGCCCTTGCGGGCATGGCCGTCCGCGGCGATGTCGCGCTGGGAAGTGGCTGCCAGAAAGTAGCACCAATGCCACAGCGCCGGCAGCGGAGCCCCCGGCGCGACAGGCGTTTCGGGGCGGTCGAGCAGGGCGGCGAGCCCACGGGCCGGATCCGGGCCGATGGTCTGGCCGCGTGACTCGGCCTTGCCGAGCCAGTCGTCAAATCGGGCGGCGGGTTCTGTCATAATGTCGGGCCAGGTCATTGGCTGGTGGTAATTCTCATTATGGCACTGGGCATTCCATCGCTGTCATCCTGCGCGCAGTCGCAGGATCTCATTGGGAGATCACTGCGCGGGATTCTGCGACTACGCTTCGCTTCGCGCGGAATGACACGCGAGATGGAGCGCCAGAAACGGAATGGCCAATAAGCCAACCAGGAAAAGTATCAGGAATCGCAGATGATGTCCGGGAAGTATTTTGAGCAGCTTGAAATCGGCATGGTGTTTGCGCATCAGCCGCACCGCACCATTACCGAGGCGGATAATCTGCTGTTCTGCGCCATGACCCACAATCCCCAGCCCCTGCACATCGATGCCGAATTTGCGGCGGGGAGCCAGCACGGCCAGCGGATTGTCAACAGTCTTTTCACCCTCGGGCTGGTTATTGGCCTTTCGGTGGGCGATACCACCCTCGGCACGACGATCGGCAATCTGGGCATGGAGCAGGTGGAGTTCCCCAATCCGGTTCTCATCGGCGACACGATTCGCGTGCAGACCACGATCACCGACCGGCGCGAATCCAGAACCCGATCCGACCGGGGCATCGTCTGGTTCGAACATATCGGTCGCAACCAGCGGGGCGAAATCGTCTGCCAGTGTCTGCGCAAGGGAATGATGCTGCGAATGCCCGCTTCGGATGAAAGAGACTGAACCCATGCCGCGGCGGCGGAGTATTCATTTCGTGCCGGGCGGGAATGAGCGCATGTTCGGCAAGGCGCTTGGCCTGCCCGCGGATGCGCTGATTCTGGACCTTGAGGATTCGGTGACCCCGGAGAACAAGGCTTCCGCCCGGGAGGCGGTTTGTGACTGGCTGCGGGAAGGACAATTCGGCGGCAGGCGGAAACTGGTGCGGATCAATCCGCTGGATTCCCCCTGGGGCGCCGACGATATCGCCGCGGTGACCGCTGGCAAGCCGGATGGCCTGGTGGTGCCCAAGGCTTGCCGTCTGGCGGATGTGGAAGCCGTTGACAGCCTCGTGGCGAGGGAGGAAAGTCGCGCCGAAATGGCATGCGGCGCCGTGAAGCTGTTGCTCATCGGTACCGAATCTCCGGCCGCGGTGTTTCATCTGCGGGAAATGGCGGGCCATGGCCGGGTGGACGGCATGACCTGGGGTTCCGAAGATCTTTCCGCCGAACTCGGCGCCGGTGCAATCCGCGACGAAAACGGCGAGTATCTGGACGTATTCCGCATGGCGCGTTCCCTGGCCCTGCTGGCGGCGGCTGCGGCGGGCAAGCAGCCGGTGGATACGATTTATGCCGATATCCGCGATAGGGAGGGCCTGGAGGCGGATTGCCGCCGGTCGGCGGCCATGGGTTTTACCGGCAAGCTGACGATTCACCCGGACCAGATCGCCGTCGTCAATGAAGTCTTCACCCCGAGTGAGGCCGAAATCGACGAGGCACGGGAATTACTTGCGGTCGCCGTGGAACACCGCGCCGCGGGCCGCATGGCATTTCGTTTCCGCGGGCAAATGGTCGATGTGCCGCATCTGAAGCGAGCCAGACGAATTTTGGCCCGGGCGGGCGAGGAAGCTTGATGGATTACCTGGAAACCGGCGAGCAACGCCTGATTCGCGAGTCCATTGCCAGGCTCTGCCAGAACTTTCCCGATGAGTATTGGGAGGAGCGCGACCGGCTCGGCGAGTTTCCCCGGGAGTTTTATGATGCTGTCGCCGCGGCCGGCTGGATCGGCACGGCGATTCCGGAGCGTTGGGGCGGCTCCGGCCGCGGCATTCGCGAAGCCGCCATATTGCTTGAGGAAATCGCCGCTTCCGGCGCCGCCATGAATGGCGCATCGCCGATTCACCTTTCGATGTTCGGCATCCACCCCCTGGTCAGGCACGGTTCCGACGCCATGCGGGAAAAATACCTGCCGGAGGTCGCCAGCGGCGCATTGCAGGTGGCTTTTGGCGTTACCGAGCCCGATGCGGGAACCGATACCACTTCCATCCGCACCTTCGCCCGCCGGGAGGGAGGGCGCTATCTCGTGCGCGGGCGCAAGGTCTGGACCACCAAGGCCACCCATTGCCAGCGGGTGGTCCTGCTCGTTCGCACCACGCCCCGGGATCGGGTCAAGCGCCGCACGGACGGAATGACGCTCCTGTTCGCGGAACTGCAGCGGCCGGAAGTGAGCATTTCACCCATCTCCAAACTCGGTCGCAATGCGGTATCCACCTGCGAAGTCGTCTATGAGGATTTGCCCGTGTCGCTGTCCGACCGCATCGGCGAAGAGGGCAGGGGCTTTTACCATTTGCTCGATGGTCTCAACGCCGAGCGCATTGTCGTTGCCGCGGAAGCCATCGGCATCGGTCGGGCGGCATTGCGCCGGGCGGTGGATTATGCCAGTGAGAGAGAGGTCTTCGGTCGGGCCATCGGCAAGAACCAGGGCATTGCCTTTCCCCTGGCCGAGGCCCGCACCCGGCTGGAAGCCGCGGCGCTGATGGTGGCGAAGGCCGCCTGGCTTCTCGACCACGATCATCCCTGCGGCAAGGAGGCGAACATGGCCAAATGGCTGGCGGCGGAGGCCGGCTTCAACGCCGCCGATGTGGCGCTGCAAACCCACGGCGGCTATGGCTATGCCAGGGAGTACCATGTGGAGCGCTACTGGCGCGAGGCCAGACTGGTGAAACTCGCCCCCATCACCCAGGAAATGATTCTCAACTATGTCGCCGAACACGTCCTCGGCCTGCCGCGTTCGTATTAGGGAAGCTCTGATTAAGTCAGAGCTTCCCCGCGGCACATGGAAGTGCCGCCGAATTCGATGGGTGAAGGCAAGCGTTTTCGAAGCGCAGCTTCGAGCGTGGCCGCAACGGCGCAGAGCTATGCTCTGCGGCTGGAGTAAGCCATTGAATTCGGGAGCAAAACAAAACCACGCTTTTGTTTTGCGATAATGAAAAACTCCACGGATGGAGTTTTTCAGAGAATACTTGGGGAGACTCAGGCCTGATCAGAGCGAAAGCACGGCTTGACTCGAAGTGATGAAATCCAGGCCAAGCCCCTCGGCCACGGCTTCATGGGTAATATGGCCGCGGCAAATGTTGAGTCCCCGGCGCAGATGGATGTTCTCGTGCAGCGCCCGGCGCACGCCTTTCCCGGCGATCTCGCGGATATGGGGCAGGGTGGCGCGATTCAATGCCTTGCTCGAAGTGACGGGAACCGCGCCGGGGATATTGGCGACACAGTAGTGTACAACGTCATGCTTGATGAAGACCGGGTCGTCGTGGCTCGTGGGCCGGGAAGTGGCGGCGCAGCCTCCCTGGTCGATGCAGACATCGGCGAGTACGGCGCCGGGTTTCATCTTTTTCACCAGCGACTCCGGAATCAGATGTTTTACCTTGCCTCCCGGCACGAGCAGGGCGCCGACGACGAGGTCGGCTTCGCTTACCAGCCGTTCGATGTTTTCCGGGGTGGAATCGACACAGGCGATATCGCCCCCGAGCATTTTCCGCAAAGCCTCGCGCCGGGCGGGAAACTTCTCGAGGATGCCCACCCGGGCGCCGAGCCCAAGGGCGATGCGCGCCGCATTGACGCCCACCACGCCGCCGCCGATCACCGCCACCCGTCCCGCTTCGACGCCAGTGGCCCCGCTGAGCAACAAACCCATGCCGCCATTGCGTTTTTGCAGGAAATGTGTCGCCGCCTGCACCGCCATGCGCCCGGCGATTTCAGACATGGGGGTCAGCAGCGGCAGGGCGCCCTGTTCGTCGGTGACGGTTTCAAAGGCTATGCAGGTTGTTCCGCTGGCCAGCAGATCATTCGCCTGCTCCGGGTCGGAGGCGAGATGCAGATAGCCGAACAGGGTATGCCGGGGCCGCAGCAGACGACGCTCGTCGCGGTTCGGCTCCTTGACCTTGACGATCATCTCCGCGGCATCGAACAATTCCGCCGGATTGCCGGCGATTCGCGCGCCTGCCTCGCGATACTCGGCGTCGCTTTCGCCGATGCCCGCTCCAATGCCGGTTTCAACCCAGACTTCGTTGCCATCGGCAACCAGGGCCGCAACGGACTCAACGGTGAGCCCGGCCCGATACTCGTGGTTCTTGGTTTCCCTTGGCGCCCCAATACGCATGACTTCCCCCCGGGAAACTGAAAGAGCCCGCAGCGCAGGCTCCCGCTGGCGTTCGGATTCGAACAGTGATTGAATGGCGGAAGCCAGTGTGCCGCCTCCACACGTTCGCCGCCGCAATTATAAGGGAAACCGGCAAATGAAATACAAGACCCTTTTCTGTTCCGCGTTGCTGATTGGCTGCCTGTTCCATCTCCAGACGGGGCTGGCCCAGGAGCCCGGTGCCCTGGACGACCCGGAACAGCAGCGGGTGGCGCCATTCCAGGTGTTTGACAATCTGTACTATGTCGGCGTGCGCTGGGTTTCCGCCTGGCTGCTGGAAACCGACCAGGGGCTGATCCTGTTCGACGCACTGTACGGCGACCACGTGGACCTGCTCGTGGACAATATTCGCGAACTCGGTTTCGACCCGGACGATATCCGCTATGTGGTCGTCAGCCATGCCCACTTCGACCACATCGGCGGCGCCCGGCGTTTTCAGCGGGAGTTCGGTTCCGTGGTGCTGATGACCGAAGCCGACTGGCAATTGAGCGAAGGTCCGGCGGAGTTTCGCGAATACCCGCGCCCCATGCGGCATCTCTCCCTGGGCAATGGCGACACCCTCAACCTGGGCCGCACGCGCCTGCAATTCATGCAGACCCCGGGCCATACCCTCGGCGTGTTGAGCACGATTTTCACCGTATACGACAGCGGCTACCCGCATACCGCGGTCATGTTCGGCGGCGCCGGACTCAATTTCTCGGGCGCCGACCGCCTGCAAATGTACATCGACAGCGTGGGGCAACTGCTCGATATCCCCGGCGTGGAAGTGAACGTCTCCAATCACCCGGACTCCGGCGATGTCTTCGCGCGCCATGAAATGCTGCTCGGCCGCCAGGACGGCGACCCCCATCCCTTCGTCGACCCGGAAAGCTGGACCGTCTGGCTGGAGCTTCTGCGCAGCGACGCCCGGTCCCGCCTAGCCAGCACCGCGGGAATTCGCGAAAGCGAAAATTCGCTATCGCCGCGCCCCTGGCCGGTCGATTGAGGCGAATATTGGTGGATATGCAGCGAAATCGAGCGGCCAGGGGCGCGGATGAGAGCGGATTTGCAGCCGTGAATTCCTACGGCGCGGGCTCCTGGATGCGGAGATTTCGGACAACTGATTACTCGATTTGCCAGCGGGCGAAGGTGCGGCGGGCTTCGCTGAGCTGTTCCTGGCTCATGTCCGCTTCCAGCTCTTCCAGCATGGCCGCCGCTTCCGGGTGATCGTGGCGCTGGGCCCAGGCTGCCCAGGCATGGGCCAGGACGAGGTCACGGCGCACATGGTCGCCATCCCGGTACATGATCGAAAGGGTGTTTGCCGCGGGAGCGCTGCCGGACCTGGCGGCGAATGCATACCATTCCACGGCCTGGTCCCGGTCTTCCTCCACGCCATTGCCGAAGTAGTACAGGCTGCCCAGATTGAGTTGCGCCGCGGCATGGCCCTGCAAGGCGGCGGCTTCGGTCCAGCGGAAGGCTTCCCCATAGTCCTGCTCCACCCCCTGCCCGGTGAAGTAGAGAATGCCCAGGTTGTATTGCGCCAGATCCAGACCCGTTTCCGCCGCAATCAGGAATTCCCGGTAGGCCAGCGCAAAGTCCCCGGCCAGCGCCGCTTCCAGTCCATCCTCGTAGTTGGCCAGAACCGGAATAGACAGCACTCCCGGCACAGCCGCCGCAAGCAGCGCCAAAATCTTTCCGCCAACAGGATTTTTCGGGAACATTCCGATCCCCCAGGTTTTAGGAACCCCAAGCATAGCACTGACAAGCGACCGGCATTTACAGTAGAATCCGCTACTTCCACGCTGCCGGGCTCCCCGGCGGCAGTTTCGGCATGACGCACCCGTAGCTCAGCTGGATAGAGTACCTGGCTACGAACCAGGTGGTCAGAGGTTCGAATCCTCTCGGGTGCGCCAGTTCACAATCTCTGCCAAACATGGAGAAGGATAATGGACAGGGTACCGCTCGTGGTGGCCGTAGCCATATGGTTATTGATTTTGTTCTACATCTATCAGATATACTTCAGCGACTGTCCGGTGGTTGGATATTGTTAACCTTTTGATTAGGGATGGCCTCCAGTCCGATGGTATGCGCCATCGCTGACGAGTCGCCAGCAGGGCGAAACTGGAGGACGTTTGTTTCCCCTCTTCCGGATTGCTGGCATTCGTGTACCGGACAGTCGAATTTGAGACCAATTCCTGACTTGTCGAATTCACCGGGTTTTTCGCCTTTCTCATGTATATCTGATTGCCGTTCTTACCTGACAGGCAGATACGGAGGTAAATTGAGATTTTACTTTAAATAGACAGCTTCAAAAGCTTGCGCCAAGCTTGCAAAAGCAACCCAGACGAATCTTGATACAACTGATTAAACGAATAATAATGCTTCCTGTTTCAAGAATTCTGGTTCGGCAATTACAACGAGAAAAACAGACATGGCAAGCCCCGCGCAACGGCTGCAAAGCTCATTGACCAAGCTGCGCGCACGGCAGAAAAAGGGAATCGTCGCGATTCGCGCCACGGACCTCTCGCGTACCCATCGGGAGCGGCTGCTGGCCAATGGCTACCTGCGGGAAGTGATCAAGGGCTGGTATTTCGCCATCAAACCCGGGCAGTACCCGGATGAACGCAGCGCCTGGTATGCCGGCTACTGGTCTTTCTGCGCCGACTACCTGAACCGGATGCGAAAAGATGCGTGGTGTCTCTCGCCGGCCCAATCCGTCGCGCTGCACACGGGGAACCGCCGGATTCCGGAGCAGTTGCGGGTACGGGCCATAAAGGCCCGGAACAATGCCACCCGATTGCCCGAGGGGCTGTCGCTGCTGGAAATGCGCTCCGGCCTGCCTGCGGGAAAACATGTGATGGTCAAGGATGGACTGCGACTTTACCGCCTGCCGGCGGCGCTGGTTGCTTGCGGTGCGCGGGTTTTTCTGAAAGAGCCGGTGGATCTGCGCATCGCCCTCACCCTCATTGACGATGTGACGGAAATACTCGAATTGCTCGTGGAAACCGGCCGCAGCACCGTGGCGGGCCGTCTCGCCGGCGCATTCCGGCATATCGGTCGCCCGGAACTCGCGGAAAGTATTCTGGATTCGATGCGGAAATATGGCTATGACGTGCGCGAGGCTGACCCTTTTGCTTCACCGGCGCCGTCGCATGTGTTGGCGCGTGGGCTTTCGCCCTGGGGCTGGCGCGTGTTTTCGCTGTGGCGGGAAATGCGGCCCCGGGTGATCGACTGCTTTCCCCGGGGCCGGGCGGCGGCGATCAATGCCAAACGCTGTCTGCGCGCCGTGGACGATGTCTGCTTCGCCGACACCTGGCATTCCCTGGCCATTGACGGCCTGGAAGTCGCGCCGGTAGTGCTGGACCGGGTTCGTTTCCCGGATTGGCAGCCCGCTCCGGGAGCGGGGAATCAAAAGCATCGCCAGGAATTGGCGGCCCGGGGCCACTGGCAGGCTTTTCTGGCGGCGCGTGGAAGTCTTGCGCGAATCCTGGCGCGCGCCAGGCCCGGGGAGGTAATCCAGGCGGAGCTTGGAAACTGGCAACAGGAAATGATCACCCCGCTGGCGGCTGCGGAACCCGGGAATTCACTTGGGCAATCCGGCTATCGCGAAGGCCCGCCGCTGCCCTGTGGCAGGCATATCGCCCCCGAGGGTGAAGCCATTGGACCGGCCATGGGCGCGGGCTTCGAGCTGCTGGATGAAGAAGATCACCCGGCGGTGCGGGCCGTGCTTGGCCATTTCTTACTGCTCTACCTCCAGCCCTTTGCGGAAGGCAACGGGAGGCTGGCGCGATTGTTGATGAATGTCCTGCTGGCATCCGGCGGCCTGCCCTGGACGGTGGTTCCTGTGGAGCGGGCCGGGGAGTATCAGGCTGCGGTGGAAAAAGCCTGTGTCGACGGCGATATCATCCCACTGGCAAGGCAGATCGAGTCACTGACGCAAATGCTGCACCTGTCTGCGATCGGCGGTTTGCGCTGATCTTGCGCGATACGCCGGCTCTGTCTCAGGGGCAGGGGTCCTCACCCTGTACCGGAGTCGCTCCGGACGGCAGGAAGCGGCAGGGGTCGGCGTTTTCGAGCATGACTCTTGCGCCGGCGCGAATCAGGGCATTGACGCCCGGGGCCTGAAAGAAGTTGTAGCCTTCCCGGGAAGTCATCCACGCCGATGGGCCGCCCAGATATTTGCCGGCGCTGCTGGTGGCGCCAACCACCTGATTCACCAGGCCTTCGTAGTAGGGGTCGCCCTGGCTGGCGCCGCTGAAGCTGCCGAGGTCCGAACTGGCGACGAAAACCACATCGACGCCTTCCACCGCGGCAATCTCGTCGGCGGCTTCCACGCCCTCCACGGTTTCAATCATGGCGACGACCATGATGTTGTCATTGGCGCTTTGGCGGTAGCCGCCGCCCCAGATGGCGCCGTATTGGCCGCCGCCCTGGCTGCGGCGGCCAACAGGCGGATACTTGGCGAAGCGCACGGCGTTTTCCATTTTTTCCGCGGTGTCCACCATGGGTACGATGATGCCCAGGGCGCCGATGTCGGTGGCTTTCTGGATATCGCCTTCGGTGGCGTCGGGAACGCGGATGAAGGGAATCGCGGGAGCGTCGCGACAGGCGAAGATCATCCGCGCCACATCGGTGTAGTTGAGATGACTGTGCTGCATTTCGACCCAGATGAAGTCGAAACCGGCGCTGGCCATGGCGCAGTATATTTCCGGGTCGGAAGTCGAAACCGTGCCGCCGAGCACGGGTTCGCCGGCGGCGAGTTTCGCTTTCACGGTGTTGTAGAGCGAGTCGTCCTGGGCCTGGGCCTGCAGGGCCGCAAAACCGGTCGCAAGCAGGGAAAGCGCATAAAGCACGGGCTTTTTCATGGGAATTTTCCTCATCAGACTTCGGAAATCATCGGCGCGCGCTGCTCGCCCGCGGCTTTGGCCGCACCTTGCCGCCGGCGCCGCTGTTCGCCGCGCAGACGCAATTCCTCGCGGTTGCTGTCGTCCACCCGGGCGTAGTCATCGCGCCAGTCATCGCCGTCGCGCCAGTACAGGTTCGAGCGCCGGGTGGTTTCCGGGCCTTCGGCTTCTTCCAGCAGTTTCAATGCCTGGTGGACGATGCCGATCTGGCTCGGCACATCCCCGGGTGCGCCGCAGGGATTGCCCAGGGGATAATCGGTATGCAGATAGCGCGCCACGCCGCAGTGTTCCACGATATCCAGGGCGCTGCCGACGATAACCGTGGGGATGCCGTTTTCTTCGAGATGCCGGCTGACCAGACTCACGGTCTGGTGGCAGACGGGTCACAGGGGAACGAGCATGGCCACATCGAGCTGGTCCTCCCGGCACAGGGCGAGCACCGCGGGCGCGTCCTTTTTCCGCGTATTGCCTTTGCTGTATTCGGTCGGAACGGAATAAAAACGTCCCGACAGGCTGCCGAAGATCCCCGACCGCGCCATATCGCGCAAATGGTTGAGGGGAAGAAAACTGCCGAGATCCCGGGTATGGGTCACGGTCTTGTGCCAGGAAAGTTCATCGGTATACATCGAATGCGGCGTCGGCGTTGTCATGGAGGCGCGGACCCGCCGCTTCCCGCGGCCCTCCACGGTATCCGGCATGGCGGTGGTGATCAGCCCGAGACGGCATTCGCGCAGGGGTTTGGGCAGCGGTGCGAAAGGCGCTTCGTCGTGACAGGCCCACTCATAGTCCTTCTCATAGCCCTGGGCCCGATAATAGTCCCGGGTGCGCCGCATGTAGGATACATCGTACTTTTGCCCCACGAAAAACTCCTTGTCGCTTAAAGTCGGGATACGGGCGGCAGAATAACCCTTTAGGAATCCATGAACAATTCCCGATGTACGAAACCGAACTGTATGGGCCGGTGAAGGCTTTTCTTGTATCCCAGGGTTATGAGGTCAAGGCCGAGGTCAAGGGCTGCGATGTGGTGGCGAGGCGCGGCGACGAGCCGCCCCTGATCGTGGAGTTGAAAACGCGCTTTTCCCTGCCTCTGGTGCTGCAGGGAATCGAAAGGCAGCGGCTTGCGGACAATGTCTATCTCGCGGTCCCGCCCTTCTCCGGTCGTGGCGTGCGCCGCAAGGAGGCGCTTGCCCTGTGCCGCCGGCTTGGGCTTGGCCTGCTTGCGGTGCCTTCCGCGCCGGGCCATACCGTCGAGCCCTTGCTCGACCCTGCGGAATACCGCCCGCGCAAACGCGGGCCGGCCCTCGGTCGCCTGCTGCGGGAATTCGAACTGCGGGTGGGCGACCCGAATACCGGCGGCGCCACCGGGCGCAAGATCGTCACGGCCTATCGCCAGGACGCCCTGCGCTGCGCCGGCTTTCTCGGCGCCAACGGCCCAAGCAAGGCCGCTGTTGTGGCCAGGGCCACCGGCGTCGGCAAGGCCGGCCGGATATTCCTCAAGGACTACTACGGCTGGTTCGAGCGCCCGCCGGAAACGCCCCGGGGAATCTACGCCCTGACCCCAAAAGGCGAGCAGGCGGTTTTGCGCGAGGGCAACGAAACCAGTCACTCGTGTTAGGCTTGTTTTTTTCGTCGCAGGGGATTTTCCGATGATCCGATTTTTGGTGGCGGCATTTGTACTGCTGTTCGCGGCAGTTTCCGCCCAGGCGCAACCAGGAGACGACAGCATGGGTTCACCCGTTGCCGGCGTGAGTAGCCGGTTTATTGAGGCCAACGGCATCCGCATGCGGATATTCGAGGCTGGCGATTCCGGGCCGCTCGTGCTGCTCGCCCATGGCTGGCCCGAATCCTGGTACAACTGGCGGCATCAGTTGGTCGCCCTGGCTGACGCCGGTTATCGCGCTGTCGCCCCGGACATGCGCGGCTATGGCGAAACCGACGCGCCTTCCGCGGTGGAAGATTACGATATCGTCGATCTCACCGACGATATGGTGGGCATTCTCGACGCGCTTGGCGAAGAGACCGCTGTCATGGTGGGTCACGACTGGGGCGCCATTGTCGCCTGGCATGCGGCGGTCCGCTACCCGGAACGGTTTGACGGGTTGATCGCCATGAGCGTGCCCTATGGCGGCACGGCCCGGCGTTCCCCCATGGATGGCTGGCGCGAAGCCAATGGCGACAACTTCTACTATATCCTGTATCACAATGAACCCGGCGGCGTGGCGGAAGCCGAGTACGACAGCGATCCACGCGGCCTGATCAGCCGGCTGTACCTGTCGCCGAATTCACCGCGGGAAGCGCCGGCAATCACCGATCCGCTGCGCGTCGCGGGAGGCTGGATCGGCCGTCTCGGCGCGCCGCTCGGCCTGCCGGACTGGTTGGCCCAGCAAGACCTCGACTACGTAGTCGGTCAGTTCGAACGTTCGGGATTCCGCGGCGGCGTCAACTACTACCGCAATTTCCACCGCAACTGGGAAATCAGCCTCGACTACGAAAGCGACCGGGTCACCGTGCCGACGATATTCATTGCCGGCGCAAGGGACGTGGTGATCGGTGGCGCCACAGCCGAGCAACTGACCGCATCCATGTCCCGGGTGACCGACGATCTGCGCGGTGTTGTGTTGATCCCGCAGGTCGGCCACTGGGTGCAACAGGAAGCCCCCGGGGAAACCAATGCAGCCATGCTGGATTTTCTCGACGGGCTGGAGTTGGCGCCTTAGTCGCCTGGGGCGTAGTCCGCTGGCTCCAGCCCATTCAGCCGATCAGGGCGGTCGACATGCCGGCCCCGCCGAGCATCAGGGCGCTCGTGGTCCGCAGGAATTCGCGTCGAGTCTGCGATCTGATCATGGCGGCTGCCCCATGTCGCTCAATGTTTCAGATTACCTGTTTTGACCGCAATGCGTCGATATCTTCATCGCCGTAACCGAGTTCGCGCATGATCCGCCTGGTATGTTCTCCCAGTGTCGGCGGCCGGCTGCGAATCTCGCCGGGAGTCTCGGATAACTCCACCGGCGTCTTCATCAGCGGCGCCGCCCCGTTCAAACCCGGATATTCCGTGGGCTGGAGCAGGCCCTTGGCGGCGATATGGGGGTCCTCCAGCACTTCCTGTGGCGACATCACCGGCCCCGCCGGCAGCCGCGCCTCTTCCATGGCCGCCAGCACTTCCCCGCTGGTTCGTTCGGCGCACCAGCGGGCCAGGCGTTCGCTGATCAGATGGCCGTTGTCGCCCCGGGAAATATCGTCCTTGAAACGCGGATCGTCGAGCCAATGGTCCTCGCCCATGAGGTCGGCCCAGCGCTTGAACAGGGGGCCGCCGATGGATTGCACCAGCACCCAGCCGTCCCTGGTGCGAAACGTGTCCGCCGGCGCCGCGGTCTGGGCGCGATTCAGGCTCGCGACACGATCTCGCCGGATGGCATGCTGTTCGATCAGCGTGCCATTCATCATGGTCAGTCCGGTATTGAACAGCGAGCTCTCGACAATTTGCCCCTTGCCGGTTTTGGCCCGCTGGAACAGCGCCGCCATGGTGCCGAAAGCCGAAAAGCTGGCGGTGCCAAAATCGATAAAGGGCGCCCAGGCGCGCACCGGCTGCTCGGGGGTGCCCGTGAGATACATGCTGCCGGACATGGCCTGGCCCAGGCCGTCGAATCCGACCCGGTTCGCATAAGGCCCGCCTTGCCCGAAAGCCGAGATCATCGTCAGGATAATATCGGGCTTGACCGCGCAAAGGCTGTCATAATCCAGCCCCATGGCGCGCAGGGTATCCGGCGGCAGATTGGCCACCACCACATCGGCGGTGGCTACCAGCTTCTTCACGATCTCGCGTCCTTCCGGCTTCATGGGATTGAGCGTCATCGACTGCTTGTTGCGGGCGATCTGCAGGAACAGCGCGCCGTCGCCATCTTCCGTCACCGGCGACAGGAAGCGGTCTTCCGAGCCATCGACCTTCTCGATGCGAATCACTTCCGCGCCCATATCCCCCAGCAGGGTGGCGCAAAACGGCCCGGCGATGTAGCGCCCGAAGTCCAGCACCCGAATGCCTTGCAAAACCTTGCTCATGTGGAATCCCGTTGCATATTCACCAATATTCGCCTCAATCGACCGGCCAGGGGCGCGGCGGCAGCGAATTTTCGCTTTCGCGAATTCCTGCGGCGCAGGCTCCTGGCTCAGTCGGTCCCGGCGCTCTCCGCCCGGTAGCGTTCGAACCACTCCAGGGTGTGCGCGACCTTGGCGATCAGATTGGACGGACTGCTGCTCGCGATACCGTGTGAGGCGTCCTGTATCCGTACCATCTGCGTCGGCACCTTCCGGATCTGCAGCGCCTGGTAGAACTGCTCGGTCTCTCCCATCGGTGTGCGCAGGTCCTGTTCCCCGGTGATCAGCATCGTCGGGGTCGTGACGTTGCCGACCAGGGAGAGCGGCGAACGGGACCAGTAGTGCTCCAGCATGCCGTCCTCCCAGACCGGGCCGGGGAACCAGTACTGATAGTAGGATGCGTACCCGTCGGACATGAGCGAGAAGCTGATCCAGTCGATGACCGGTTTCTGCGATACCGCCGCGCGAAAGCGGTCGGTCTTGCCGACGATCCACGCCGTCAGCACGCCGCCGCCGCTGCCGCCAGTGACCATCAGGTTGTTTTCGTCGATGTAGCCCCGGTCGATCACGGCATCGACGCCCGACATGAGATCGTCGTAGTCGTAGCCGGGGTAGGCGTGGTGGATCAGGTTGCCGAATTCCTCGCCGTAGCTGGTGCTGCCGCGGGGATTGGCGTAAAAAACCACGTAGCCGGCGGCTGCGTAGAACTGGATTTCGGCGGCGAAGCGGGGGCCGTAGTTCGCAAAGGGGCCGCCGTGAATCTCAAGCAGGAGGGGGTATTTGCGGGCGGGGTCGAAGTCCGGGGGCAGGGCGATCCAGCCATGCACGGGCCGACCGTCATGGGAGGATTCCCACCAGATCTCCTCGACCTCGGCAAGCTTTCTGTGGGCGAGGAGATCCTCGTTCAGGCCGGTAATCCGGCGCGATTCGGCCCCCATCCGGCCGATGGCGACATCGGCGGGGCGCGTCGGCGAATTGACGGTGAAGGCGAAGCTTCCGTCATGGGCCACGGTGTAGGAACCGCCTCCATAAGGTCGCCCGAGTTCGACGCCGCCCACATCGGCGGCAAGCTCGGCGACATCGCCTTCGAGGGTAACGTTCGCGATCCGGGTGGTACCCTGGTCGTCGTACTGAATGAAGAGGGAACGGCCGTCCGCGGCCCAGTTGAGGTTGCCCGCGTCGCGATCGAGGTCGCCGACGCGGCGGGCGCCGCCGCCGTCCCGGTCCATGACGTAGAGGCCGGAAACCTGGTAGCCCTGATGGCGGTCGTCGTAGCCAGTGTATGCGATCCGGGAACCGTCGGGCGAAACGGTCGGGCCGCCGTCGGGGCCAAAACGCTCGGTCAACTGGCGCAGCTCCCCCGTCTCCACCGAAATCTCGAAGATTTCGCTGTTGCGGACGTCGAAATCGGGATTGTCCCGGTTGGCGCTGAAGACGATCGAGCGGGAATCGGGCGCCCAGGACAGCCCACCGCCGTGGTCGTACGGACCGCTCGTCAATTGGCGCGGAGTGCCGCCGTCCGCGGGAAGAACGAAGACATGCGTGTGTCCATCCGGCAGGTATCCCCGCCCGTCGGCCCGGTAGCGGAGCTTCGAGATCACCCGCGCCGGCGCTGTCCACTCGGCGTCCTCGGGCGCGGACGGCATCTTCGCGAAGGAGGGTGCTTCTTCCGGCACGAACATCGTCATCGCGATCCAGTTCCCGTCGGGCGACCAGGCGATGTTTTCCGGCGACTCGGTGACGTTGGTGAGTTCCGCCGTCTGACCGGTGTCCATCCAGCGCACGAACAACTGGCTCGTGTCGCCGTCCGAGGCCAGATACAGCAGGCGGTCGCCTTCGGGAGACCAGCGCGGCGAACTCACCGCGCCGCTCCCATCCGTGATCGCGCGGTGATTCGAGCCATCAGCGTCGACCGTCCACAATGCGGATCGCCCCTCGTCCGTCATGATGTCGAAGCCGCGGCGGACGTACGCGACCCGGTCGCCGTCAGGCGATATGCGGGGATCGTCGGCGACCTCCATTTCGAAAACATCCAGATACTGGAGCCGGTCGGGGTCGGCCGCTTCTTCGTTGACCTGGGCGGCCAGCGGCGCGGTCCCGAATAGGAGAGCGAGAGCGAACAGCGATGGGATTTTCTTCGTCATGCCAGTGTTTCCTGTTGTGGAGCGCCCGCGGGGCGCCCGCGCTTGATCGGCATTCAGTCGGGTCAGTATAAGAGTCGGCCGGCCGGACTGACAAGGCCGTGTGCGGATTCGGCGACTCACGCTTTCCCGATACCGCGGAAGTCGAAGCCATCGGACTGCGGCAGATGGCGAAATTGCAGTCGTCAAGCTGGCGTCTTGTTCCAGGCTTACATTGGTGTTAAAGTGTGTCACCACCAACACACCAGATTGAGGTCCCGGCAATGTCCCGACTGACAATCACGCTGAACGATGAATTGCACCAGGCGCTGAAGGAAACCGCGGCGCGGCAGCGGCGGTCCATTGGCTCCATCATTGAGGAAAGCCTCCGTATGCGCGGCATCCGTACCCAGGACAGCGCCATGGAAATCGTCAGCAGGGCGCGGGCTGCCGCGGGAATGGACGCGGACGACGCGCGCGAACTTGCGGTGCGGGAAGTTCGGCAACTGCGCAAGGAAAAGAGCGACCGAACCCGCGTTGACGCATAAGATGCGCAAGATCGCGGTAATCGACACCAATGTCATCGTCTCTGGCGCGATAGTGGCCAGCGACGAAAGCCCCGCGGCAAGGATTCTCAATCAAATGCTCAAGGGAGAGATCGCTTATCTGATGTCGGAGGAACTGTTGACCGAATATGCCGGCGTCCTCCGGCGCCCGAGAATCGCTGCGCTTCATCAACTGCCGGATGCAGACATTGACAAGCTGCTCGCGAGGATCGTGGTGAACGCCATCTGGCGCGAACCGGCAGCCACGGAAGACGCGCCCGACCCGGGCGACGGCCATCTCTGGTGCCTGCTTGCCTCGGAATACGGCAGCATTCTGGTAACCGGAGACAAGCCGCTGCTCGGCAATCCCCCTTCTGGCCATTCGGTGGTCTCGCCGCGCAGCTACATCGAATCGCCCATCGGCGACATGATTCACGAGCCGCCGTCTCTGCTGTGATGCCACTAGGAGCCTGCGCCGTAGGAATTCACGGCTGCAAATCCGCTCTCATCCGCGCCCCCGGCCGCTCGATTTCGTTGCATATCCACCAATATTCGCCTCAATCGATCAGCCGGGGGCGCGGCGATAGCGAATTTTCGCTTTCGCGAATTCCTACGGCGCAGGCTCCTAGGCTGTCTCAAAGGAAGCTGCCTGATGAGTTCCTGCCTGCGGCAAGGCTGTAATTCCCCCAGAAAAGTATTATATACTAGGCAAATTTTCAGCATTTTATATATTTTATAAGGCAAATCATGAAATCCCTGGCGACCAGCACGCTTCCGCGCCCGGCGCGCCGGGCCCTTGCCAAACTTGGCCGGGACATTGCGATCGCGCGCAGGAAACGCCGCATCTCGACCGTCTCCATGGCCGAGCGCGCCTTCCTGAGCCGGAGCACCTACGGCAAAATCGAAAAAGGCGACCCGACCGTATCGGTGGGTGCCTACGTCACGGTATTGGCGATCCTCGGACTCGTGGGCGGGGTCGAACAACTGGCCGACCGCGGCAATGACGCCCTGGGTCTGGACCTCGAGGAAGATCGCCTGCCGCGGCGGATCATGCCCCGGAGGCGCAAGCGGGGTTCGCCATGAACGAAACGGTCGAAATTCACATCGATCATGGCGGCGAAACCCGGCTCGTCGGCCATTGCCGTTACTTGTCGCGAGCGCACAGCCAAAGCTCCGTGTTTTCGTACACGGAAGATTGGCTGAATTACGGCGGCGCCTTTGCTCTCGACCCGGCCAATCTGCCGCTCAACCGGAACCCGGCATACAGCAGCTCCGGGAAGTCCGCCCTGCCGGGCGCAATTCGCGATTCCGCGCCCGACCGCTGGGGGCAACAACTCATTCGGCGGGCGTTTCGCAAATCCGGCGAAATATGCAACCTTTCGGAAGTCGATTACTTGTTGGCCGTCAACGACCATACCCGCATCGGCGCGCTTCGATATCGGCGCCAGTTCGAGCCGGTCGAGACCGGTTTCGACCGCGATATGGGCCGCTACCGCGTACCGCCCCTGATCCGGCTTCCGGCCTTGCTAAACGCGGCGGATGCGGTCCACGGCAACACCGAGACCGCGCAAGACCTGAAACTGTTGCTCAATGAAGGCTCGCCCCTGGGCGGCGCACGACCAAAATCGGCCGTTGTCGAAAAGGACGGCTCGCTTGCCATTGCAAAATTTCCCAAACCGGACGACGACCGCAGCATTCCGCACGGTGAAATCCTCGCGCTCAAGCTGGCCGAAAGGACGGGAGTGAATGTCGCGCAAGGGCAATTGGAAATCGTCGCCGGCAGACCGGTGGCGCTGATCCGGCGTTTTGACCGGGACGGCGACCGGCGCATCCCTTTCCTGTCGGCCATGAGCCTGTTGGGGCTCAATGACGGAGAGTACGCGACCTATACCGACATCGCCGAGTGCATACGGATGTACTCGAGCGCGCCGATCAAGGATCTGCACGAGCTCTGGCGGCGGGTCGTGTTCGGCGTACGGGTCGGCAATCTCGACGATCATCTGCGCAATCACGGTTTTCTTCATGACGGCGACGGAAAATGGCGGCTATCGCCCGCCTACGACCTGAACCCCGTGCCGCTCGAGGAAAAAGCTCGTGAGTTGACCACCTGGATCAGCGAGGAAGGGCCGGACGCCAGCCTTGACCTCGCGCGGCGGGCCGCTCCGCACTTCGGATTGAAGAACGCCGACGCAGCCCGTATTCTCGCGGAAGTCTTCAGGGGCCTCGCGGGCTGGCGCGACCTCGCCCGTCAACTCGGCATGAGCGCCGCGGATGTGGCGGTCTACGCAACGGCGATCGAGCCTGGGAACGGCTGAAGGGGATAGTGGCACCTCGATATCGTTGAGTCAGACAGTATGAAACACCGCAAGAACGCACCAAATCCTGCAATCCGAAACTTCAGGATATACGCCAATTCGCAAACAGCCTGTACGCTATCGCTGTTGAGGACAACCCTTATTTACTGTATAAGAATTCACTCTCGGCTTGGTGGACATAAATCACAATGGCGAAACAACTGGAAACGGTCTGGGACAATGAACCTGGCTTTGACCCCGTCAAGGGTGAATTTAAAAAATTGGACCTTGATCGTTGGCTCAAAGAGCACAAGATCGTGGAACACGCTAAAGCTGATGGCAAGCAGAATAAACCGTCTGCCAACGGAGCGTTGGTGGGAATTCCTGACAAGATTATAGGCTGGGTGAATCAAAGAGGCTCGATTTGTCGCCAGAACGTCAGTAAATGGCTTAGTGATCTTGAACAAAACTTGGCTGATATGGAAGATACTGAAGGGCTGGAATTACAAAAACAAATGGCCGAGGAGATACTTGAAAATGCCAAGCTGGATTTGGATGGTGTGGTGAAATCTCAGAGAGGCCACTTGACTGCGCCACAAGAAGAAGTCCGCGACGCCAAGTTGGACTACGATGAATTTCGTAGGGAATCGCGTTTACGCAGGCTACCAGACTATTCGGGACGCAAGTCTGCACTCAGCTTCATACTCTTCTTTTTTTGTTTGGAGTTGGTTTTGAATGCGACTTCTCTGATGGATGCCAATCCGTTTGGACTTATAGGTGCAATTGTTCAAATGGCATTGATCTGTGCTGTAAACATTTTGATCATGGGTTGGTGCATGGGAGGATTGCTTCGTTTAATCCATCATGTTAGCGTTTTAACAAAGTGGGTTTCCATGATTCTGGCATCCATTGCTGTAGTGCTTGTTGCGAGTTTCAATATAGTTGTGGGTCATTTTCGAGATAGTATGCAAGCAATACTTGATGATCCAAGTGCTGATATATTTCAAGTTGGTAGTGATACTTTTATTAGATTTTCGGAAGGAGTATTTACCTTCGATTCCTTTCAGTCTGCGTTGCTAGCCTTACTCGGATTTCTCTTTTTCTGTGTTTCATCATGGAAGTGGTTAGATAGAGATGACCGATATCCAAACTATGGAAGTAAGCATCGATTACTTATTGAGAAGCAAAGAGTATACAGAAACCAACTCAGTATAGCTGAAGATGAACTGAAAAATAAGTTTGTAGACTATCAAAACAAGCTTGAAGATATACGACATAAACTGAATACCAAACAAATAAGGTGGAAAGAGTACTATGCACTTGGTACCAAAGTCGTTACAGAGTTTAGAACAAATCTGGGGCAGTATCAACACCATCTCAACGAATTATTGGGGGCCTATATCAGCGCGAATATGGATGCCAGAACCGAGCCAGAACCTAGCTGGTTTTCCGAAAAAATCAAAATAGATCAGGAAATACTCGTTTCCCCTGAATTTACTGTTCCAGAGCAAACTAGCTTAAAGAGTGTAGCAGATTTGGTAGATCAAAAGATCAAAGAGTTGCAACGAAGTTTTAAGGAATGTAGACATCGATTTTTGGATCTGGAAAAAGCTATGGGGAACAGTTCGGACGTCTCAGAGGAAGTTGCTCGATGAGTAAGAACGGGAGTATGTTGCAGTTTGTTTTCCGGCGGAAGTTGTTTGTACTGCTGGTAGTATTAGTTATGATGCAAGGTTGCGATCAAAACATTCGACTAGATGAAAATCTGTGCTCTGCCAACCAACAACCCAATAGCAGCACTATACTACTTCTTGATACCTCAGATCCGCTAAGCCCCCAACATCAGGCCGAACTTAATCGACTACTGCGAGAATTAAACCCTGAGTTTCAGGTACTAGAGGATTCCGACTTTTTCCTTGCGCCAGGAGAGGAACTTGTAGTCTATGAATTAGCTGAAGATCTACGAACATTTGAACCTTCCGAGAGACTCTGCAATCCGGGGATTAACCCAAACGCTTGGGAGTGGTGGCGGGACCTGACAGAGGGCCGGGCAATTGCTCAGCGACGCTGGCAGATGTTTGACGACCGAATTCAAGGAATGTTTGCGACTGAAGAATCACCGCCTCAGTCCAGTTCTCCTCTTATTGAAGCCCTCGGCATAATCGTGCCTCGCCACGTTACCAGTGAACGGTCGCGCAGCGAAGACTTAAGACCTGTCCATTTAATCTTGTACTCCGATTTGTTACAACACTCGGAGTCCCTATCACATTACGGAGTATATCCACCGGCAGAACAATTACTAACGGCACCAGCCCTGCGCCATCTGGGAACGAATCTAGCTGGTATAGAGGTTAGTATCTTCAGGCTTGAGCGTGCCCGTGACGCTCGTTGGCAGAGCGTAGATCATTATTATTGGTGGACCGAACTCGTTCAGGCGTTCGGCGGGCAAGTAATTAGACAGGAGTCACTTTAGTTGAACTCAACAAGAACACTGATTTTTGCGTTCCTGGCGGGATTACTTCTGATTTTCGGAGTGAGACTTCTGGTCCCGGGATTAGTTGGAGCAACGACAGCTGTAATTACCGCAGTTGTCATTATCATAATCGTCGGATTTTATTACCACAGAAAATGTGATGACTCTGAAGATAGACAGATTGCGGGAGACAATCTATACTACTTGGGGCTACTCTTTACGTTACTCTCGCTAATCATGGCTTTGCTGCAGCTTTTTATATTTGATGTTCAGGAGAGTATAAATAATCGTGCCAACGAACTGATTGGAAATTTCGGCGTAGCTCTTTTTTCAACGGTAGCAGGAATTCTCGCTAGAATTCTCTTCCAAAGTTCGAAAGAAGAGTTAGAAACAGAATCAGAAGAAAAACAGAAAAATGTAGCAAGTAGTCCTCCATCAAGTTCAGTTGATATTGCAATTGATTCAGATATTTCAGATTTACGAGAAGACCTTGCCAGGTTGCGCCTTATCCTGAGGGAAGCGAGCGATGCATTCTTGCATTTCACACGTATCTCTTCTGAGCAATCTTCAAGTGTAGTCGACCACACTGGCGCAATGATGCAAAAGCAGTATAAGGACTTGGAAGTATCATCACTACATCAGTTAGAAAAAATGAACCTGAATTTGAAGTCAATAGCGGAAATATTTAATACCGAAATGACAACTCTTTCAAATCATTGTATAGATGTAGTAGGAAAATTCACACAACACATATCGGCTGAAACAAACCAAAGTATTACTGAAACGAGTCAGGCTTGGAATGATATGGCGGAAAAAATGCGCATGGAAGGCGAAGGTCATATCAAAGCAATCTACGGCGAGCTGAATACATTACTTGGTAGCACTAAGCAGACTTGGTCAGAAATGCAGAAGCTTTCCCAGAGTATCGGTAACTCGGTAACCGGGATGAGGGAAAACTCTGAATCGTTACAAATTATGGTAAGTAACACGGTGAACGCTAGTGCAGAAATGAGACTGCTGCTTGAGAGCATGGCCAGTGCTCGTAGTGAACTGGGTGCAGCGGCCAGTGTGGCAGCCAAATCAACAAACGAACTTCAAAGTAGCGTAAATGAAATCGCTGGTGGTCAGGCAAAACTCGTGGTTGAGCTGAATAATGAACGCTTAAATGCTGTTAAGGAGTACCGGAAAACAACTACATATATCGCGGATCACGTATCCGAACAGGTAGAATCTGACGGAGCCAAGATGAGTTCCGCGATTAAAGAAATTTCAGACAATCTCGAAAAGTATCAAAAAATAGGGGATTATATATTTAATTTGACTTCCCCCGCCACACCTTGATACTCTCCCCATCGCAAGCAACGCGAAGTGGCCCCACGCCGGGTTACTCGCTCAATACAACAGCCCTTTGACAGGGTCGGACTGATCATCTGACCCGGCAAATAGGCGGGGTCTTCACGTTCTTCGTGTTGCTTGCAACGGCCCGGCGCCATTCGGGTGCCGGCATGAAGACGTGGAGAAAGAAGATGAACAAGCTTGCACTGGCGACCGCAGTCGCGATGCTGGCCGGGTGCGCCGCCGCCCCCGCCGACATTCCTCCGGCGATGGTGGACACAACCCCCTATCAGGGAATGACCTGCGAAGGATTGCTTCTGGCAGCGCAGAACGAAGGTGTGAATCTCGAACTTGTCAGCAGGGACCAGCGAATCTCCCGGAACTGGGACATCGCACTGAACTGGTTATTGCTTCCCGGCGTGGGAGCCTTGACGGGTGATTCGGAACGCGAGGTGGCCGAGGCGAAGGGCCGGGTGCTCGCCATTCAGAACGAGTACAGTTCTCGCTGCGAAGAAGGATTGATGCCATGACAAAGACAATCACGGCATGGGCGGCGGTGGTCGCTTTCGCGCTAACCTTTTCGGATTCCAGCCAGGGACAAACGCCGACCCCGCGTCAGACGGAAATCATCGAAGCGGTATTCGAGCCGTGTTATCAGGACGTGGCCGATGACCTGGTGCGCAAGAAGCCGGAATTCGCGGGACTGGATTTGCTGCCGGACGTCCGGCAACGGATGCTGACCAGCGGCATGGCCTACCAGAGCGGCATTGCGCTACGGAGCATCGAACGGGAGGTGCAGGGCAAGACGTATGTCGAGCGCATGGCGGCTTATGCGGTCTATCGCAAGATATGCTTTCAGGTCGGCAGGCTGGTAATGATTGAATATCGCTTGTGACTACCGCATTTATCGATAACCAACAGGAGAAACTCATGCACGTGAAAGCGGAAATCCTACAGACTGAGCCAATCGAAACCTGCTATTTGGTGCCGTTGCCAGAATCTGAACATTTTGTTCTGCATCTAAAAACACAAGAGGGGGATGATCGTCAATTCCATATCCATCGGGACGCTTTGCTGATCCAGAATCGTGTAATTGCTGGCAATACTCAAGCCAACGAGGGTCAGTCATTCGAGCAAGCTCTGCTTGCAGTGTTGCGAGATTTGGAGAGACATGGCCGGGAGATCGAGCGTCATTTGCTTGAACTCGTAATCGATACGAAGCATCGGAAAAAGGAATAACGTTGTCGTTGTTCGACATGGGAAAACCCTCCTGATACCATTGCGGTGTCGGAAGGGTTTGTCCCGCTTCGGCTGCCACCTTGCGGAAGATTACCTCATGAGACCGATGCTCGTCCCCGAACGCGACCTGAAGGGCGCGACCCCGGAGAAGCTGGCGCTGGCCCTACGAAGACCGCGCCGCGCTCGAAAGACCGTTGTCGGCGATAAGGCGGCTGTACAAGAGCCGTCTGCCGACAAACCGGGCCACCGTCTCCCGCATCTGCTCGACCGTTCCTGATTCGCGCATGTTGTGACGTGCGACGAATTCCTGAACGTATCGGTTCAGGTGTTTTGGACTCATCTTGTGAAACGTGCCTTTGTGGGCGCGTTTCAACATCGACCAGAACGATTCCACGCCGTTAGTATGCACAGGTCCGCGCACATATTCCATCAGCGAGTGAACGACGGCCTCGTGATCGTAGCCGTTGATCAGGTTGGCGAGCGACTGATAGGCGCGTGATTCGTCGGTGTAGACGCGGGCGCCGTTCGCGGTGTGTTCCTCGACGAAGGGAATCAGCGTGTCGGAATCCACGTTGCTGACGACTTCCGCCCGGACCCGGTTCGTGTCGCGGTCCTTGATGCCGGCAATGGCGGTTTTGCCGACCGCGCCCCGGCCAGTACCGGCAAGCGCCTTCCGCTGCGCCTTGCTCATGTTGGTCCGCTTGCCACCGAAGAATGTCTCATCGACTTCCACCGGCCCACCGAAATCGTCTCCGCCGTCGCCGAGCCAGGCTTCCCGAATCCGGTGAATCATGAACCAGGCCGTTTTCTGCGTTACGCCGATGTCGCGGTGCAGCTTCATGCTGGACACGCCTTTCAGGTTCGTCAGGCAAAGATAAATCGCGATGGCCCACTTGCGGAGCGGGATGCGGGAAGATTCAAGCAGTGTTCCGGTGCGGACGCTGAAGTATTTGCGGCAGTCGCGGCAGCGATAGGGCTGCGGCTTGCGGTTGGGGGTCTCGTGCGTGTTCGTGCCGCCGCAATGACCGCAGCATCGCCTGCCGTTCCAGAAAATGGACTCGAACCACTCGGCGGCGGCCTCTTCGGTGCTGAACTTGTCCATCAGTTGCATCAGCGTCATGCCGACTCGATGGGACTTTCCGGGGGCTGTCTGTGACATGGGATTAACCTCTCGACGTTGGAGAAATTGTCCGCTATTTCCCGGTATTTGTCAAACTAAATATATAATCCCC
>JAJECW010000105.1 GCA_022821865.1 Pseudomonadales bacterium
AATTCCATCCATGGAATTTTTCATTGTCGCAAAACAAAAGCGTGGTTTTGTTTTGCTCCCGAATTCAATGGCTTACGCCATCGAATTCGGCGGCACTTCCATGTGCCGCAGGGAAGCTCTGACTTAATCAGAGCTTCCCTAGTGATGAGCGGCGCATACTTTCGGCTTGTCTGCATGGCCGCCTCGCGCCAGTCGTCCGCGAACTTTGCGGCGCGCGCACAGACTTCGTTCCAGGACAGTCGCATCAGGCTGTGTCCACGCGAGCCTCGATCCTGCGCGCAGCGTCCGTATGCGACCTCACGCAGCCGTCCGGTCGCGTCGCACTTGTGCGAGCTCGTAGCTCGCCTGCATTCGCACCCAGTGATCAGCAGTTCCCCAGCCGATATCTTCCAGCGCCATGTCTGCCGATACTCCCGCCTTGCCGTTCAGCAGCCGCGATAGCGTGCCGCGCTCGCAGCCAAGCCGCCCTGCCGTCTCGGTCACGTTCCAGCCCACGTCGTCCATGCCCTCACGGGTCAGTTCGCCCAGGTGCGGCGGATTCAGCATCGGGCCGGCGCCAGACGATTTCCAGATCGTCTACGTTGCCCGCATTGATCTGATCGAGCGGCGAATACTTGGTCATGCCGCTGTCCGCGCCATAAACCGGCCATTCGCTATCGGTGGCGCCGGATTGGGCGAAAGCGGCCGCCGGCCAGCAGACCGCCAGCGAACAGAGCAGAATTCGTGTCGTGGAAAGTTCGAACGGATGCCGTGTCATGATCGGGTCAGCCTTCGTCAGCCAGGGAAGTGCCCCCGATTCTAGCGTCAATTCCCGCGCTTCAAAAGGCGGCTCACTACAAGCGAAAGAGAATTGGCTTTTCGTCGATGTTGTAATAGAATTCGTTTACCGAATAGGTAAACGGAAATTGCATGGAAAGCCAATGGAAATCGCCTTCGACAATGGTGAATTGGAGAAGCTTTGCAGCAATGCCAGATATGCGGCAAGAAAGCTGGGCCCAATAAGTGCCAGGAAGCTTTGCAACAGACTCGCGGATATCGTGGCGGCGCAGAATGTCACCGAACTGGTGGCTGGAAATCCTCACCCCCTTAAGGGAGATCGAAAAGGGTGCCTCTCGATTGCCTTGCATCGCGGCCACAGACTCGTATTGCGGCCGGTACACGATCCTGCGCCGAGTCTTGAAGATGGGGGTACGGACTGGAGCCGCGTGACGGCGGTGCGAGTTGTCGAAATTGGCGATTACCACTAGAGCGCTTCAAAGGAGGTGTCGAAATGATCAAGACAGCTGCAAGTACGTTTGAACCCGATTGGATTTCACCACCGGGCGATACCATCGCGGATTTGCTCGAAGAGAGGAACTGGACGCAAGCGGAGTTGGCAAGCCGCCTGGGGGCATCCAGGAAGTTTGTGAGCCAACTGGTGTCAGGAAAAGTTCCGCTCTCCGAGTCGGTTGCAATCCGGCTGGCTCGGGTTCTGGGCAGCACGGTCCGATTCTGGCTCAATCGCGAAGCTGGTTATCGGGCCGCGTTGGCCAGGGAATCCGAAATCGAGAGCCTTCGCCAGGACATCGATTGGCTTGACGAACTGCCGGTGTCTCAAATGCGCAAATTCGGATGGATCGCCGCCCATCGGGACAAAGCGAAGACCGTTGCGGAGTGCTTGCGATTTTTCGGCGTGGGTACGGTGGATGCCTGGAGGGACTGGTCAGATGAGCTGGGCCAGACAGCTTATCGAATGTCCGACAAGACTCGAAGCCGATTTGGCGCGATTGCGGCGTGGTTGCGGTTTGGTGAACTCAAGTCCCAGGAAATCGAATGCCGCCCTTACTCCGCGGAGACATTCAAATCCTGTCTTGAGGAACTGAGAAGTTTAACCCTGGAAGAAGATCCGGACGTTTTCGTGCCGAAAATACAACAATTGTGCGCCGAAGCGGGTGTGGCCGTGGTGTTCGCACCAGCGCCGACGGGCTGTCCGGCCAGTGGCGCGACCCGATGGCTGTCAAGCAGTAAAGCCCTACTGATGCTGAGTTTGCGATACAAGTCCAACGATCAACTTTGGTTCTCTTTTTTCCACGAATCAGCGCACATACTTTTACATCGCAAGCGACTGATGTTCCTCGAAGTTGATAGAAATGGATTTCGGGATCAGAAAGAGGAAGAGGAAGCGAATCGGTTTGCCGCCGACATATTGATACCTCGAAATTTCCATCTGGAGTTGTTGGCGACAGGCGGCTCAAAGTCCGGCGTCCTCGCCTTCGCAAAAAAGCTGGGCATTGCTCCTGGAGTCGTGGTGGGCAGGCTGCAACATGAAGGAGTGTTACCCCACTCGCATCTGAATGATTTGAAAGTCCGGTATGAGTGGACTTGATCTCCTCCAAAAAACGGTGCCCATTTAACTCACTACAACCGGAGGATGCGCGCCGACATCGTTGGCATTGAGGTAGGGAACGAAAACGCTATGGTATATTTCCCGCGGCTGCTCCACCGACAAAGGCCAGGGCGATGAGATTCAGCAACAAGCACGACGAGACGCGCGCTGGAGAATTTTGCGCAATTGCGGAGAATTGCGTCGGGGCTTCCCGAGCGTGATTGTCGGCCGGCCTTTTTCGGGGAGCTTGTTCGCAGAGGATTTTCTTCGCGAGACGATCAAGAAACAAGCAGATTGGTCAGCTATTCAGGATGCCGGGATTAACGAACTTGAGGCCGATCTTAAGTAGCGTATTCGATGGCTTCCCTTCAAGCCTTTCCCCCAACGAAAGCCAGACTGAAGACGATCTGATTTGGCCAGTGCTGAAACTGTTGGGCTGGACGGAGAGCCTCAGACAGCAGAATCTGTCGGCGCACGGCCGTGAAGATGTGCCTGACGGCCTGCTGTTCGCTGATTCTGAGGCAAAGCTTCGCGCCAACCGCGTCGCCGAGGGCTGGGCTCGCTATGAACATGGCGAGATTGTCGTGGAGTCGAAACGGTGGTTGCGCCCGCTTGATCGCCGTTCGGGGCGAAGGGGCGAGGAGTCCGCGCCGTCCACTCAGATGCTGCGCTACCTCCGGCGCATCGACGATCTGACCACAGGAAAATTGCGCTGGGGCATTCTCACCAATGGCGCTCACTGGCGCCTGTATTACGCAGGCGCGCGATCCGTCTCCGAGCAGTTTTTCGAAATAGACCTCGCGGCGATTCTTGATATTCCCGGCCACAACGATGGGCTGTTCGCACTTCCGGATGACGCCCGGCGACACTGGCTGAAAGTGTTCGTGCTGGTTTTTCAGCGGGATGCCTTCTTGCCTGGCGCCGCGGACGGGAAAACCTTCCAACAGCGCGCCATTGCGGAAGGCCGTTACTACCAGGAAAGAGTCGCGGCCAGCCTGTCCGATTTGGTATTCGAGAGGGTCTTCCCCGGCTTCGCCCGAGCGCTGGCGGCGGCGGAACCCGATGCGCCGTTGTCCGAGGTTCGCAATGCGACCCTAATTCTGCTGTATCGGCTGTTGTTCATTCTATACGCCGAAGATCGGGACCTGCTGCCTGTCCGCGACAGTCGATACGACGACTATGCGCTCCGCGAAAAAGTTCGCGGCGAAATCGGTCGCCGCAAGGATCAGGGCGACGTATTTTCGGACACGGCGGCGCGCTACTGGTCGGCATTCGACGATCTGTGCAGCGCTATCGACCGTGGTGATGCCTCAATCGGCCTGCCGCCCTACAACGGGGGCTTGTTCGACCGGAAGCGCACGCCACTGCTCACACGGGTCCGGCTTGGCGATGCGGCGATGGCCGACGCAATTGATGCGCTGTCATTCGAGCGGACGCCCGATGGCCGGCGTTATATCAACTATCGGGATCTCGGCGTTCAGCAACTCGGCTCGATCTACGAGCGTCTTCTGGAGCGGGAAATCGTCATTGAGGACGACGAAGTCGCTGTCCGGCCCAATGTCTTCGCGCGCAAGGACTCGGGCAGCTTCTACACGCCGGACGATCTGGTGGGACTGATTGTCGAAGAAACGCTTGATCCACTGGTACGTCGGCGAATGGAGGCCTTCAACGCCGAAGCGGCGCGGTTAGCATCGAATGAGTTACCCGAACACCGCCAAATGGGCCGTTTGAAGACCTTGGACCCAGCGGAACGGTTGCTTGAGTTGAAAGTGTGCGACCCCGCGATGGGTTCGGGACATTTCCTGGTCAACCTGGTAGACCATCTGGCCGATCGCGTGATTGCAGCCCTGGCCGAAGTGGAATCGACCATAGAAGGGTACGTTTCTCCGTTGACGGAGCGCATTGACGCGATTCGCAACACGATCATGGCCAACGCGGAGGATTGCGGCTGGACTTTCGACCCGGCGCAACTCGACGATCGGCACATCGTCCGACGCATGGTGCTCAAGCGATGCGTGTACGGCGTGGACAAGAACCCGATGGCGGTGGAGTTGGCAAAGGTTTCACTGTGGCTGCACACATTCACAGTCGGGGCGCCGCTCAGTTTCCTGGACCATCATCTGCGCTGTGGCGACAGCCTGTTCGGGACCTGGGTGCGGCCCGCCCTCGATAGCGCGGAGCGCGTTGGAGGAGGGCTGTTCCTGAAAGGGCCACTCAACCGCGCTACCCGCGCAGCGGCGCCCATGCAGATCATCGAGGACTTGACCGATGCTGAGGTCGCGGAAGCGCACCGTTCCGCTGACATCTTTGCCGAAGTCTCGGAGATGACGGCTCCGCTGAACGCGTTTCTGTCCCTGCTCCATGCATTCGATTGGCTTGACTTGCGTGATAGCGAGGACAAAAAAGCATACGCCGCCTGGCTGGAAGGCAGGTTGGGCGACCCTATCGACATCGCGGAAGACAACATATCCAGTTTGATCGAAGTGGAGTATGCGGAGCGATTCTCATCTCTCTTGAACAAGGCGCGGACGCTCGTCGAAATCGAGCGCTTTCTGAACTGGCAAGTCGCGTTCCCTGGCGTCTGGTCGGATTGGGAGCGTGCCGAGTTGCGCGGCGGCTTCGATGCGGTCATCGGCAATCCCCCATGGGACCGAATGAAACTTCAGCAGGTCGAGTGGTTCGCGGCGCGGCGTCCAGACATCGCGTTGGCCTCACGCGCCGCCGACCGCAAGCGAATGATCAGCGAACTGGAGAAAGCGAACGACCCACTGGCGCGGGACTTCGCGACAGCAAGTGAACGGGCGTACACAGCGACGCGGATGGCGCGGCGGTCGGGCGACTATCCGCTGCTCTCGACCGGGGATTTGAATCTCTACTCTCTATTCGTCGAACGCGCGATGACACTGGTCAAGCCCGAAGGCATGGTGGGGCTGCTGGTGCCGTCAGGTATCGCATCCGACAAGACCGCGGCGAGATTCTTCAAGAGTGTCGCGACCGAAGGAAGGCTCAAAGCGCTATATGACTTCGAGAACAAGAAGGTGTTCTTTCCCGATGTGCATGCTTCTTTCAAGTTCTGCGTATTCGTCGCGAGCCCTTCATGCATTGGAACCGCAGCCAAGTGTGCGTTCTATCTACACAATGTGGCCGAACGTCACGACCCTGAACGCTGTTTTCCGCTGACGTCAGAGGATTTCGCGTGCGTCAATCCGAACACTGGCACCGCACCGATTTTCCGTACCCGCCGCGATGCCAAACTGACGACGGCAATCTACGGGCTATTGCCAACCCTCGTGGATCGCTCTTCAGGCAAAGCCGTCAGGGCGTGGCCGGTCAACTATCTGCGGATGTTCGACATGACCAACGACTCCCATCTATTTCGTACTCGTGCAGAACTGGATGAGAAGGAAGGCGCGTGGCCAATCGGCGGCAACTGCTTTGACAGTCCGTCGGGTGAATGGGTGCCACTCTATGTTGGGCGCATGATCCACCAGTTTGACCACCGTGCCGCCTCGGTAAAGATGAACCAAGGGAACCTCCACAATCCCGCGCTCAGCGGCGATATCGATCCCGAAAAGAAGTCCGACTCCTCATTCTTGCCGACACCGCAATATTGGGTACCCGCGAATGCTGTATCTTTCCCAGCAGGTTTCAGATGGACCATCGCATTTCGGGACATTGCCCGTGCGACGGATGCTCGGACAATGATTGCCGCCGCAGTTCCATTCGTCGGTCTCGGCAATACCGCGCCGACAATCCTCATGGCCCCCTCAGAAGGTGATCAGTCCAGCCTCTCCATGTTATTGGCCAATGCTGGAGCCATCGTATGCGATTTTGTCGTCCGTCAAAAGGCGCAAAGCACGCATCTTAATTGGTACATCGTAGAGCAACTTCCCATAGTACCGCCGGAGCGTTACGAGCAGGTGAGTTTCGGGCCAAAGACCGCGGCAGAGATCGTGCACAAGGCCGTGCTGGAACTCACCTACACGGCGCATGACATGGCGCCCTTCGCCCGTGACATGGGTTACGTTGACAAGGCCGGCGATGTGTTGCCGCCGTTCGAATGGAACGAAGAAAGGCGTTTGCGACTCCGCGCCAAGCTTGACGCACTCTATTTCAATCTCTACGGCGTGACCAGCCGTGACGACATACGTTACATCTACTCGACTTTCCCCATTGTCCAGCGCGAAGAAGAAAATGCTTGGGGCCGTTACCGCTCCCGCGACCTCTGTCTTGCCTACATGAATGCCTTCGCCGCTGGCAATCCAGATGCCGACGTGGAATCGTGAGAGCCTATTTCTATCGACCAGGTTTCTCAGATCCTTACTCGGGCACTGCCGTGAAAGGCGATCTGGATGGACTTCTCTTGCTTCACGTAGGTGACTGTCAGCAATTTGAGTCACTACTATTGTCCAAGTCTGTGAGGAAGAAGAAACTAGCCCGAATATTGGACGAGCGCATCGACTTCAATCGCTTTTGGCCTCTCGGGTGACGTGACGGTTCCGGCGGCGTTGAAACTGGTTCGACCGTGGTGCATATCGTAACCTGAACCGCGACTTCCGGGCCGCTTTTGAAGCGGGAAGGGGCCGCCATCGCCTCCCCTCCCAAGGCGCACGCTTCAAGCTTTCTTATCCTGATTATCGCGCTACACTATCGACAAATCGTGTCTTATTTCTGAGAAATCGAAGAAATGCTATGTTCGTTCCGCTTTTCCAACGCCTCGGCGATGCGGCGTAGAAACTCGTTCGTTTTTTCCTGGTGCGTATCTAGTTGACGCAACTTGGTGGCGATCTCTGCCAACTCGGCCTTGTTGTCCATTGATTTCTCCTGTCAATTGTACAAGTGTAACTTCGGTCCGGTGCATTTCGGCTTTTCTTATCCGTATGCGATCAGCTGTAATTGTAACATGCGGTTCCCGTCGCCTAGCGGCGGTATCCTTTTCGCTGCACGTCGTCGGTGGCGCGCGTGCCGCTCGAATGGCGCATTCGGACCGACGCTCCCATTGCAGGTTGGCGATCTCCCCGCTGCGGCAACCCGTCAGCAGCAGCATCCGGCGCCTTGGACAATGGCTCCTCCCCGGACTTGATCCGGTCGATGACCACCGTCGCGCGCCCGCGCGCCTCATCAGAGGTCAGGTCCCCGTGCCGGCCCAGCGTGACGCGGCGGGAGCCATGCGGTCCCCGGCTCTGCACCACATATACCACTCTGCCGGAGGCGTAAAAGCGCACCCCGAACCCCGGCAGGCCGGCAGGCCGGAATCCCAGAACAGGCCGGGCTTGCAGTTTGCGCGCAGCGCGTCTACCGTTCGTTTTGTGAGTTTCCGCGCGTTGGGCCGTGACATGAAAACGCCTTTCGTTCGCAACCCCTGGTTCGACGGCGGCGGAATTGCCGGCGCCGAATGCGCCGCCGTGCGGACGGATACTTTCCCCAAAAACCCGGGATCGATTTACCGGGCGAAAAAAGTAAGCGAACCGCAAGCGGCCGGAGTTAAACCGGAGTGCAATTGGAGCGCATCCGCGGCGGAAAAGCAAGGGGATCTCAGACAGAAAATAGGCGGAAAGCTATTGCATATCAGCAGCTTATCATGCTCTCGCGCACGTCAATCGTACGATTGACAATGGGGTGAGTTATGCGGCGGTTGTATTTACGGTGTCCGCTGTACACCCCACAGCCCGGCGGCGACGGACCGAGGCCCCTCAGCCAAGGGCTTCAATGGGGTTGAAACGGCCTTTGAGAACAGTCTCGGAGGCTCCGGGTTGCATCCAGCGGTCTATGGCGGTGGCGTAGACCTGGCGGAAATCCACGGTGTGCCGGAGGTTGTCTCCGTCCACCAGGCTGGTGAGGCTTGGCGGGGTCCCGTAATGGTCGGGAATGACGGGCTTGCCGGCCAGGAACATGGTATTGGCTGAGCCGTGGTCGGTGCCGAGGTTGGCGTTTTCCGGGACGCGGCGGCCGAACTCGGAATAGACGAGCACGAGGACCCGGTCGGCCTGGCCGATGCGCTCGAGGTCGCGGATGAAGCCGTTGATGGCGTCGGCGGTGTAGGCCAGGATACGCTGGTGCAGGTTGACTTGCTGCACGTGGGTGTCGAAGGCGTTGTTGCGGTAGGACACGTGATAGATGCGCGCGGGCAGGCCAGCCTCGATACAGGCGGCGACCTTGGGCAGGTCGAGGCCGTTGAGGCCGTAGTCCACCGGCGTGCGGTAGTTGGCCCAGGCGTCGCGAATCCGGGCGGAGGCGGTCAGGGCGCTGCGGGCCACGTCGTTGAGGAAAGCGCGTGAGGGATTGCCCTCGGCCTCATCGACGCGCTGCATGAGCTGCTGCTGGCTGGCGAAGGCCCGGCGCTGGAAGCGGTCGGGGTTGTCGAATACCACTGGCGTGTGCAAGCGGCTCTTGACCGCCAGCGACTGGGCGGAAGCGATATTGATCAGCATGTCGGTGCCCGAGGCGCCGTCGAGGGTGTCGGCGAGCCTGCCGAGCCAGCCGAATTCATCGCCGCGGTTGGGCGCGGCCGTATGCCAATAGGCCATCGAAGTGAAATGCGAATAGGACGGCTGCTCGTAGCCGCAGCCGTGGACGACGGCGAAATCGCCTGAATCCCACAGCCTTTCGAAGCCGAGCAGGCCGGGATTGAGGCCGAAATGATCGTCGAGCTTGCGCACCTCGTCGGGCCTGATGCCGATGGTGGGCCGATGCCGGTAGTAGGCGTCGTCGCCGTAGGGCACGACCGTGTTCAGGCCGTCGTTGCCGCCGGAAAGCTCCACCGACACAAGAATGGGCTGTTCCCGGTCGGCCTGGGCCCAGGCGCGGGGGCTGAACAACGGCGCGGCCGCCAGGGCGCTGACCGAGGTCAAACCGCCGGCCAACACGCTGCGTCTGCTGATTCTCTTGTCAAGGCCGGGGCCGGGCTTCCTGACCATGGTCTTTCCTCCGAATTTCGTCGTCTTCAATTCAGTTGATATTCCGGGCGGCTGAGCAATACGTGCAACAGCCCCCGCATCGACTCTTCCATGAAGCTTCCCGCCGAGGCGATATCGGCGGTGCCGAGTTCGGCTTCCAGGTATTCGGCCATCGCCGCAATAGTGGCAGGCTCGGGCGGCACGGTAAAGAAGCGCGCGGTCAGATGGTCGACCACCTCAAGCGGCGTCTGCAGGCCCTCCTCCGCCACCAGGGCGGCCAGGTCGACCCGCGCCATGTCGCGGGGAATCGGTTTCACCCGCTCGATCGCCATCTGCCAGCCGCGATAGCTGCCGTAACGCGTATTGAAGGCCTCGTCGCTGTCGGCAAGCATGTTCGAAGCGGACAATTCGTTCATGTCGGGCGCTTCCTCGGCCACCATCGACGGCAAGGTCGCCGAACTGATGTCCATTCCCCGCCGCAGCCGCTCGTGCACGCTGAGGATTTCCTCGCCGCCGTAGCCGGGATGGCGGTCCGGCGGCAGGAATCCGATGTCGGGGAACACCACGTCGAGCACGAAATTGCCGCGCTCGAAAAGCAGGCTCGGAGTGATCCAGGCGCGTCCTTCGCTCCAGCCGGCGACCGTCGGCGGCCGCATCAGCCGCTGGCCGAGCGAACCGGTAACCCGATTGAAATCCGGCGTGCCGGGGATGCTGTCGAGGTCGAGCAGGCGGTAGGTGGAAACCACGTATTCCACCGGCCCCTTGATGCGGCTGCCGATCACCTCGGGCCGATAGAAATCCCGCGACAGGAACAGGCGCTCCATGTACGCCGCGATGTCGTAATCCGAATCCTTCAGCCAGGCGCCGAGCTCCCGGGCCGAGTCGTCGTCGAGTTCCGCGCTGACGAAATAGTTGTAAATCTTGCGCGCGATGAATTCCGCCGTGGCGTCCTGTTCGAGAATGATGTCGATGACTTCGACGCCGTCGAAATCGCCTTCCCGCCCGAGCACGCGCTTGACGCCGAAATCATGGTCTTCGGTGACGACCGTGAATTCGAGCCCTTCGTAATTCCAGCCGGTAAACGCCCGGGCCGCCTCGCGCACATCGCTTTCGCCGTAGTGGCCAACGCCCATGGTGAACAGCTCCATGATCTCCCGGGCAAAGTTCTCATTGGGCGAATCCTTGGTGTTTACGCCGGCGTCGAGGAAGTTGAGCATGGCCGGATCCTGGGCGACGCCGATGAGCAGACCGCGAAAGTCGCCCAGCCCCTTTTCCTGGAACAGACGGAGTTGCCCCAGCATCTTGCGGTAGTCGCGCACCTTGTTTTCGTTGGTGGCGAAATGGCCATGCCAGAACAGCGCCATCTTCTCTTCCAGCGGGCGCGGGCTGCGGAGCATGCGGTCCGCCCACCAGTAAGCGACCCGATCGGTTTCGAGCCGGCTTGCCCGCAGCCAGTAGAAGAACTGGTTCACAACGGGCTGCAAGGGTCGGTCGCCGTCAGGCTTCACTGCAACGCCAAGCGCATGGCCCTGCCTGCGGGCGAGTTCGGTGGTCGCCGGGCGGCTTGGCGGGAAAGGATCCAGTCCTTCCTCGAAAACGCCCGAGTGATCGAATTCCGGCAAGTTCGCCGCTGGCGCGCCTTCGAAATAGACGAGCCTGCGCACAGCTTCCCGGGGCGTCATGGCGGCGAATTCAGCGATTTCCTCCGGCCTTGCGCCGAATCCGGCCCGTTCCAGCAGATGCCTGGCCTTGGCCTGATCCCATTCGATCGGATTCACCGGCTCAAAATCGCCATTCGCCGCCAAAGGCAACAAGACGATCAGGGCGGCTGTACTGAAGCTGAACAGGTGGCTGCGCATGGTCTGACCCTGAAACTTTGTAAGAAATGAATACCGAATATAGCCCTCGATTCGGTCCCTGTCCATACCTTGCCATTGCCAAATTCGTGGCAAATTGGTTATAGTAACTCTCGCGAAACATGTTGGACAGCATCGGCCTTGCCCAGTCGTGCTGCACTCCCATCTGAATTGCCGCACCGAGATTCTTCTCCTCGGTGCCCGCGCCGCAGGCTCCTGTGGAGGACCAGCCAATCGATGTTGAACTGTTTCAGGAGGGCAAGATGAGGAAGCACTCGCATATCAAAAAGGCGCCTAAGCCTTTTTTCGATACGCTTGACTACATGGAGAACCCGGTAAAGGCTCCGGTAACGCCTGAAGATATCCATCGCACATTGGAAGTAGACGAACCCGAGGCGGTAATGGACTACCAGGTCGCTGCAGAATTTATTTTTACCTACCGGGGAAGTGTGGAAACTTTCCGACAGTACAGAAAAACGCTGGAACAATTACTCGCCTGGTGTTGGCTGGTAAATGAAAAGCCCATCAGGAAAATGCATCGACAGGATGTGGAAAGATTTATCGAGTTTTGCGTGGATCCACCCAAATCCTGGATTGGTTCATCGCGGCAGCACAGATTCCAGACTAAAAAAGGCAAACGGGTCCCCAATCCCAAATGGAGGCCTTTCTTCACATCAGGAAGCCATTACATTGTTGTCAATGGCACCTTGAAAACCTGCTTCAATGTACTGGGAAGTTTTTTCGGTTATTTGGTGGAAGAAGAATACATCTTGCAAAGCCCGGTGGTCCGGATTCGGCAAAAATCGAAGTTCATCAAGACTCAGCAGCAGGCGACTCCACCGCGAACTTTATCCGTGGAACAATGGAACCATGTTCTCGATGCCGCGGAAGAACTTGCTGCATTCGACCCCTATAACCATGAACGGACCCTGTTCATGCTTTCCGCGATGTTCTGCATGTACCTGCGAATCTCGGAATTTGCCGAAACCAAACGCTGGCGGCCGATCATGGGTCACTTTTCCCGCGATACCGAAGGCCGCTGGTGGTTCAGGACCGTGGGCAAGGGCAACAAGGAGCGCACGGTAACCGTGTGCGACGCCATGCTCCAGGCCCTGCGCCGCTATCGCCGGTCCCGCGGGCTGACCGCCCTGCCGCTGCCCGGTGAGAATAGCGCGCTCGTATATGGCAAATCCCGCACCGGGGCAATCACGACGACGCGGATCCGGCAACTGTGCAAGGAGGTATTCACCCGGGCCGCATTCAACATGCGCCTGCGCGGCAAGAACGAGGATGCCGAGGTTCTTGACAGGATCACGCCCCACTGGCTGCGCCACACCGGCATCTCCTTTGATGTGCCGCTGCGACCGCTGCATCACATCCGCGACGATGCCGGCCATGCCTCGATCAGAACCACCAACCGCTACATCGACTCGGTGCAGGCGGAACGTCATCACAGCGCCCAGGCCAAGACCGTTCGGGTGGAAGAAAAGGAGGAGGAAGAGCCATGAAATTCCTGAGCGGACGGCACACCAGGGTTTTTCGCTGAAAACTACGCATTTTCCCAATTCCTGTACTACATAAAGGGGGCCATGACGAAGCGGCCCGCAACCTGCGCTGCTGCAACACAGGGTTGCTTCGTTCCCATTACCGCAATTTCGTGATATATAGGGGTTGAGATGAAAGCCGAAGAGATGATCAGTACGACTCACAGACTGGAGCAGTCCGGCATGGCCCGCAGCGAAGCAGAAACCATAGTGAGCATCCTGCAGCAAGCCGTGGCCCCCTTGGCCACCCAAGCTGGCCTTGAGGCGGTAAAGGAGACCATGGCCACCAAGGCCGACCTGGAAGCTCTGAAGGAGACCATGGCTACCAAGGCCGATCTGGAGGCTTTGAAGGAGACCATGGCTACCAAAGCCGAACTGGAGTCTGTGAAGGAGATCATGGTCACCAAGGTCGACCTGGAATCCTATGCGACGAAGACCGATCTGGCCGAGTTGGAGACCAGACTGTTCTGGCGCTTGTCCGGCGCCATGCTCGCAGTGGGAACCTTTATTCTGGCGGGGATGCGCTTCATGCTGCCCACCTGACCGAAATCTCCCCGTCGCGCATGGCATTTGGCGCCGTTGCGCCCGGCCGCACTTCCGCTTTTGAATCTCGCTGATGCGTGGTTTATTCTTGTTCGCCCCGCCTTGGCGCCTTTCAGGCATTGCGTTCGTGCCAGCATCTGCGAGTAAACGCCAATCCCGGCGAGATTCCGAAGCCGGTCGCCCGCAAGTCTGGTCCGGCGGGAAGATTCTTGTCCTGCCCGCGCTTGCGGCTTTCGGCCTCCTGTTCATCAGCCTGCAATCCAGAGTGCAGGACAACCGGATTCTGCTGGCCTCCACCCTGGGCGCCGGGGCGGTGTTGCTGTTGTGGCTGGGATGGCAGTGGATTGGCTGGCAGCGCGGCGGCGACTATCCCGCGGTTCGGCTCCTGCCGCGGCCCCAGCATTATGTGCAGGCCATGGTGCAGAGCAGTGTTTTTCTGTACTGGGGCTATTACTGGAGCCCGGTATACGACCACTTCTGGCTACTCGTTGCGCAACTGCTGTTCGCTTATGGCTTCGACATGCTGCTCGCCTGGTCGCGCAAGCGCGAGTATCTGCTGGGCTTCGGACCATTTCCCATCATCTTCAGCATCAATCTGTTCCTGTGGTTCCGCGATGACTGGTTCTACCTGCAATACATCATGCTGGCGGCGGGCTTCATGGGCAAGGAATACGTCCGCTGGATGCGCGATGGACGCAGCGTACACATCTTCAATCCTTCGGCTTTCGCCCTGGGCCTGTTCTCCCTGGCCCTGATTGTCACCGGAACCACCGGACTCACCTGGGGCCGGGAAATCGCCTCCACGCTGACCCTGGCGCCGAACGTCTATACCTTCCTGTTTCTGGCCGGCCTGGTGGTGATGTATGTCTTTTCCATCACCCTGGTGGCGGGCATGGCGGCGATTTCCCTGTTCGCCATGAGCGCACTGTACTTCGCCCTCACCGGCGTACCGTACTTCATCGATTCGGAAATTCCCGCGGCGGTTTTTCTCGGCCTGCACCTGCTGGTCACCGACCCTTCCACATCGCCGCGCACCCCGCTGGGCAAAGCCCTGTTCGGTCTGCTCTATGGCCTTGGCGTGTTTGGCCTTTACACCTTGCTCGGGGCTTTTGGCGCGCCGACTTTCTACGACAAGCTGCTGTGCGTGCCGCTGCTCAATCTCAGCGTAATCGCCATCGACCGCGCCGTGAAGCGAATCCCCTCACAATCCTGGGCCCTGCTATGGAAGCGTGGCTGGAATCCGGCGCGGGCGAATCCGGCGCATATGGCCTTGTGGATTGCGGTGTTTGCCGGAGCTTCCCTTGCCGGCGGCACAGACAGCCGCCACACTGGCGACAGCCTTCCCTTCTGGCGGCAGGCCTGCGCCGAATCCCGGCCCAGCGCCTGCGACCGGCTGCTGCAACTGCAGGCCACCTACTGCAACGACAATTCCGCCTGGGCCTGCAATGAACTCGGCGCCCATTACCGCGAAGGCAGCATCATCGCGGCGGACAAAGCGCTTGCCAGCGGATTCTTCTCCCGGGCCTGCGAACTGAAATCCATGGCGGCCTGTCAGAATCTGCTGCGCGGCGACGCCCTGTACCGCATACCGCCGGGCGACCTCGACCTGCGCCTGCTGTTGCGCGAAGGCGGACTGAACCTCATGCAAATGCCCCTGGCCGATCTCTACCGGCGCGCCTGCAATCATGGCTGGCAATTTGCCTGTGGGGAAAATCGCGCGTGAGCTCTTCCACCGCCGGGCATACCCCGTTGCAACCGGCGAGCAGCCGAACCGGCATTTTGCTGCTGACGCTGATCGTGGCGCTGGTTTTTATCTGGCTGTATCGCAATGGACCCGGCCTCGCTCCCATTCAAGAACAAGTGGAAACCCCGCCCACTCTCGATGGTTTCCGCAGCGACGCCTGGATGCTTCCCGACGAGACTCTGCTCGGTTTTGTGGAAGTGCCCGCCGGTGCTTTCATCATGGGCAGCAATCCCCTGCAGGACCCCATGGCCTATGAAAATGAACGCTGGTCGGCGGGACGCAGGCAGGGCAATCCGCAATTGCCGGCATTCTTCATCGGCAGGTTTGAGGTGACCGTGGCGCAATTCAACCGCTTCGCCGGGGAGACTTCCGGCAGCATTCCTCTGCGCAATGGCGAGCCGGCGCATCCGGCAAGCCATGTGACCTGGCCGGAAGCCCTGGCCTATGGCCGCTGGCTGGGCGAGCAGATGCGCTCTTCGAGCGCAACGCCGGATGCGCTGCGGCTGGCGCTCGAAGCCGGCTGGCGCGTGACGCTGCCAACCGAGGCGCAATGGGAAAAGGCGGCCCGGGGGGAAGCCGGCCGCATCTTTCCCTGGGGTGCGGACCCTGCCGCGGGCAATGCCAATTTCGGCGGCGTTGGTTTGCGCCCGGTAACCGCCGGCGCCTGCCCGCAATGCAGTTACGGCTTGGCCGACATGGCTGGCAATGTCTGGGAAATGACGAGCAGCCCCTTGCAGGATTATCCCTACAATCCCGACGATGACGCCGCTTCCCTGGGCACGGCCGCCCTGTTCGTCATGCGCGGCGGCTCCTGGCAGGATACCGCCAATAACATCCGGGGGGCTGTGCGCGGAGCGGTGGATCCTGGCGTGCGCAACCCCGCCATCGGATTCCGCCTTGTGCTGACTCCGCCCCGACCCTGACTCCTACTCCTCGCTCCAACTGACCCGGATCGGTTCGCTGCCGAAATAATACACGCCAGGCCGCTCATCCAGGGAATACGCCAGGTAGAAATAGATCGTCTGGCCCTGCAACTGGTACACCGAGCCGATCAGCGGGCCCACCGAGGGCTCCCGGTCATAATGGCGGGTTCCCATGATGACCAGGTCCTGGGCGTACAGGCCGGACTTGAGCGCTCCCGCCGACGGGATGTCGCCGGCGTCTTCCAGTGGATGGAAGTTGCCATCGGCATGACGGGCGAACAAAATGCCGCTATCCGTTGCCACCACCACATGCAAATCTCCCGGGCGGTGCCCATGGGTCCGATCCTTGACCACGGTGCCATACACCGTGATGCGATCCGAGGGTTTGAAGTCATTTTCGAATGTCCTGCCGCCATTGGTGGTGGCGCCGCCGACGAATCTGGCTTCGGTGGGCAGGCTGTCGGTGGCAAGCCCTTCGCCGAGCAGGATGGGACACTCTTCGGGGCTGCCATAGCGCATGGCAAGGGCGCAGCGGTCGTCGATGGACAGCACCGGGTCGCGCCTGCCGTAGTTGAGTCTGGCCTGCATGATCGCCGAGCGCACCGCGCTGTGGCCGAATCCGAGCGTGTGGCCGATTTCATGTGTCGCCACATGATGGAAATGATGCGCGACGGACTCGAATCGCGACCTGCTGTGTTCGTTGAAGACGATATCGCTTTCAACGATGCCGCCGGGGTCCCAGGAAGTCTGGGTCACCGCGTCGGCGACGGCGCCGCCGCCGCTGAAATAACTGCCATCGCCGCAGAATGTGGTGGAAAAGGAAGCGGTATTGACCCTGTTCTGGGAACTGCCCCGGAAATTGGCCTGGCACACCTCGCGCTCCTCTTCGATGGCATTCAGGCTGATATTGCCCGAGGCGTCCATCCACACGTGCAGGGAGCGGATGAAACTCTCGAAGAAGCTGACGCCATCGGACAAATTTCCCGGCAGATGCGCGTAATAGGTATGCTGGTTATCGCGAAGCCCCACCAGGTAGCTCAGTTCGAAGCCGAGCGCCTGTCCAGGCGCCAGAACGGCGGCGAGCGACAGCAACAGCGAAGGAATTGGCAGCTTCAACATCGTGGTGTGGAGCATGGAATATCAGGGCCGAAATTTCAAGCCCGGCTTGCGGCGGGTTTCCCGGAGCGAACGGCAAGGGCAGGCGGGCGCATCGGACACCGGCCCGGGGCTGCAATAGCGCTCTTCCAGCTTTCCGGAGACAAGGCCTGAAGCGGCGGCCCGGACTTCCCGCCAGGGCCCCCAGCGTTCCGAGACTTCGCAGATCTGCAGGCCGTCCCCGAGAAGCAGCAGTTCGCTGGCAAACTGCCGGAAGATTGCTTCACTGGCCATGGGCACGGTTATGGCGCCGGTAACAACAGAAGCATTTGACTGCAACAGGCGAAAGCAATTACCCGCCCGGGAACGATAGCGGCATAACGCCAGCGGCATCGCGCCGCCCGGCGGGACGCGGAACCGCCCGCCGCGAAGCGGGGCCGGAAAATGCGCGGCGGCGCTTTCCGGGCTGCTGTATTCGGGCGGCAGGACGGCTGGCTTGCCCCAGGCAAATGCCAGCGGCAATACGGCGATGAACGAGTACAGGAATCTCATTTGTCTACTCCTTGCAGGATTTTGGAAAAGGGGGGCTACCGCGAGTCGGACGGATACTCGCCGTTTGATCAGCCAGAGGGGTATAGGAAAGTTTTCGGGATTTCGCCAAGGTTTCGGCGAAAATAGTCCGGGAGCCCCGCCAAAGGACACACAGATTGGCGGCTCGCGATATATTGTAAGGAAATGCGTTCGGAGCAGGTCTAATGACGATAAACAGGCAAATATGGCTGACTGGCGCCTTGCTGGTCGCATTGCTGGCGCTGCTGTACCGGCCGCCATCGGCCCGGAATGACGTGGCCTTCGCCACCGATGCGGAAACCCTGGCGAGAGGGGAATATCTGGTGTCGGCCGGAGGCTGTATCAGTTGCCACCGGGGCGCTGAGGACGAAACCGCCTTCAGCGGCGGCCTCGGGCTGGAATCCGACTTCGGCACTTTCCATGTGCCGAATATCACGCCGGATGCGGCAACCGGGATTGGCGGCTGGACCGCGGGGGAATTCCTGCGGGCCATGAAGCATGGCCGCGGCCCCGGAGGCGGGTTCTACTTTCCCTCGTTTCCCTGGCGGGCTTACAGAGGGCTCGCTGACGAGGATGTGCTGGCCATGGGCTCCTGGCTGATGTCGCTGGAACCGGTGTCTTTCGAGGCGCCGGAACACGAAACGCCCTGGTGGCTGCTGCGGCCCTTCATGGCGGGCTGGAATCTTCTTGCGGGCCTTTATGCCGTGGGAGAAGAGGAGTTTGAGTCGGACCTCGTGGCCCGGGGCGCGTATCTTGCCCGCAACCTCGGCCATTGCGGGGAATGCCATACGCCGCGCAACAGCCTCGGCATTCTCCTGGGCAGCCGTGAATTCGCCGGCGCCGAACCCGGCGAGGATACCGTGGAGGCCATCGATGCCGCGGCGCTGGAAGAATGGACTTTTGACAATTTTGACCTGTTCCTTCTGATCGGCCTGAAACCCGATGGAGAATTCGTCGGCGGCGACATGAACGAGGTTATCGAATACAACACGAGCCGGCTGACGGATGAGGACCGCGACGCCCTGGCGGCGTTTTTCACCCGGCATTCCGGGGACGAATAAGGATTTGCACGGAAAATTTGGCAAAAAAGACAAACATCGACTAGGTATTTATAGGGCGCCCCCGCAATACCGAGCGCGGCAATTTCGCCTAACCGAATCCCGGCGCCGAGCGATAACAGGAATAGGCGGCAGTGAAAGCCGCCAGTAGCATATGGAGCGGAAAATGCCTGACGACTTGTTGATTTTGCAGACGATTGTCGCCACCTGTTTTGCCACGTCGCTGATCCCCAACGCCATGTGGCGCCGCCACACCGGGGAGTACGTGGGATTCCAGAGCAATCTGGTGCTGCTGTATTTCGTATTCCTGGTGAGCTTTGTGGGCAGCAATGTGGCCGCCATCTACGACGCCTGGGGCGCGGTGCTGCGCACGGGGCTGATGGTGGCCGCCACTTTTCTGCTCGGCTGGCTGGTCGCCGTCGCCGCCTATTGGCGCCGCTACCGCCAGCGCCCCCGCAGGGGCGCGCCGCCGGCCAGTCCCTGACCCCACAAATTATTTTCCACGAAAACCGCGCATTTTCTCCCGGGTCCGCCTATGGTTTGTGGGCAAGCGCCATTTACCTCAATCCATAAGGAGCAAGACATGAGAGAACTTGATGAGAAAGAAATGCAAGCGGTCACGGGTGGAAGCCCGGCGGGATTTCCCGCAATGGCCCCACAGCAGTTCTGGCCGACTGATCCGGTCAATCCGTTGACGGTGACTTTCGGGACGCCAGTGACGCCACACCTGGCCTTGCCGGACATCTGGCCGCGCTGAATCCGCTGACAAGCCAGCCTGCACAGTCATCAGGGCTGCGCAGGCTGGTTTTTTGCTCAGTCGGTGTCTTCGCGATAGGTTTCGTGGCAGTTGCCGCAGGCGCCGCCCAGGGTGCGCACCGCGCCAAGGGTGGCGGCCATATCGCCGCCGGCGGCCACATCGGCGAATTCATTGGCGGCGCTCACCAATGCCTGGGCCTTGACGTCAATGTCGTCCAGATTGTCCCAGATCAAATCCAGCGCTTCGGTTTCCACATCGTAATCGCGGGTGTCCATGGCGCCGAGCAGGTCCGGGATCATCGGCGCGAGCGCGGCAATGCGGCGGCCATTGCGCTCGGCGAGTTCGGCATCAAAAGGCGCGCCCTGGGTCATGGCGATAATGGCGCCGATATTGAACCGCAGCAGTTTGAATACGGCTTGCCGATCCGCTGTGGCGCCAGCGGCCATTTGTTCCGGCGTGGGTCCGTCGTCCTGGGCCGAAGCCACGAAGAGCATACCTGATCCGACAAAAACCGCCAGCGCTAGCAGAAACTTCTTCATTCCCGTGGTACTCCTGTTGCAAGATGGGTTTGCCAGGGGCTTCTCGCCCGGGCAGTGGCGCAAAATATATAGCAATTCTCCGGCGAATGTAAGTAAGCCCGGAAAGCCGGCGCCCCTTCAGGCCGCCACATCCTTCCAGACAAACATCCGGGTGGCGAGGGCGAAGCCGATGACGAACCAGACCGCCATGCCGATCAGGCTCGGCACGATTTCCAGCAGGGTCGCGCCACCCACGGCAATTTCGCGCAAGCCGGAAACGACAAAAGTCAGCGGCAATACCTGGGCCAGGGGTTGCACGAATCCCGGCATGGCGTCGATGGGATAGAACACGCCGGAAAGCACGATCTGCGGAAAGATCACGATATTGCCAATCGCCATGATGGCCTGCTGGGTCCTGGCCATGCTGCCGATGCAAAACCCGATATTGAGAAACACCAGACTGGCAACAATCGCCACAAGATAGAATTCGGCGAAACTGCCGATGATGTTCACCCGCAGCACGAACAGCGCGAAAGCCAGCAGCACCGTAAGCTGGATCAGTACAATGCCAAGCCTTGCCGCGACGATGGCGGCGACGAAATCCCGCGGCAGCAGCGGCGTGACGAACAGCCGCTTGAGTATGCCCTTGCGGCGAAATTCCACCACATTGTAGCCCGAGCCCGCCACGCTCAATTGCATCAGCATCATTGCCAGCAAGCCGGGCAGCAGGAAGTCGAGATAGCTTTGTGACAGCGCCTGCACATTTTCAATCTCCACCGAGAACATCGCCTCCTCGCCCCGGTACTCGCGCTCGATTTCCATGAGCTTCTGCTCGAGCATGGGCTCGACCAGCGGCAACTGGTTGAACTGGGAAGTGTCCGCAAGCAGGCGCAGGGCGGCGGTCTCGCCGGCGGATGGCGCCCGGAACTGCGCCGGCACCACGAGCACCAGCATCTGCTCGCCATGGATCAATTGTTGCCGCAACTGTGCCTCATCGCCGGACACCACGGTGAAAGCGGCATCCTCGCCGAGCTTGTCCACCAGCGCACTGGCGAGGGCGCTTTCCGACTGATTGGCCACGCCGAGTGGAATCGGCTCCTGGCCGCCGCGGACAAAAGCGAAGATGCTCATGAAAACCACGGGAAAGAACAGGCTGAAGAAGATCGACTGCCGGTCGCGCAGGAAAATCTTCATGAAGTCCCGGGCAAGATGACGCTGGAGTTTGCTTAGCACGGTATACCTCTTCAGTCCCGCAGGGCGTGGCCGGTGAGGGCGAGGAAAACGTCTTCGATATTGCCATGCAGCGGCGCCGCGGGCGGCTCGGGGGCGTGTTGCCGGATCAGGTTGGCCGGGGTGTCTTCCGCGACGATCCTGCCGTGGTCCATGATGGCGATGCGCCCGCAGAGAAACTCGGCTTCTTCCATGTTGTGGGTGGTCAGCACAATGGTCATGCCGGCCCGGTTCAATTCCATCGCCAACTCCCAAAGACGCCGCTTGGCCTGGGGGTCGAGACCCGTGGTGGGCTCATCGAGAAATAGGATCCGGGGCACATTGACCAGCGCGCAGGCGATGGAGAACCGCTGTTTCTGGCCGCCTGACAGGCTTTCCGGCCGCGCTTTGGCCTTTTCGGTCAGATCCACCCTGGCGAGCAGTTCCATGGCGTTGATGTCCCGGCTGTACAGCGCGCCGAAAAGATTCAGCAGTTCGATGAGATTGAGCTTGTCGAAGTATTCGCTGGCCTGCAGTTGCACGCCGATCAATTGCTTGACGCGGTACGGGTCCCGGGCCACATCGATGCCCGCCACAAAGGCGGTGCCGCCATCGATGTCGTTCAGGCCTTCGAGCATTTCCAGCGTGGTGGTCTTGCCGGCGCCGTTGGGGCCGAGGATGCCGTAGATTTCGCGCTCGAAGATCTCGAAGGAAACCCCGTCCACCGCGGCGAAGCTGCGGGACTTGTCTTCCGGAAGCGGATAGCGCTTGACCAGACCCACCGCCCTGATGATTGGTTCCATTTCCGTATCCCGCGGCGCGGGCTCCTTTCAGGGGCTACCGCTCCCGACATATCCCGGCCCGTGCAGAATCCGCCCTGGCCGACGACCGGTGTGCGCGTCGTCCTCCACCACGATTTCCCCGTTCACCAGCACGTACTTCATGCCCACGGCGTATTGATGCGGATCCTCGAAAGTGGCCCGGTCGATGATTTCATCGGCGTCGAATACCGCGATGTCGGCGAAGAAGCCTTCGGCGATCAGGCCCCGATCCTGAATGGAAAGACGCTGGGCGGTCATGCTCGTCATCTTGCGGATCGCCTCTTCCAGGGAAATCACGCCGCGCTCGCGGACATAATGCCCGAGCACCCTGGCGAAGGCGCCGTATTGCCGCGGATGGGGCGCGCCTTCACCGAAAATGCCCACCGGGCCGTCGGAGCCGATGGCGGTGGCGGGATGGCGCATGATACGGTCCACATCATCGGAATTGATGGCGTGATAGACTGCGGTGGCGCCGCCATTGCGGACAATCTCGAACACCACCTCGGCGGCATTCTCCGGCGAAGGTTCCATACCCGCCTCGATGGTCAGTTCCGCCAGATTCTTGCCGGCCATGGCCGGGTCCCAGCTATTGCGCGAGATGAAAACATTGGCCGGGTCGCCGCCGCCGCGATCGAACAGAATCCTCCCCACCACTTCATTCTTGATCGTCTGGCGGGTTTCCTCGCTGTCCAGCCGGGCGAGCAGGGAGTCGCTGCCGCCTTCCTGGGCCCATTGTGGAATCAGCGCATTGATGCCGGTCTGGGAGGCGGTATAGGGATACTGGTCGATGGTCACGTCAACGCCCCGGGCGCGGGCCTCGTCCACCAGACTCAAACTGTCCACCGCGGCGCCCCAGTTGGGAGCGCCGATGACCTTGTGGTGGGTAATCTGCACGGGAATACCGGCTTCTTCGCCAATGCGTATGGTTTCGTTGACCGACTCGATCAGTTGCGAGGCTTCCTCGCGCATGTGGGAGATGTAAATGCCGCCATGCTCCGCCGCGACCCGGGACAACTCGATCACCTCTTCGGTGGAGGTGAAGCTGCCGGGCACATAGAACAGACCGGTGGAGATTCCCAACGCGCCCTCTTCCATGGCCTGGGCCACCATGGCTTTCATCCGCTCGATTTCGGCCGGGGAGGGTTCCCGGTCCTCCACGCCGATCACCTGGGACCGGATCGTTCCCTGGCCCACGAATACCGCCCAGTTCGGACTGATGCCGAGTTCGGCGATTTCGCGGTAATGCTCGCCCACGGGCCAGGGCGAGCTGCCGTCATTGCCCTCGGTCAGGGTGGTAACGCCTTGGAGCAGGGCGCTTTCGGCGGTGGGCACATCGAAGATGCCGCGGATGGCATGGGTATGCGGGTCGATAAAACCCGGCGCCACCACCAGCCCGTCAGCGTCTATCGAGATCTCCGCCGTGGCCCCCGAGAGGTCGCCAATGGCGGCAATGCGGTCGCCGCGAACGCCAAGATCGGCTGCAAACCAGGGATTGCCGCTGCCGTTGATGATACGGCCCCCCTGTATCAGGACATCATAGTCCTGGGCAAACGCGGCGCTGCCCGGGACGAGCAGCAGCAGGATGAGGGAACGAATAAGGGAAGCTCTGATCAAGTCAGAGCTTCCCTGCGGCACATGGAAGTGCCGCCGAATTCGATGGCGTAAGCCATTGAATTCGGGAGCAAAACAAAACCACGCTTTTGTTTTGCGGTAATGAAAAACTCCACGGATGGAGTTTTTCAGAGAATACATAAGCAGTTTCATGGCTTTACCAGATGGTCACGCGCTCTTCCGGGGGCAGGTACAGATCGTCCTCCGGCTGCACGTCGAAAGCTTCATACCAGGCATCGAAATTGCGCACCACGCCGTTCACGCGAAATTCGGCCGGTGAATGGGGGTCCGATGTCAGGCGCTGGATGAGTGCGTCTTCGCGGTACTTCCGCTGCCAGACCTGGGCCCAGGCGAGGAAGAATCGCTGGTCGCCGGTAAGGCCGTCGATAACCGGCGGCTCCTCGCCGTTGAGCGAAATGCGGTAGGCGCGGTAGGCCAGGGATACGCCCCCCACATCGCCGATGTTCTCGCCCAGGGTGAACCGACCGTCGATAAAGTAGCCTGGCACCGGCTCGAATACGGCGTATTGTTCGGCAAGCACCGTTGCCTGGTCTTCGAAATTGGCTCGGTCCCCATCGGTCCACCAGTTGCGCTGGACGCCGGCCCAGTCGGATTTCGAACCCTGATCGTCAAAGCCGTGGCCCATTTCATGCCCGATTACCGCGCCGATACCGCCATAGTTCACCGCCGCATCCGCCGCCGGGTCGAAAAAGGGCGGCTGCAGGATGCCCGCGGGGAAAACGATCTCGTTGAATGACGGATTGTAATAGGCATTGACAGTCTGGGGAGTCATGCCCCATTCCTCCCGGTCCGTGGGCTGGCCGAGACGCGCGATCTCTTCCCGATAGCGGAACTCGCGCACATTGCGGGCATTGTCGAACAGCGATTCGCGGCTGATCTCGATGGCGGAAAGGTCTTGCCAGACATCGGGATAGGCAATCTTGGGCCGGAATGCCTCCAGCTTGCGATAGGCCTCTTCCTTGGTCAGCGGCCCCATCCAGTCGTTCTGTTCGATGCTCTGGCGCAGGGCGCCGCGCAGATTCTCCACCAGAGCCTGCATCTGCCGCTTGGCGGATTCGGGAAAATGGCGCTCCACATAAATCTGTCCGACGGCCTCTCCCAGGCTGTTCAGCGAGCCCACCCGGGCCACGCCGCGCTCCCAGCGCTCGCGCTGCTCCGGTACGCCGCGCAGGACGGTGGAATAGAAGTGAAAGGCTTCCCGGTCGATTTCTTCAGACAGCACGCTGGCGCTGTCGGCAATCAGCCGGTAGCTCAGATAGCTTTTCCAGTCTTCCAGCGGCGTTTCGTTGACCAGGGCAATCACCGGCGCCATGGCGCTGGGGTAATTCACATTGAGGCTGTCGAGGCCGCTGATGCCAGCGGCATCGAAATACCGGTCCCAGTCGAAATCGGGCCAGGCGGCGCTGAACTCAGCGAAAGACATGGGGTTGTAGGTGAGGTCGCGGTCGCGGCGCTCGGCTCTCGGCCACACGTGTTCGGCGATGCCCGTCTCCAGGGCGAGAATCGCGTCGGCCCTGGCGGCGGAATCCGGCATCCCGGCGAAATCGAGAATACGGGCGATGTGGGCGAGATACTCTCCCCGCACCCGCTGGTAATCCTCGGTGTCCAGCAGGTAATAGTCGCGGTCGGGAAGGCTGAGCCCGGAAAGGGCCAGCACGAGCTGGTGCTGGTCCGGGTCGCCGCGGTCTGCGCCGATGAAAAAGGCGAAGGGGCTTGCGGTATTGTCGAGTTGGGCCCGGCCGAATGCCGTCACGAGTTGCTCCCGGTCCGCGATGGCGTCCACCGCGGCGAGCCCGGGTAGCAGGGGACCCATGCCGAGTTCATTGAGCCGGTCCGTGTCCATGTAGCTCTGGAAATAATCGTTGATTTTCTGCTCGATGGAGCCTTGGGCGGGTTCGAGGTCGGCCAGGTCTTCGATGATGCTTCTCACCCGCTGGTCGGAACGGTCCGCAAGCACCGAAAATGAGCCGTAGTCGCTGCGGTCCGCCGGCAACTCGAAGTTGTCGAGCCAGCGGCCATTGGCGTAACGGAAGAAGTCATCGCCAGGGCGCACGGAATCGTCCTGATTGCTCAGATCAATGCCAAAACTGCCGAGTTCCGGGCTGGCCGCCGCGGCTGCAGGCCCGGGCGGCGGGGCGGAATCTTCAAGGGCGGGCGGCTCCTCGGCGCCGCAGGCGACAAGCAACAAGGCAACCAGCGCCGGCAAAAGGCCGCGCCAATCAGTCAGGGTCGGAAAGTTCATGACAATTACCGGAATGAATGATCAGGCGGCAAAGTATACCGAATTACGGTGGAGAGGAAGTTGATGAATGAACCTGATCTGGATTGGGTGTATAATCGGCGCCGGCTTTCGGGCCGTGCATCGTGTTGTTCCGTCATCGCGCAGCCCGATTGCCACGGTATCCAAATCACCACCTGGAGGAAATCCTAGTTGAAACCTGTCAGCGCCAACGCACCATTCGCTTTCATTCCTGCCGTCATGCTCACTGCGGGCATTCTGCTGCTTCCCGGCCAACTTTCCGTGGCGGATCAATCCGCCGAGGAAAATCTTGCCCCCATCGCCAAGCTCTGTCTTGCCGGGCAGGATTGTGTCGGATCCAGGACCGGTGAGCCCGTTGCGGCTGCCGAGCCTGTCGCCGTTGCAGCCACTCCCGAGCCTGTCGCGGAACCCGCGGTCGAACCGGTCCTGGTGGCCCAGGCCGACGATGGCTTCGATCTGCAAGCCACTTACCAGATGTTCTGCTTCGCCTGCCATTCCACTGGCCTGTCCGGCGCGCCGCGGCCCGGCGATGCGGAAGCCTGGGCGCCGCGCATGGAGAAAGGCCGCGAGGAAATCATCGCAATCATGAACCAGGGCCTGAACGCCATGCCGCCCAAAGGACTGTGCAATACCTGCACCGATGACCAGTTGTGGGAATTGTCGCAGTACATGGTGAGCCTCGAACAGTAGCCCGCTCTCCCCTCGACGACACAGACATACATGGAATTCCTCCGAATCGCCCTGCTGCCAGCGGTTGCCGGGGCGTGGTCCGGCCTGTTTCGCCTGCCACGGCACCGGCGCCGCGGGCGCCCCGCGGGTAGCGCCGGGCAACGCCCGGGAATGGGCGCCCCGGCTTGAGAAAGGCCTCGATGCCGTGGTGGAGAATACCGTAAACGGCATGGGCACCATGCCGCCCAGGGGACTTTGCTTCGATTGCACGCCGGAAGAGTTGCGCGCCATCGTCAAATTCATGATCGCAAGCAGCCAGTAGCCGGCACAGATTTCTGATTTCGCCCCAGATTTGGCATTTTTTGCCATTCTCGCCTATGACTTTGGCCTCGCAACCATCCGGTCGAAGTCATCATGTCTGTAGCCATTGTTCATTCCCGGGCCGTGCTCGGCGTCGAGGCGCTGTCGGTCACCGTGGAAACCCATATCTCGGGTGGCCTGCCCGGCTTTGCCATCGTCGGCATGCCCGAGACCGCCGTCCGTGAAAGCAAGGATCGCGTGCGCAGCGCGATTCTGAATTCCGGGCTCGAGTTCCCCGCCAGACGCATCACGGTGAATCTGGCGCCCGCCGATTTGCCCAAAATCGGCGGGCGCTACGATTTCGCCATCGCCATGGGGATTCTCGCCGCTTCGGGGCAAGTGGACGGCCGCAAACTCGCCGGCGTTGAACTGCTTGGCGAGCTTGCCCTCGACGGTGGCCTGCGCAAGGTCTTCGGGCTGATTCCGTCGATTCAGGCTGCGGCGCGGGAGTCACGCCCGGTGCTGCTTCCCGAAGCCAATCGGGAGGAAATGAATCTGGTGGGCTACCAGGGTTCCCATGGGGTGGGCAGTCTGACGGATTATGTCGCCCATTTGCAAAACGGCGACGAACTCGCCGGGCCCGACCCGGAGCAGGCGCCTCCGGCCTGCAACTGTCATCGCGGGATCGACAGCATACGCGGCCAGCAGGCGGCCAAGCGCGCCCTGTTCGTGGCCGCCGCGGGTAATCACAATCTGCTGATGATCGGCCCACCGGGCAGCGGCAAGACCCTGCTCGCCCAGTCGCTGGCGCGGATATTGCCGCCGCTGGAACCCGAGGAAGCCCTGGAAGTGGCGGCAATCCGCTCGATTGCCCAGGTGCGCGGCCAGTGCCCTTCCTGGTTCTGCCGCCCGGTTCGGGCGCCGCATCACAGCGCCACAAGCCCCGCTCTGGTGGGCGGCGGCAATCGGGCGCAGCCGGGAGAAATCAGCCTGGCCCATCGGGGCTTGCTGTTTCTCGATGAATTGCCCGAGTTCAAGCCCAGCGTGCTCGATACCCTGCGCGAGCCGCTGGAATCCGGCGAGATGACCCTCAGCCGCGCCAATTACCGGCTGCAATTCCCGGCCCGCTTCCAGTTGGTGGCTGCCATGAATCCCTGCCCCTGCGGCTATGCGGGCGATTCCCGCAACGAATGTCGCTGCAGCCAGGACCGCATCGACCGCTATCTCGGCAGGATTTCCGGGCCGCTGCTCGACCGGCTCGACATCGTTATCGAAGTGCCGGCGCTGTCCCACGCCGAACTGTTGGCAACGCCAGACAGGACCGACGCATTCGAGCCGGAGCGCCTGCGCGGCGAAGTCAGCGTCTGTCGCGAACTGCAGCGGCGCAGGGCGGACAGTCTCAACAGTGATTTGCGGGGCAAGGCGCTGGAAACCGTCTGCCAGCTGCGCCCGAAACTGAAGCGGCGCCTCGCGGACATCATGGAACAGCTTTCGCTGTCAGCCAGGGCCGCGCACCGGGTGCTGCGGGTGGCGCGCACCATCGCCGACATCGAACAAAGCCCGGAGATTCGCGAACCGCACCTGATGGAAGCCGTCAGCTACCGGCGCTGCCGCGTGCTGCGCTCACTGTTCCGCTGAAGGCTGGTCCTGCTCCGCAAGACGGGCTTCGAGCGCAGTAACGCTGGCCTCAAGCGCCGCAATGCGCTCTTCAGCCCGCGCAAGCGCCCGGGCCTGGGCGTCAAACTCTTCCCGATTGATCGAGGAAAGCTCGGCCACGCCATCTCGCAACTGCTGCTCGATTTTTCCCCGCAAATCACCAGCGGCTTCACCGCCGGATTGCAGCAATCCACTCAAACGACCGCTGATTTCTCCGAACAGATCCCGGTTCGACATGGCAACTCCCGCCCCGGAAAAACGACAGACAGTATACACAGCCCACCGCCAGTCTTTCCAGACACCGGCAGAGACCCGCAACCCATGCAATAACACTGCATCGTTTTGGTGCATGGGTCCGGAAATGCCCCTTGAGAATGCACGGTGATCCCATTCTCCCGACCGTCCACCATCATCCCGGTGCCACTCAAGCCCCTTCCAGCCCACTGGAATGATTCACTTAATCCATTCTGGCACGGAGTCTGCATGGGACAGGTGGCAGCGGCTTGCAAGCCGCCAACCCGCAATGCTGGAAAACGAGGAACGACAAGATGAAGTTAGTTACGGCGATCATCAAGCCATTCAAACTCGATGAAGTGCGCGAATCCCTGTCGGAAATCGGGGTACAGGGGATCACGGTGACAGAAGTCAAGGGCTTCGGGCGGCAGAGAGGCCATACCGAGTTGTACCGGGGCGCCGAGTATGTGGTGGATTTCCTGCCCAAGGTGAAACTCGAAGTCGCCGTAACCGACGGCATGCTCGACGCCGTGCTTGACGCCATTACCCAGTCGGCGCGCACCGGAAAAATCGGCGACGGCAAGATTTTCGTGAAAAGTCTTGACGAGGTCCTGCGAATTCGCACCGGAGAAACCGGAGATTCCGCCGTCTAGGCGGGGCTTCCAAAGGAGGAACTGAACCGTGGAAAACCAGATTTTTGAATTGCAGTACGCGCTCGACACCTTTTACTTCCTGATCTGCGGCGCGTTCGTGATGTGGATGGCCGCCGGCTTCGCCATGCTCGAAGCCGGGCTCGTCCGCTCCAAGAACACCACCGAGATTCTGACCAAGAATGTCGCGCTGTTCGCCGTGGCCTGCACCATGTATCTCATCTGTGGCTACCAGATCATGTACGGCGGCGGGTACTTCCTGTCCGGCGTTACCACCGTGGCCCAGATGGATGACGGCGCCGTGGCCGCGGTGCTCGCGGATTCCGCGGCCGCGGGATTCGATGGCGACTCGGTCTATTCCGGCGCCAGCGACTTCTTCTTCCAGGTGGTTTTCGTCGCCACCGCCATGTCGATCGTTTCCGGCGCCGTGGCCGAGCGCATGAAACTGTGGGCCTTTCTCGCCTTTGCCGTAATCATGACTGGCATCATCTATCCTTTTGAAGGAAGCTGGACCTGGGGCGGCAACCCGGTGTTCGGCCTGTACAGCCTCAGCTACAGCGACTACGCCGGTTCGGGCATCGTGCATCTGGCGGGGGCCACCGCGGCCCTGGCCGGCGTGATACTGCTCGGCCCGCGCAAGGGCAAGTACGGCGCCGGCGGCGAGCCGAGGGCGATTCCCGGCGCCAACCTGCCGCTGGCCACGCTCGGCACCTTCATTCTGTGGATGGGATGGTTCGGATTCAATGGCGGCTCGACGCTCAAGCTAGGCGGCATCGGCGTCGCCAACGAAGTGGCCAATGTGTTTCTCAATACCAACGCCGCGGCGGCCGGCGGGTTGATTGCGGCCCTGGTGCTGGCCCGGTTGTGGTTCGGCAAGGCCGACCTCACCATGGCGCTCAATGGCGCCCTGGCCGGGCTGGTCGCCATCACCGCCGAACCCGCGGACCCATCGCCCCTGCTGGCGACGATCATCGGCGCCATGGGCGGCCTGATTGTGGTCGCGAGCATCGTCACGCTGGACAAGCTCAGGATCGACGATCCGGTGGGCGCCATTTCGGTTCACGGCACCGTGGGCATCTTCGGCATCTTCGCCGTGCTGCTGTCCGACCCCGACGCCACTTTCACAGGCCAGCTTGTGGGCATGCTGACGATCATGGGCTGGGTATTCGGCGCCAGCTTCCTCGTCTGGCTCGGGCTCAAGGCGGCCATGGGCATCCGGGTTGCCGAGGAAGAGGAACACGAAGGTGTCGACTTTTCCGAATGCGGCATGGAGGCCTACCCGGAGTTCGTTACCCAGTAAGCCACGAATCAACGAACTCTCCTGTAGCGGCGCTCCCGGCAACGGGACGCCGCTTTTTTTATCTCATGTCTCCGTAGCGATGCTGCGCGATGGCCAGCACCGCAAGCGGCGCGGTTTCGGTTCGCAGGATGCGCGGGCCGAGGGCGATTACGGCATAGCCGCAACGCGCCGCCAGTTTCAGTTCCGGTTCGGCAAAACCGCCTTCCGGGCCGGTGACGATTTGCAGGCGATTGCCCGGCAGCGCTTCTGGCAGGCTTTGCGCTCCCGTCGGGTCGAACAGCAGACGTTCAAGGCCCGGCTCGGGCGGCTGCGACAGGACTTCGTCGAGAGGTTTTGGTTCGCTGAAATCGGGAATGCGAAAGCCGCCGGATTGTTCCACCGCGCTGACCGAAACCCGGCGCCAGTGCCCGAGCCGGCTCGCTGACCGGTCCTTCGGCGGTTTCTTCTCTCCCCGCGCGCTCAGGAAAGGCGTGATGCGGCTGACGCCGAGTTCGGTGGATTTCTGAATGGCCCAGGTCATGCGGTCGCCCCGGGAAAGGCCAAGACACAGCTCGGTATCGAGCTTCGGCATCACCGGCTCGCGCAACTTCCGGCCAAGCCGCAGCTCGGCGTGTTTCTTGCCCAGATGCTCGATGCAGGCGACGAACTCCCCATCGGCCGCGTTGAATACCCGCACGCAATGACCTTGTCGCAGGCGCAGCACATTGCCGAGATAGTGGGCCCCATCGGCTTCGAGCCGCAGGGGCGCGTCTTCCGCCAGGGAGTCTGCGCAATGCAATCGGGTATGGCGCATGGCGGCTGCAAGATCAGCGGCGCTGGGAAAGATCGAGATTTTCCCAGATTCTGCGCACCGGGCCAGCCAGATTCAGGGAGTAGAAATGCAGCCCCGGAGCGCCGCCCGCAAGCAGGCGGTGGCAAAGCTCGCTGACCACTTCATCGCCGAACTCGCGCAGCCCCGCCTGGTCATCGCCGAAATCCGCCAGCCGGTGCGCCAGCCAGGCGGGTATTTCGGCGCCGCATTTGTCTGAAAACGCACTGAGCCTGGCAAAATTGGTGATGGGCATGATCCCCGGAACAATGGGCAGATCCATGCCCGCCCCAAGGCAGGCTTCCACAAAGCGGAAGTACGAGTCGGCATTGAAAAAATACTGGCTAATGGCGGAATTCGCCCCGGCTGCGACTTTCTGCCGAAAGTACTCGATTTCCATGGCGTAGCCCGGCGATTCCGGGTGAATCTCGGGATAGCAGGCAACCTCGATATGGAAATGGTCGCCGCTCTCCCGGCGAATGAACTCCACCAGATCCCTGGCGTAGAAAACATTCGCCGTTTTCAATTGCGCGGGCCGCAGGTCGCCGCGCAGGGCCACGATGCGGCGGATGCCGGCGCCGCGATAGACCCGCAACAACTCGCGCACCAGCTCAAGATCGCACCCCGTGCTTGAAACATGCGGCGCGAGTTCCGAGCCTGCCGCGCAATAGTCGAGCACGATTCCCCGGGTGCCTTCCTTGGAGGAACCGCCGGCGCCATAGGTTACCGAAAAGAAATCCGGCCCGAGCGCCGCAAGTTCGGCGTGGACGCGGTCGAGCCTTGCCCTGCCTTCCGCGGTTCTGGGCGGGAAAAATTCGACGCTGAAATTGGTCGCCGGGGCTGTCATCTGCAATGCAACGAACTTACGGGGCAGCACACCAGGAGCCTGCGCCGTGGGAATTCACGGCGCAGGCTCCTAGTAACGATAACTTTCCGGCTTGAAGGGACCGTCCACCGGCACGCCGATGTAGTCGGCCTGTTCCCGGGTCAGCCGGGTGAGGACGCCGCCGAACCCTTGCACCATCAACGCCGCCACTTCCTCATCGAGCTTCTTGGGGAGCACACTCAAGGTCACTTCGCGCTCGGACTCCGGTCTGGCGGCGAACTTGTCCCGGTACAGGTGAATCTGCGCCAGCACCTGATTGGCGAAGGAACCGTCCATGACCCGGGACGGATGCCCCGTGGCATTGCCGAGATTGATCAGGCGGCCTTCGGACAGCAGGATCAGGTAGTCCTCGGGATGCTCCCTGCCGCGGCGGAAGATCCGGTGCACCTGGGGTTTGACGAGCTGCCATTCCCAGTGCTTGCGCATGTAGGCGGTGTCGATCTCGTTGTCGAAATGGCCGATATTGCAAACCACCGCGCCAGCCTTGAGCTTTTGCAGCATGAAGCCGTCGCAGACATTGGTATTGCCGGTGGCGGAGACGATCAGGTCGAGGCTGCCGAGCAGATCGTCGTCGATTCCTTCCGGGCAGCCGGTATTTTCGCCGCCGCGCCAGGGGGAAACGACCTGGAAGCCGTCCATGCAGGCCTGCATGGCGCAGATCGGGTCGGCCTCGGCGATTTTCACGATCATGCCTTCCTGGCGCAGACTCTGGGCCGAACCCTTGCCCACATCGCCATAACCGATCACCAGCGCGTTGCGGCCGGCGAGCAGCATGTCGGTGCCGCGCTTGACGCCGTCATTGAGGCTGTGGCGACAGCCGTACTTGTTGTCGTTCTTGGATTTGGTCACCGAATCGTTGACATTGATCGCGGGCACTTTCAGTTCGCCGGCTTCGAGCATTTCCTGCAGGCGGTGGACGCCAGTGGTGGTTTCCTCGGTGATGCCGTGAACGCCGTCAAGCACGGAGGGGTATTTTTCATGCAGCATGGCGGTGAGGTCGCCGCCGTCGTCGAGCACCATGTTGGCGTCCCAGGGCCGGCCGTCCTTGAGAATCGTCCGCTCGACGCACCACTCGCCTTCGACTTCGCTCTGGCCTTTCCAGGCGTAGACCGCAACGCCCTCCGCGGCCATGCAGGCGGCGGCATGGTCCTGGGTGGAAAAGATATTGCAAGAGGACCAGCGCACTTCCGCGCCGAGTTCCATCAAGGTTTCGATGAGCACGGCGGTTTGCACCGTCATGTGCAGGCAGCCGAGGATTTTCGCCCCCTGCAGCGGCTTGCTGCCGGCGTAACGGCTTCGCAGGGCCATCAGCGCGGGCATTTCATTTTCGGCGAGGCTGATTTCCCGGCGGCCGTAATCGGCCAGGGAAATGTCGGCGACCTTGAAATCCGGCAATGGACAATCCCGCCGCTTGATCATGGGATGACTCATCTGCTCAACTCCCGCCGCTGCTCCGGCTCAGGCCCCCGCCCCCGATTCATTGACTGCTCGCCCGGACTTTGGGTCCAGCCTCATGGTGCAGCGTTTCAGCCAGATCGGTTCGCTCCCAGCGGAAGTCGGATTCTTCTCGTCCGAAATGTCCGTAACTCGCGGTCTGGCGGTAAATGGGCCGCAACAGGTCGAGTTGCTCGATGAGCCCCCTGGGCCGCAGTTCGAAATGCGCGCGAATCAGTTCGATGATGCGCTGCTGCGAAATCCGGCTGGTGCCGAAAGTCTCGACGCTGACCGAAGTGGGCTCGGCCACGCCGATGGCGTAGGAAAGCTGCACCTCGCAACGCTCGGCAATACCCGCCGCAACCAGATTCTTGGCCACATAGCGGGCGGCGTAGGCCGCCGAGCGGTCCACCTTGGAAGGATCCTTGCCGGAAAATGCGCCGCCGCCATGGCGGGCGACGCCGCCGTAAGTGTCGACGATGATCTTGCGCCCGGTGAGGCCGCAGTCGCCGCGCGGGCCGCCGATCACGAAACGGCCGGTGGGGTTGATCAGGTAATTGGTGCGCTGGTCGAGCCATTGCGGCGGCAGGACGGGCTTGATGATTTCTTCAATCACCGCTTCCCGCACCCGGGCCAGGGGAACATCACCGGCGTGCTGGGTGGAAAGCACTACGGTTTCGATGCCTTCCGGGCGACCGTCGCGATAGCGGAAGCTGAGCTGGCTCTTGGCGTCGGGGCCAAGCCAGGGCAGCGCCCCGCTCTTGCGCACCCGGGCCTGCTGTTGCGCCAGCCGGTGGGAATAGGTGATGGGCGCGGGCATCAGCACATCGGTTTCGCTGGTGGCGTAGCCGAACATCAGGCCCTGGTCGCCCGCGCCCTGGTCCTTCAACTCGGTGGGATCAACTCCCATGGCGATATCCGGAGACTGCTGGCCCAGGGCGTTGAGCACGGCGCAGGCCTCGCTGTCGAAGCCGAGCTCGGCGCTGGTGTACCCGATATCGCGCACCACTTCCCGCACCAGGGAATCCACATCGATGGTGGCGCTGCTGCTGATTTCGCCGGCCAGCAGCACCATGCCGGTCTTGACCAGGGTTTCGCAGGCGACCCGGGAATTCGGGTCCCGCTCGAGCAGGGCGTCGAGCACCGCATCGGAAATCTGGTCGGCCATCTTGTCCGGATGACCTTCGGCCACCGATTCAGACGTGAACAGGCTCGTGTCAGGCATGGCTGTCTTCCAGTCTATCGAGAACGGGCGTCGCGCTTCTTGCTGAACATCCGCATCTGGATCTGGAATCCATTGCGCAGCCCCAGGAAGGAGCCCTGGTGGTCTTCCAGGCCCGCCTGACCGGCCCAGTCCTGCAAGTCGTCGGTATCGAATCCAAGCCAGAGGTCGCCGCAGGATTCCCGCACCCAGTCCTGGTCGTGACGGGTCAGATCGCAGATCAGCAGCGTGCCCGAGGGCGCCAGCAGGCGGGCGCAGTCCTTGATGGTCATGGCCGGCGACGGAATATGATGCAGCACCATGTCGAAGATGATGAGATCGAATTGCCGGTCGGTCACCGAGCGGGTTTCGCCCAGCAGGAATTCAATTCCCTGGTGACCTGCGGCGGCAACGGTGGCGCGGGCTTTTTCCAGCATGTCCGGCGAGTTGTCCAGGGCGGTGAGGCGCTGGAACCGCTCGGCAAGCTCGGCAAGCAACTGGCCTTCGCCGGGGCCGACTTCAAGCACCCGGGCCTGCTTCTCCAGCCCGAGGCCGGCAATCACGTCGTGCAGATTCGCGCAATACTGGTCATGGGCAACAATCAAGCCCTGCTTTTCGCGGAACTTGCCGGCATTGCGGCGGAAAAACTGCAGCGAGGAGAGGCCGCGCTCCTGCTGGATCTGACGAATCTTGCGATTTTGCGAGGTCGATATCGGCAGGGTATCGATGGCTTCCAGGATATGGCGGCGGCTTTCGGCAAAATCCGCGTGATCATGCACCAGCGTGCGGCGGTAGAAGATCGAAGTGCCTTCGCGCCGGGTGGAAAGCAGGCCGGCTTGCAGCAGAATCTTGAGATGGTGGCTCAGCGCCGATTGGCGTATATCCAGAATGCGGCACAATTCGAGAACGCTGAAGGACTCGCTTTTCAGCAGCCGCAGGATTTGCAGCCGCAGGCTGTCCGCCAAGGCCTTGTGCAGGGCGGTGAGGGTAAGCAGCGGCTCGGCCACTGGCCGGGGGCTGCTTTCGTACAGTATGGAAGCGGGATTGGTACTCATTGCAGTTGCGGGTAGGTAAAATGGGAGCGAACGATAGCAGCATCGGCCCCCGACTGCAATCATTTATCAAAATATTTTGATAAATATTTTGCGTGCAATCCTGAATTTATGCGGGATACCTTGGTAAACTTGCGCCAGTCGCGAAAAAAACAGGGCGGGAAAATGTTTCAGCGCAGTAAAGAATCCCTTGCCGAGCACGGCGACAAGGTTGTGGGCTATTACGACACGGAAACCCACGGGCTGTATCTCACTGGATGGAACCGTGACCATATTCATTTCGGACTGTTCGAACCCGGGCAGTGCCCCAAGCCAAACGAATGGTTCACGGATTCGGAAATCCATGCCCGGGCCGTGGTTCGGATGGTGGAAGCCACAGTGGCTCCCGCCGAAATCGGGCGGCAACATCATGTTGTGGATGCTGGCTGCGGGGTGGGCGGCACCGCAATCCATCTCGCCCGAACACGCGGCTGCAAGGTTACCGGAGTCAATATCGTCGACATGCAACTGGAAATCGCCGCCGGGAAAGCCGCTCAAGCCGGCCTTGAAGGACTGGTCTCTTTCGAGTACGCCGATTGTTCGCGGCATCTGCCTTTTCCCGACAACTCCGTAGATGTGGTCGTCAATATCGAAAGCGCCTGCCACTATGTCGACCGGGCCAATTTCCTGCGTGAAGTTCACCGCATTCTGAAGCCGTCAGGCAAGATCGTGGCAACGGACTGGATGGCGCGCGACGGCTTGACCGACGCGGAATACGAGAAATACATCGAGCCGATCTGTGAACCTTACGCCCTGCCCAGTCTGGAATGCCCGGGTTCCTACCGGAAAATACTGGCCGAAGCGGATCTGGAGATTCTGGAATTCGAGGGATTCCATGGAAAAGATGCGGCCAATGTGCAAATCGTGGAAAACGCATGCAAATTGATGGCTGGCTTGATGATCGGGGGTATGCGCACACCTGGGTTGCGTCGCTTGTACGGCCAGGTTCAACCACTTCATGAAGCCTGGAGCGGCGGCTACTTTGAACTCAGGCGCTATTGCGCCCGGAAGGCGGCATAGCTCCGTACTCCCGGTTGGCTATGGATGAACCGGTTGTCCCCAGCCCCGCTCAGCGCGGGTCCAGCCGCAGAAAGCGGCGTGGCGGAAATCCGGTGAGAAAGCGGACAAACAAGCCGACGTCGTAAACTTCCGCCACCCGTTCAAGCTCGGCGCCGCTCAGTGGCACGGCAAGGTAGGGCTCGGGTTCGCCATCGCCATCGGTCGCCACTTCCACTTGCGGGCGCTCCATTGCCTGACGGTACCACTGCCGCGGCCAATGGTTGGCGGCGATGTAGAGATTGCCGTCGATATCGCGCCGGGAAAGCACCCGTTCGCCGCGGGCGCCATTGTCGCCGGTGGTGACGATGACGATGCTGTCGCCGCCGAATGGCTGAAAGTAGCCGATCAATGACTCGAAGGCGACCACGAGCAAAACGTATGCCGCCGCCACGATGACGGCAATGCGGACCCAGCCTGGAATTCCCTCGACCATGATATCCCCCCTCCCGGATGCAGTTCCTGTCGGGGCCAAACTTATGCCATAACCACGCCAGCTTGCAACAGGGGACATTCCCGTCATCAATATTCGCCTCAATCGACCGCCCGGGGGCGCGGCGATAGCGAATTTTCGCTTTCGCGAATTCCTACGGCGCAGGCTCCTGGGTCCATACATCTCCGGCGACCGCTGGCACGGCAATCGCGCCGCGCACGGCCCGCTCCTTCGCGTAGCAAAAGGACCAGATTTCGTCGCACTCGATTCGGCGGTTGCCTTTGATTCCGCGCAGGCGTCGCCCGCGTCTTTCAGCGGCTTGGCAACCGTGTTGATGGATACGCCGGTGATCCGGGTGATTGAGCGCACTTCCCATGTCAAGCATTTTGTTCAGTTTAATTTTTCAGAAGTGCTTGGATAACCCGGCCATGCCGAACCATCCTTATGCGGCAATGGCCGCCAGGGAATACTCCAATCCCAGCTTATTGATCGGGAGCGGTATGTTCGACCTTCCGGGGCGCCCCGGTGGCAAGGAGACGTTGACCACCACTTCGCTGTCCGCGTCCTCTGGAATCTTGAGATTGTTCAGCAACAGTCGGGGAACGACGTCATCTATCGCTTTCACCAGCCCTGTCACGGTCTCTGTTTCCAGGGTGAGTCCCGGTATGTCATCACTCGTGGCAACGTATACGCCGGTGTCGGCGTAGTACTCTACGTTAATCGTGAATTGGTTCATGGCCTTCTCCGCTTCAGATGCGGCCTCTTCCGGCGCTATCTATGTGATATGACTCTCCCATCATACCACTTGACACCCCTGCTTCCTACGGGGCCGAACTCGGCGCAGGCTCGCTCCCGGCGTGCGAATTTGCTAGTCTGGCGGCAATTCCCTCCAGCCTGGGCAGCATTGTGGCGCAAAAGAATCGACAGCGGTCCACATCCGCTCCCGCGGCGGAACCGCAACCGGCCAGTCCCGGCCGGCGCAATCTGCTCAAGGGCGCCGGGCTTGTGGGCGCCGCGGCGCTTGGCGGCAGCGGCACGCTGATTGCCCAGCAAGGCGCAGAGCCGGCCCAGCCTCGAATCCGCGAAGCTCTGGAAGTCCTCACCGCGGCGGAAGTCGAAACCCTGGAAATCCTCTGCGACCTGCTCATTCCCTCCGATGAGAACGGCCCCGGCGCCCGGGAAGCAAGAGCCGCCCACTATATCGACCGCGCCCTGGCCGGACCCGACGCCGAAGACCTCGAAGCCTTCCGCATCGGCCTGGCGGCGATTGAGGACTACGCCCGCAGGTATCGGGGCAGGCCCTTTGCCCGATTGATCCGCGACCGGCAGGAATCGATCCTGCTCGCCCTGCAGCAGAACAAACTCGACGGGTTCCTGCCCAGCGCCGGCGGGTTCTTCGACCTGCTGCGCAATCACGCCATCAATGGCACGTTTTGCGACCCCTATTACGGCGGCAACCGCGATTTTGTCGGCTGGGACATGATCCGCTACCCCGGCGTTCGCATCGGCGCCAGCGAGCGCGATGTGGAATTGGGCGCCGACCTGCCGCCGAATCATCAATCGGCATACGACTACCCGCCCTATACCAAGACCGGAGGCAACCGTGCCTAGGAGGCTTGCCGGCGCCGATGTGGCCATTGTCGGCCTTGGCGCCGCGGGCGGCATCGCTTCCCTGCCACTGGCCCGGGCCGGCATGAAGGTCATCGGCCTCGAAGCCGGTGGCTGGCTCAGCCCGCGGGATTTCGGCCCCGATGAATTGCGCAATAATTACCGCAACTGGCCACAAGCAGTGCAGAAGGCCGCCGGCGAGGCGCCGACGGTGCGCGCCACGGCCGCCGACCGCGCCGTGCAGGGCGGCCATCCCATGATGAATGCCGTGGGCGGCACTTCCATGCACTACTGGGCCCAGAGTTGGCGGCTCAATCCCTGGGATTTCCGGGTGGTGTCCGCAACGCGGGAGCGCTATGGCCCGGGCCGCGTTCCGGCAGGCTCCACGGTAGAGGACTGGCCTTTCGACCATACGGAACTCGAGCCGTTCTACGACCGGGTCGAATACGCCATCGGCGTTTCCGGGCAGGCGGGCAATGTGCAGGGGGAGATCGACTCCCGCGGCAATATCTTTGAAGGCCCCCGGCGGCGACCCTACCCGATGCGGCCATTGCGCGCATCCCCTTTCACCGAGCTCATGGGAGACGCCGCCCGCAGGCTCGGCTGGAATCCCTTTCAGGGTCCGGCGGCAATCGCCACCGAGGCATACGATGGCCGCCCGCCCTGCCAATACCATGGCTTCTGCAACCGCGGCGGCTGTCATTTGCGGTCGAAAAGCTCCACCGCCTTCACCGCGATTCCCAAGGCCCTGGAAACCGGCAATCTGGAAGTCGTCCCCTATGCCCGGGTGATCCGGGTGGTCACAGACAATGATGGCCGCGTCACCGGCGTGGAATACCTCAAGGGCAATGAGCACTTCTTCCAACCCGCCAGAGTGGTCTTGCTGGCGAGTTACACCTATGAAAACGTGCGGCTGCTGCTGTTGTCGGCTTCAGCGGCTTTCCCCGATGGCCTGGCCAACCATGCCGGCCAGGTGGGCAGGCATTATCTTAGCCATCACCAGGGCGCGCCGGTGACCGCGCTGTTCGACCGCGATCTTCACAACTGGTACGGACTGCCGGCCCAGGGCGCCGCCATCGACGAATGGGCCGATGACAATTTCGACCACAGCGGGCTGGATTTTATCGGCGGCGCCAATCTCTGGGCCCATACCGACCGCCGGCCCATGAGCGCAGCCCGCATGAGCACCTTCGGCCAGACCGCCCGCAATTGGGGCTCGGACTGGAAGGCTTTCATCATGAAGAATGCCGACCGCGGCAATTCCTCCTATCTCCAGAAAACCACGCTGCCCTACGAAGACAACTACCTTGATCTCGACCCGGAAGTGAAAGACCCCTTCGGCCTGCCGGTGATCCGCATTACGGCGCGCTATCACGATAACGAACTGCGCATCGCCCGTTTTGCCCAGGACAGGATGGAGCAGTGGTATCGCGAGGCCGGCGCCACCCGCATCATCCGTTCCGGACTCGGCAACGCCATGGGGGCTTCCACCCACGCCTATGGCGGCACCCGCATGGGCGACAATGCCGAGACCAATGTGGTGGACCGCTGGGGTTTTTGTCACGAAGCGCCCAATCTCGGCATTCTCGGCGCTTCGGTCATGGGCACCAGCGGCGCCCGCAACCCCACCCTCACCGCCCAGGCCCTGGCCTGGCGCACCGCGGACTATCTGGCGAACAACTGGAGCGCAGTGGCGGAATAGGGGCCATGCCAGCTTCCATGCAGCAGCGGCGGCACGCCGTTGCCTTCATCGTCATTCTGGGTATTCTCTGAAAAACTCCATCCGTGGAGTTTTTCATTATCATTCTGCCAGTCATGCCGCAACTGATCATGGGGCTCGGGGACGTTCCGCTTTCCAGCGCTTCGGCCCTCGGCGGCTATCTGCTGTTCACTTACGCCGCCGCGCAGTTTTTCGCCGCGCCGGTACCTGGCGCCATGGGGGATCGTTTCGGGCGGCGGCCGGGCTTTCCGCCCTCAGCCTGCTCGTCCTCATATTCGCGGCAAGATTTCCGGGAGACACGCCGAGGGAATCAACGCGGCAGATCGAGCAAACGGGAAAGTGAAAGCATCCGCTTCAATCCGGGAAGCGCGGCAGGCGGTCGGCTTCGCTGGGGACGGGATAGCGAGCCATGTTCATCTGCATGGCCAGGAAAGTGTAGTAGCCATTGATGCCGGTCAAGTCGATCACACCCTGGTTGCCGAATCGTTCCCGGGCGCGCTCGAAGGTGGCATCGCTGACGCGGCGGTAACGATGCAGTTCTATCGAGAAATCGTAGACGATCTCCTCGTCTTCGTTCATTCCCCGCGGCCTGCGGCCTTCTGCGATGGCATCAGCGATTGCCTGATCGATGCCCCTCTCGATCGCTATCGGGTAATGCACATACCATTCGTAGTCCTGGGACCATTCCCGCGCCGTGATCAGAATCACGAGTTCGCTCAGGGTGGTGCCAATGGCGGAGTCGAAACGCAGATAATCGCCAAAAGCCCGCGCCCGACTCATCACCGCGGGGCTGTGCATCAGGAGTTCGAAAGGTCCGCTCACGGGGCGGTTCCGCGCTGCTTCAAACTCCCTCGCGGTCCGGGCCTGCTCCTCGGTATAGTCGGCGGGGTTGATGGTGGGTATCCGTTGGGCATTCAATTGGGTCATGGGGATTGCCAGCAGCAGTACGAGGAGAATTCTCGAATATTTCATGGGAGGCTCCATTGTAGCGATTCAATCTGATCGTTTTTGGAAATCGTGATCCATTCTATCCCCGTTCCCGTAAATCACCGAAGCGGCTGCCGGGAATCGGCAAATCCTTGTCAGGGAGTTGACTGCGTGCAAGCTGAAAGGTTAAATACCGCCCTTTCCGCGCCAGGGATGGCATGTAAGAAGTCTGATGCCCAGGTAGCTCAGTCGGTAGAGCAGAGGACTGAAAATCCTCGTGTCGGTGGTTCGATTCCGCCCCTGGGCACCAACCCCCCCTGCGCACATCCCGCCGCAAACTGCCATAAATACCATATGGAACAATCTATTATAGGGATTTTCCCTGTTGACTCCCGCGCTGGAATACGCTGGATTTCGTTCCCAAAGGTCGGAAAGCAAACTGATGACGTGACGCCCCGAAAGTATTGCCTGGAGATTTCCGGTTTGCTATATGTTTCACGCAGGTGGTCCATGTGACCACCAACACCGCCCGGTTTTCGGGCGGAGCAATGAGGAGAGACAACCATATGGGCAATTTCCTGGACTGCGGCCGCCATAACTCGGTGGCCGCCACAGGTGCCCCGCCAGCCGGCCTATCCGGCAAAGTCGGCACCAACCCTGCGACCCTCCAGCCACAGCTCTTCCCTGCCATTTCAACCGGTCATCCACCCTCATGCCGATCAAATTCTCTTCCACGCATGGCGGAACTTGGGCTCTCCTTCGCGACCTGATTGCCACCTCTCCCGGGCGCTGCGCCCTGGTGATGTTGCTGTTGTTGACCTCAAGCGTAACCGAGGCATTCGGCCTGCTTATGGTCGTCCCATTGCTGCAAGCGGCGGGGCTGACCAGCACCGGTGGCGACGCCATCCCGATCGTCGAAACAGTCACTCAAATTGCGGTGTCGCTTGGAGTTCCGCTCAACCTGCCCGGCGTGTTGGCCGTGTTTCTGGCGCTGGCGGCGGTCCGCTCCGTCGCCGCCTGGGCTCGCGGCACGCTGACCACCCGGCTGAGGCTGGAGTTCGTGGACAGAATCCGCGGCGACCTGTACGCGGCAGTTGCCAAAGCCGCCTGGGGCCAATTGCTGGGACAGCGCAGATCCGACATTCAACACCTGCTGACCGACAGCGTGGGACGCGTCGGCAACGCGGCTTTTCAACTGCTGCAACTGGCGGTTGGCGCCACTTTGGCATCGGTTCAGTTTGCGGTCGCCCTGGCCGTGTCGCCGGCGGTGGCCGCGGTTGCCGCCATGGCGGGCCTGGCCCTGGCGGCGGCAAGTCGTCCCCTGCTGCGCCGGTCACACTCGCTGGGGCGGCAGCTCACCCGCGGCGGCCTCGTTCTGCGCGGCTATTCGACCGATTTCCTGGATGGGCTGAAACTCGCCAAAAGCCAGAACGCCGAGGCGGCGCACATCGAACGTTTTCAAAGACAGACCGCGGATGTACGTGATCGGCAAATTGCTTTCGCCACCCTCAGCGCGGCCACGCGGGCCGCGCTGCAATTCGCCGCGGCCACCGCGTTGGCGGGATTGGTCTGGTACTCAATTGCCGACGCCCGTCTCACGTTGCCAGAGTTGGCGCTGCTCGCCCTGGTTTTCGCCAGGGTCGTCCCCACCGCGTTGAATCTGCTGCAATGGGCGCAAGCCTTCGTCAACGCATTGCCCGCCTATGCCGCGGTCACCGCCATGAGAGGGGAACTGGAGGCGGCGGCGGAACCCATGGACGCGGATGAAACAGCGCTGACATCAGGCAAGGACATCGAGGCGCGCGACCTCGGATTCGACTATCCGGATTCCTCGGCAAGTGCGCTGTCCGGTATTTCCTTTCGCATTCCGGCGAATGAAATCTTCGCCATCACCGGTCCTTCCGGTTCCGGCAAGACAACATTGGCGGACCTCATCCTCGGCCTGCTCGAGCCGACCCGCGGCTGTATCCTGGTGGATGGCATCCCTCTGCGCGGACCGTTTCTGCGCCGCTGGAGGCGCTCGACCGCCTATGTCCCGCAGGAACCGTTCCTCCTCCACGAAAGCGTCCGCGCAAACCTTGCCTGGGCTTGCCCGGAAGCGACTGAGGCTGAAATGCGTGAGGCTCTGCGGCTCGCCTCGGCCGACTTTGTCGACGCGCTGGACCGCGGGCTGGACACGGTGGTCGGTGACCGCGGCGACCGGCTTTCGGGTGGCGAACGGCAGCGGGTGGCCCTGGCCGCCGCGCTGCTGCGCAGGCCCGCGCTGCTCGTGCTCGACGAACCTACCGGCCAACTGGACTCCGGCAACGAGGGCCGCGTGATAGAAACGCTGCGGCGCCTGCGTGGGCACACCACCATAGTGGTTGTCACCCATGGTGACTCCCTGCTCCGCGAAGCGGACTCTGGCCGGGTGCTGGTTTTGCAACCCGGAGGCCATTGTGATACAAACTCCGGTGAATCATTTCTTGGAACCGAACAGCATGACGGAAAATAGCAATGGCAGCGTAAGCGCAGGCCGGGGCGCTCGCCTGCCCGAGATCACACCAAATTCACCCCCCCCCCCCCCCCGGAAGCAGGCGTTTCCCTGGAATCCGCCATCCATTAGGGAAATCTCTCTTCCGAACAACACCCAAAGCGGGACACATCCTACTTATCACTATGAAACTGCAACATATCATGCGCGGCTGTCGTCGTAAGTTATCCGTGTTGGAACCGTTGCCATTCAAGACACGCATCCTCCAGCGAGGCGGGGGAGGGCTGCTTGAGCTTTTGCTCATCAAAACACATCCGGTGTAGATTTCTGGCCGCTTCCTTTGCCAGACCGTCATTCGTTGCAAATCTGAAGTTTTCAGTTTCGTTCCATTCCTGGTTATTCAAGTAACGGAACCAGGATTCGATATTTCTCTTTGGAACCAGAAAAAGGGCGGCCTCTTCCGCACTCCTGGCGGCTGTATCCCTGGCTTGACATGCCTTGTTCAACTGCGCCTTTCTCTGTGAAACTTCGTGGTTATCCGCATCAATCATGACAATCAGGGCTTTTGCGCGCCATGCGCGGAATCCTTTCAGCTCGTCAGCAACTTTATCCAATACAAATTTGGCGCCGCTTCCCCGGCCACTAGGAGCCTGCGCCGTAGGAATTCACGGCTGCAAATCCGCTCCCGTCCACGCCCCCGGCCGCTCGATTTCGTTGCATATCCACCAATATTCGCCTCAATCGACCGGCCGGGGGCGCGGCGATAGCGAATCTTCGCTTTCGCGAATTCCTACGGCGCAGGCTCCTAGGAGCCTGCGCCGTAGAAACTGATATGAGATGATTCCCCTGACGGGATTGTTGAGGACACTGGCATGCCGACGAATTTTCGCCCCTACCAACCGGATCAGGGAATGTTGCTGCCAACGAACCTGCGGGACTGGCTTCCG
>JAJECW010000045.1 GCA_022821865.1 Pseudomonadales bacterium
CGAACTGCCGGGCACGGCGAGACACGACCCTCTGGCCTACCTGCAAAACCGCACCGTCGACTGGCTCGATCACCAGCTTGCGGCGCGTGAACTGCTCGACATCGACCCGGCCGAGATCTACCTCGTCGTCGAGCACGAATATCCGCCGGCGCGCATCCAGGACAAGGACAAGCTGGCGCCCATCCTGGAAGGGTCGGTCGCGTTTACCAGGGCCATCGACGAAGCGGCGGCGGCGATGTACGCGCTGCAGCACGAGGTGATGGCCGCGCAGGGAATTCCCGTGCAAGGCGTAGGGCGGGAGGCCTATCGTTCATGAGCAGACTCAGGGCCGGAATCGTCGGCGGCGGCCAGGGCGCTTTCATCGGCGCCGTCCATCGAATTGCCGCGGAACTCGACAACGAGGCGCGGGTGGTCGCCGGCGCCATGTCTTCCGATCCCGAAAAGGCGAAGGCGAGCGCCGAAGCCTGGCATCTCGAGCGGTCCTACGATTCCTATGAGGCGATGGCCGCCGGGGAAGCGGCGATCGAGGAAGGCATCGACTACGTCATCGTCGCAACGCCGAACAATCTTCATCTTCCGGTCGCAAGGGCGTTCCTCGAGGCCGGCATCCACGTAGTCTGCGACAAGCCGCTCGCGTCGAGCCTCGACGACGCGCGGGAACTGGGAAAAATCGTGGCGAGCAGCGGCAAGCTGTTTGCCCTGACACATACCTACAGCGGTTATCCGATGGTCCGCGAAGCCCGCGATTTCGTCGCGAGCGGCCGGCTGGGCGATCTGCGCAAGGTCCAGGTCGAATACAACCAGGACTGGCTCATGGAACCGCTGGAACGCGAGGGGAACAAGCAGGCCGAATGGCGCACGGATCCCGCGCGCTCCGGCATCAGTTGCTGCGTGGGCGACATCGGCACCCACGCGAAGCACCTGGTCGAGTTCGTAACGGGCCGGAAAGTGCAATCGGTCTGCGCGGAACTGACGAGCTTCGTCGAAGGCCGGCGGCTCGACGACGACGCCAGCATGCTGTTGCGGCTCGAAGGCGGCGCCCGGGGCACTCTCGTATGCTCGCAGATCGCCTGCGGCGAGGAGAACGCCCTCAATATCCGCCTTTACGGCACGAAAGCCGGGCTGGAATGGCACCAGATGGAGCCGAATACGCTGAAGGTGAAGCCGGCCGGCAAGAGCTGGGAGAGATTCCGGTCCGGCGCCGGGTATCTGGGCGAGGCGGCCGCGCGAGCGACAAGGACGCCCGCCGGCCACCCCGAGGGTTATCTCGAAGCGTTCGCGAACATCTATCGCGATTTCATGGCCGATGTGCGGCGCGCGGCGGCGGGCGAACCGGCATTATGCAATTATCCCGGGGTCGAGGACGGAATCCGCGGCATGCGCTTCGTGCAGGCGGCTGTGGAGAGTTCCGACAACGGAACAATCTGGGTTGAGGTGTAGAAATGAAGTTACGAATCTCGATGTTACTCATTATCGTCACTATCGCATTGCCGGCATTCGCGGCGGAAAGTTCCGGCCGGGTGCTTTTTACTTACGGCGGCTGGGAAGGTCACGAGCCGGTGGCCTACCGCGACTTGCTGGTGCCCTGGCTGCGAAGCGAAGGATTCGAGGTGGTCATCTCGGATTCCCTGGAGCCGTACGCGGACAGCGAGTTCATGAGCGGCATCGACCTGGTCGTGCAGATCTGGACCATGGGAGAGATTTCCGGAGACCAGCTCAACGGTCTGCTGACGGCGGTGGAAAACGGCATGGGAATCGCAGGCTGGCATGGCGGGCTCGGCGATTCGTTTCGGCTGGCGCAGCGCTACGAGTACATGATCGGCGGCCAATGGGTGGAACATCCCGGCAACGACGGCATTCCCTACCGGGTCAACATCACCGATCACGAAGATCCGATCACGCGCGGACTGGACGATTTCGACGTCGTGTCGGAGCAGTATTACATGCACGTCGATCCGAACAACAAGGTTCTCGCCACGACGACCTTCAACGGCGACCATGACTATTGGGTCAGGGACGCGGTCATACCCGTGGTCTGGAAACGGATATTCGGCGAGGGCCGCGTCTTCTACACCTCGCTGGGCCACAAGCCCCATGTGTATGAGATTCCCGAGGCCCTGACGATCCTGCAGCGCGGCATATTGTGGGCCAGCCGCAGCAGGCACGAGAAGACGCCGAATCTCATCTCACCGCTTTATCCATCGCGCTAGCAGCGATCCGCGATCAGGGAGTCAAGCAATGCAAAGTGCCAATAGTGCGAACAGCGCCATAAGTACGCGCCTGAGCGCGATGATGTTTCTGCAGTTCTTCATCTGGGGCGCGTGGTATGTGACGATCGGCAACTACATGGCGGCTCAAGGCATGGCGGATCTCACGCATTGGCCGTATACGGTCAATCCCGTGGCCGCGATCATCGCTCCGTTTTTCCTGGGCCTGGTTGCCGACCGGTTTTTCGCCACGGAGCGGGTTCTCGGCACGCTGCACATCATCGGCGGGCTGATCATGCTGACGGTGCCCCAGGCGTCAGGGTCGCCCTTGCTGTTCATATTGCTGCTCCTGCTCTACAACATCTGCTATATGCCGACGCTGGGGCTGGCCAACTCGCTCGCCTTTCACAACATCGAGAACCAGGAAAAGCAGTTTCCGCTCATTCGCGTGTTCGGCACGATCGGCTGGATCGTCGCCGGATTGTTCATCGGCTTCGTCCTCGGCCAGTTCTCGGGCGACGAATTGCCGGATCGCACCCCGCTGCCGCTCTATACCACGGCGATCGCGAGTCTGATTCTCGGCGCCTACAGTTTCACGTTGCCGCATACGCCGCCTCCCGCTGCCGGCGAGAAAGTCTCCCTGAAAAGCATCGTCGGCATCGACGCGTTCCGGCAACTGGGCAGCCGCGCGTTCTATATCTTCATCGTCTGCTCGATTCTGATCTGCATTCCCCTGGCCGCGTATTACAACTTCGCGCCGATCTTCGTCGCCAACGCGGTATACGATCAGAACGTGAGCAACGCGGTCGTCGGCCTGCTGCCCAACCCGTCGTCGCTGATGACGCTCGGCCAGATGTCCGAGGCGGCGTTCATGTTGCTGATGCCGCTGCTGTTCGTACGCTTCGGCGTGAAATGGATGCTGGCCATCGGCATGGCGGCGTGGATCCTGCGTTACTTGCTGTTCGCGCTTGGCGCGCCGGACGCTGTCTTCTGGATGGTGGTCACGGGCATATTGCTGCACGGCATCTGTTACGACTTCTTTTTCGTCACCGGGCAGATCTATGTCGACAAGAAATCGACGCCGGCCGTGCGCGGCCAGGCCCAGGGATTCCTTGTCCTGGTGACCTACGGACTCGGCATGTTCATCGGCGCGCAGATCGCCGGAGCGCTGTTCAACGCGTTCCTGGGAGACGAAACGGTATTGACGCTGGCGCGCTGGCAGGATTTCTGGCTGCTGCCGGCCGGTTTCGCCCTGATCGTGTTCCTGCTTTTCGTGTTTACCTTCCGCGAGGATTGAAAGAGATGCCTGGAACATGGTTTCAGGCAGATGTTGTTTCTGCCGGCAGCGCCCGCAGGTAGTCCCCCAGGGACGGAATCGGAATCCGGTAATGATCCGGCAGTTCCCGGTCCGGGGCCAGCAGGCCGGCATGCAGGGCGTCGGTGAGAAAATCCTCCATGGATTCCTCCGTTCTTCCGCGAACCTCCCCGGTGAGCGAATTGATTCCGTCCCAGGCCAACACACCGCCGTTCCTTTCCATGGCCAGGGCAAGGTCCCGGTAAATCCAGTAGCGGCCCGAGGCGGCTTCCAGCCGACCGGCATAATATTCCCGCTTGTATGCCTCCCCGACCGCCACGGCCTCGTCCAGATGCGCCGCATCGATCCGCCCGCCGTTGGCCCGGATGACGCGGCTCGCCGCGATCGCGACACTGTTGATATGCTGCGGCCAGCCTTGGGACAACTCGGCGAGCCGGTCCACCCAGGACTCTCGATCTTCCGGCGCCCCCGTGAAACCGTAGGCTCCGAACACATCCCGAATCGCGTGGGCGGAATCTTCATGCGGCAGGGGTTCCAGGGTTACCACCCGCCCCCTTGCGAATCTGGACAGGCCGCAACGGCGCAGTACGCGCGTGGTGTCGCTCAGGCCGAAAAACGCCGCCACCAGGGGAATGCCCTGGGGATCCCGGTGCAGACAATCGAGCGCGTCCCGGGTCATTTCTCCCAGCGGCGTGTTCTGGGCTTCGTCCACGCATACAACAATGTGGAACTTGCCGAGAAGGGGCGCCACATGTTCGAACAGGCCTTCGGCGGACACCTCCCTCTCCCGCCCGCTCCATGACACGCCTCCCAACGAAACGTTCCGATCCGGTATCTCATGGAGAATCTGCCTGCCCCGGTCGAGAAATTCTCCCAGCAACCGGGATACCGCGCCGGACGCCTCCCGCCGGAGACGCTCGCTTTCCGCGTTGGCTGCGTCCACCATCCCCCGGATTATCTTGTCGGGGTAGCGCAAGGATCCGGGATTCAAGGCAAGCGCCACCCAGGGCGCCTCGGGGGTCGAATGGCGCCGCACCGCTTCGAGGCACTCCTCCATAAGCGCCGACTTGCCGGCGCCCGGAGCGCCCTGGAAAACCATCGTGCCGCCGCCGACCCGTCCGTCATGGAGACTGCCCGCCGCCCTGCGAAAGACATCGAACTCCGCATCGCGCCCACGGAAGAACGGCTCGCGGCCGACTTCGGAACGGTCGGTCTGGTCCAGC
>JAJECW010000142.1 GCA_022821865.1 Pseudomonadales bacterium
GCCGCCCGACCGGTCGAGCGCGAAGATCAGGCCGTCCGGCCCGACCGCCACCGCATGCAGGGTATTGAACTGGCCCGGCCCCGTGCCGAAGCCGCCGAACTCGCCGAGATAATTCATGTCGTTGTCGTAGATGATCACCCGGTGATTGTCGAGGCCGTCGGCGACCAGGATGCGGCCGTCGGGCAGGAAGGCAACGTCCTGGGGCCGGCCGAAATGCGTTTCGCCGGCGCCTGAGACGCCTTTCTCGCCATAAGTGGCCAGCACTTCGCCGCCGTCGTTGGCGATCACGTAGATCTGGTGGAAAGTTTCGTTGATCAGCCAGATGCGGCTTTCCGGATCGTAAGGGCTGATGCGAATGCGATGCGGGCCGGGGCCATCCGAACCTTCGCAGAGATAATCGAGGTGGTCCCAGATTTCGACCACCTCGCCATCGCCATTCAGAATGTAAAGGCAGTTCTGCCAGACGCGGCGATTGACCTCCCGCAGCACATTGATGCCGAGAGAGCCGGCGAAGCCGGGGAAATCCTCCGGGATTGGATAAGGCAGAATGGTCTCGCCGCGCTGGGCGATGATGATGCGATCCGGCGACTCCGCCCACACCCCGGAATTGCCGCCAAAGGCGAAGCCCGGCTCCTGAAAAGGCTTGTGCCAGCCGCTGACGATGTCATACGGGCTTTCGCCGATGGGCCCCCGGGCGTTGCCCTGCTGGGCCAGCGCCGGCGCGGCGAGCGCCAGGGCGGTCATGAAGACAATTGGCAGGACGGAAAGACGCATTGCAGTTTCCTCTCTAATCAGAACCGGCTGTCGGCGCGGGTAAGCAAATAATGACACATCCGCGCCGTTGTGAACATTTGCACGGTACTTGACTCAATACCTTTTGTATTCGAATCCTTCGAACGCTTTGTTGATCATTGTCTCCAATCGCTTGACTTCCGTATCCGCAAGTTGGGAAAACTCGCCTTTCCTCCTTTTGTTGGATAGCACGCCATCGTTTTGCCGGATGAACAAAATGAGATTTTGCGCCAGTCGATCCGGCATATCGATCATTTGCCGGATACCGGCCATGGCTTCGTCGAATCGCCGCAGGTAGTCGATTTCGTTGGGCAGATCGTGTTCGACCGATTTCTGCACGCAGCCGTAGAGAAACTCGGCAGCGTCGGTACAGTCGAAATACCGGTACAGGTCCGCAGTTTCGTTCCTCACCTCGACATTGTAGTCAGGTGTGGACCGCCATTCGATGAAATCCATCAAGGCCGAGGAATGTGCCCGTAGCGTGGCGCCGTACTCCCCAATCCGGTCGAGCATGGCGGAAGAAATAGGGAACACCATATCAGGGGGAGAGAATCCGCGATCCGCCAGGACATGATGAATGAGGCAGCGATGCACACGCCCGTTGCCGTCCTGAAAAGGATGCACATGGACAAAACCGAACGCGGTTGCCGTCGCCTGCAGGACAGGGTCCAATTCATCGTTGCGCATCCGCTCGTTCGCCGCCAGCATGCCGGAGCACAATGCTTCGATGTCTTCGGGACGGGCGCCAATGAACTCCGGCAATGGATAATGATAGTGATCGCGGTCGCCGAGAAAAACGCCATCCGGACGGAGTCCCTTGAATACAAGCCGGGAGTCTTCGATCAATAGGCTGTGCAGACGGAGTATTTCTTCCATGGTGAGTGGTTTCTTGCCGGACTGCAGCACCGCTTTTCCCCAGCGCTCCAGCCGATTGCGGGGCGGGCGCTCGCCCTCGATCGCGAAACTGGCGCGACTGTCCGCCATCAGCAGAAACGAAGCGGCTCGAGTGGCCAGACGAGCGCCGGCGCGGGCCGTCAGTTCCGCGGCCTTGCGCGCCAACCCGGATCGGGAAAGCGCTTCCAGCTTTTCCGTTCTGCGTATGACCGGGCACCAGTTTGCGTCGCCGAGCAAGTTGTCTCTCACCTTGTGGCGGCTGGAAATTCTTGCTTTTCCCGTGAAATAGACCTTATCGTCCAACACGTCTACGGCTGTTGTGGTCGGCGACTCCTTGATATCCAGAGTCTTTCCAGTCAAGGTCTCATACAGGAACCAGACGCGGCGCGTGTGCACGCCCGCAGGGGTGGCTCGGACAAAGTTTTCCAGAATCGGGACCGGAATTGCTTCAAAGGCGCGCTTGAGGATGAGTAAATCAACGTTCTCGTGGCGTAATGCGAAAACCAGGTGGTCGATTACCAGATCGCCCGGTTGATAGCGCTTGTCGAATACGATGAATTCGCCATCCCGCCGCTTGCCGCCGCCGATGTGTTTCCCGGATATGCAAACCGGTTGACGAACCGGCGCCTGAAGTTCCAGCGCATCGACCAATGCGGCAAAGCCGGCGAGCCGACTTTCCGCCGGCACAGCAAGGCCCTGGAACCTTGATTTTTGGGTCAATTCGAGGCGCATTTTGTGAAAAACGTTTTTTCTGGTCGAAAAATGTACGATTTATTGCTCATATGTCGAAATATGCGCATATCGAAAATCGTTTACCTGAATCGAAAATTATCACAAAACAAGGGCGGAAATCGATTTTTCGCCAAAATCGGCTCTATTCCGAGCGGGAAACCCCGAATTCTACTATTGAATCGGACTTGAGAGCGGCTCGCGGGTACTAATCGTCAGCTTGGCCCTTCACGTACTTGTCATACCAGGCCAAATACCGCTCAAGCCGGTCGAGCTGGAACGCCGGTTTGCGGATGCCGTGGTGCTCGTTGGGGTAGACCACAAGCTGCGTCTCGACGCCCAGCCGCCGCAGCGCCTGATAGAGCTGTTCGGAATTCTGGATCGGCACGTTCCAGTCGTGGTCGCCGCCCATGATCAACGTGGGCGTGACGACATTGGCGACAAAGTTGAACGGCGACATGCGCTCCCAGGCCTCGGCGTTCTCCCAGGGCAATCCCACTTCCCCCTCCCATTCCAGTTGATAGTGATCGTGGCCGTAGTTCGCCCGGTACAGCGCCATGCTCGCGCCGGTGATCGCGCCCTTGAAGCGGTCCGACTTGGTGATGACGTAATTGGTGAGTATGCCGCCGTAGGACCAGCCGCCGACGCCGAGCCGGTCCGGGTCGGCATAGCCTTGCTCGATGGCGTAGTCCACGCCGGCCATCACATCCTCGAAATCGCGCACGCCCCAGTCGGCCCAGATTGCATAGGAAAAATCCTGTCCGTAACCCGAGGATCCCCGCGGATTGGTCATGACCACGACATAGCCGTTGGCGGCGAACAATTGCGCTTCGAAGTTGAAGGCGAAATCGTATTGCGCGACCGGGCCGCCGTGAATGCGCAACAGGGTCGGATATTGGAAGCTCGCGTCGAAACCCGGCGGTTTGAAGATGAATCCTTCGACTTCGGTGCCGTCGGCGCTGGGGAATTGCGCGTTCTCGACATCGGCCAGTTGCAACTCGTCGAGCCAGGACCGGTTGGTGAAGGTCAATTGCCGCCGCTCGTCTCCGGCACCGTAAAACACTTCGGCGGGCAAGTGGGGCTCGCTTATCAGGCTGGCGATCTGTCCGTCATCGCTTTGGGACCAGCCGCGCAGGCTCAGCGGACCTTCGATGAGGCGCCGGAAGTTCTCGCCGGAGGTGTCGATGCTTGCCAGATGACGCTCGCCGCTGTCTTCCAGACCGAACAGCACTTCTCCGCCATCGGGCGAGAATCGCGGCGAATTCACGTTGCGGTCGATCCGCCCGGTCAACACGCGGGCCGGGCCGCCCGTGGCCGGCGAGATCGCCAGATGATTGGTGGCGTACCAGATGATCTCGGGCTGTGTGACGCTGACATGGGCGATCGTCAGGCCGTCGGGGCTCCAGGCGGGCGAGGTATCCGAGCCGGGATTGGAAGTGATTTGCAACAGCGTCGCGCCGGCGTCGGGATTGTCGGCCGCGACCACCCAGATGTCGGTGTTATCGTTGGCGTCGGGCTCTTCGGTGCGATTGCTGACGAAGGCGATCAGGCTGCCGTCCGGACTCCAGACCGGATCGCTGTCGTCATAATCGCCGGAAGTGATCTGCACGGCTTCCGGCTCCGCGCCGGGCGCCACGTCCTGCACGAACAGGTGTGTGCGGCGGCGGTCGAGATAACCGGTGTAGTCGCGCTTGAATTGCAGGCGATCGATGACCCAGGGGCGCGCTTCCTCCTCTTCGCCGTCTTCCCCTGCGGATTCCTCTTCCGGGTCGCGAATCACCAGCGCCAGGCGGGAACTGTCGGGAGACCAGGCGTAATCGCCCACCCCCTGTTCGACATGAGTGAGTTGTACCGCTTCGCCCCCGCGCCGGTCGAGCGCCCAGACCTGGGTCTCGCCGTCGTTGCGCGAGGCCGTGAAGGAAAGGTAGCGTCCGTCCGGGCTCCATTGCGGATTGCCGGCGGAAGATCCCTCGCCGGTCATCGGCAGCACGGTGTCGTCGGTAGTCGATGCCATCCAGATACGCGTTTCGCTACTGTCTTCCTCCAGGCTGGTCGAGTTCACGGTGTAGGCTACCCAGCCGCCGTCGGGGCTGATCACCGGGTTGCCCGCGGATTGCAGTTCAAACAGGTCTTCCGGCTCGAGCAGGCGGGTCTCCTGGGCGGCGGCGCTCGCCGCCGCCAGCGAAAGCAGTCCGGGAATCATTCTGATCATGTTCTTTACTCCTATCGCTTCTGCGATGCTAACTTACCGATTTGGCCCTGTCATTTTGGATTGAGGCCTTGATGGAGCTTGTTCATTGGTCTCTTCTTCCCGGCAGCGAACTGCTATCCGGGCTCCTCTTCATGGTTGACGAAATCAAGAACGAATGTGCGCGACTTGCCGGGGGCGGTGCGGTTAAGACGCGAGAGGGTCTGGACCGCTTGAACACCGGCCAGCCTCTTCACCACATACATTGTCTGCAACAATGGCTGATCGAAGCCGGTCTGGTTTTTCTCCGCGACCAGAAGAACTCGATATAGGTCTCGTTCGAAGGTCTCCGGCAGCTCGCTTTCGGAGATTTCCCCGCATCCCAGGCTGAAATTTGCATCGCCTGCCCGAAGCCCCTATAATCCCGGCTGCGACTAGCGGGCCGTTCCCAAAAGCGGCCTAACCCTTGCGGCCTAGTCGTTCCGATTCTCAAGGCCAGTGCTGAATCTTCAAATCAGCACTGGCCTTTATCTTTGTCCATACCTCGAACAACCGGGCATCGTGCCACTTCTCGGGAGCCCTGGTTCGGGCCAGATAGCGTCCCGCCATGTACACCACCACGTCCGCCACTTGCAGAAAGCGACTGTGATGCGAATGAGTGAAATAGACCGTATCAACCAATCGGCCCAGCGGTCTTCCGAAATACATGGGTGTTTTACCGGAAGTCTTGTACTCGGAGAAATCGACGACCGAGCCTGCCACCTCATCCTTCTCGTAATCTCCGAAAGCAATGCCAAGATCGTTCACTTCGTCCAGATAATCGCAGGCCCGCTCCAAAAAAAGCATCAAACCCAGCCGATACTCCGGATCGGGATAGGTATATCTTTGGCGGTGACGGTTGACGTCGATGCGCACTAGGCGAATGGGGATTTCGTTCGTGATAATGAATGTAGCGAAATAGTCGAATACCTTGATCCGATCCTGTAGCTTGCGTCTCTTGAACGGCCCCTTGCCGTGAAACATCTCGTTCCTGTGGAATTCATTCTCGGCGACCATTGAACTACTGCCAAAAAAGTTATACTGAATTTTGGTAAGCGTCTCGTCCAATTCGAGTACTTTCGTCTCAGGAACCAGAATGCCGCCAATGTTGAAGTACGGGTTTTCCGTGCTGTGCTTGTTTTCGTCGAAATAAATCAGGTGCATGAGCAGAACGCCTTCCGGTCTCGTTCCATTCGCTCAGACTTCAATTCGGCAAACGATAGGCAACCAGGGCGCCGGGAAAATCGGTGCGCGAGCTGCCGATCTGCACGACGATGTATTGCCGGCCGTCGTGCATGTAACTCATCAGGCCATACTGGCCGGGAGCGGGAAGCGGCACGCTGGCCAGCACTTCGCCGCTGGTCTTGTCGCGCGCGTTCAGCGTCAGCGGTCCGTCGGGCTCCATCTGGGCCATGCCTTCGCTCAGCGCCCGGGCCTGGACCAGGATTTCCGGCGTCGCCATCTGGATCGACCAGCCC
>JAJECW010000095.1 GCA_022821865.1 Pseudomonadales bacterium
CCCCCGGCGGCGTCGGTGGGGCCCGGCACCCCCCCCCCCCCCCCCCCCAGACGAGAAATTCCGCGGGGGTCCCCGTCGGGACGCGCGCGGTTGGCGACATCCAGTTCCACCGCGGCCGCGTCAGGCGTTTGCGCGGAAAGATCGGGGGAGGACATGATCGAAACGCCCAAGGCTGTCGCCAGGAGCATGGCGTGCGGGAACCGGGTGGAATTCGCCGCCGCCGAAGTTACCCGGCGGCTATTCGGAAATCTGGTTGTTTCTTTCATTTGGGGGCTGCAAGAGTTTCGGTTGGTTTTCGCATCTATTGCACGGGGCTGACCTGGGAGGGATTTTCCACCGTCGCCTGGGCCCGCGCAAGTTCCCGTTCGACGATTTCCTCCGGGCCCGGTTGCGCCCGCAGCGCGGGTATGGCCGCAATCACCACCCCTCCCGATACGCCGGGATTGCCCTGGGTCACTCCAAGCCCGATCGCGGCTATGGATGAAGAATTGGTATCCGCATAATAGACGGCGAGCGAAGCGATCGCGGCCGCCATACCTGTCGATTCGGAATCGCCGGCATTTTGGCTGACAATGGCGCGGATGGCCTGCCGAATGGCTTCCGGGTCGTCCCCGTTGTCGCGAACGGCAAGTTCCACCTCCTCTGCCAACGGCCCCGGTATGACATACTGTTCGCCTTCCATGCTTATGGTGACGCTGCCGTCCGCCTGCTCGATCATGGATTGTTGAGCCCCCGCCTGGGCGCCCGCCAAAAGAGCGGACACGAAGAAGGCCTTCATGCCCGTTGAAACGAATGACTTCATGGAGTATCCCCTTTATTCCTCCCGATACCACGGGACGCAAGGCGCACACAAGCTTGCCATTGCCGCCAAGTCTAGCATATGGTTTCACAGGCAATTGCTCTGCTTTCCGGCACCTTTCCGCGCCCTTGACCCGACATTGGGACAGGAATTGTATTACGGGGGGGGGGGGGGGTCAACAAGCGTCGAACTTGCGGTGGTGGCTTGCGGGCATCGTTGAAGAAGCGGTTGGAAAGTCATGCATGTATTGGTGGTGGGGGGCGCGGGTTACATCGGGTCGCACATGGTCAAGCGCCTGGGCGCCGCGGGCCTTGAGACCACGACTCTCGACAACTTGTCGTCCGGGTGGCGGAACGCGGTCACCTTCGGAGAATTCATAAAAGGCGACCTGGGCGACCGGGATTTGCTGAACGACCTGTTCCGCTCGGAAAAATTCGACGGCGTAATGCATTTCGCGGCGCACATGGAGGTTCTCGAGTCCGTCGAAAACCCGGCCAAGTATTACGCGAACAATGTGTCGAACACGCTGACGCTGCTCGACGCCATGCGCGCGCACGGTGTCAACCGCCTTGTTTTTTCCTCATCCGCGGCGATTTTCGGCGAACCCCGACGGCCAAGGATTGACGAAAACCATGCCAGGGCACCGATAAACCCCTATGGGCGAACCAAGCTCATGGTGGAAGAAATCCTGCGCGATTACGACGCGGCCTACGGACTGAAATCGATGCGCCTGCGCTATTTCAATGCCGCCGGGGCGGACCCCGATGGCGAAATCGGCGAGTCCCACGAGCCCGAAACCCACCTCATTCCCCTGGTGCTGCGGGCCGCGTCCGGCCGCCGCGGGAACATCACCGTCTTTGGCGAGGACTACGACACGCCCGATGGAACCTGTATCCGCGACTACATCCACGTGAACGACCTCTGCGACGCCCACCTGCTCGCCCTGCGCGCGCTTTGGAATGGCGACCCGAGCGCGGCATACAACCTGGGCAACGGAAACGGCTTTTCGGTCCGGGAAGTGATAGATGCCGCGGAAGCCGTAACCGGCGCCGGGATTCCGGTTGCGTATGGGCCGCGCCGGAAAGGGGATCCCGCCCGCCTCGTCAGCGATTCGACGCGCGCGAGGGTTGAACTCGGCTGGGACCCGCGCCATCCGGAACTCGAAACCATCGTTTCCCACGCCTGGCAATGGGAACTGAAAACGCTGGCGGAACAGGATCTGACCTGATCCGGGATTCAGTTTGATACGCTCGCCCAATATCATTGGAATGGACACCCGTAAACAGCATTATGGGCGCCCATATTGAAAACCACCATTGAAATCGCCGACGACCTTGCGAAAACCGCGAAAGAACATGCGGCGAGGCACGACCTCACCCTTCGTGCGCTGATCGAGCGTGGACTGCGCATGGCGATTCGCGCCGATAGCGGTGCGGGCAAGTTCAGGCTCAGGGAGGCCAGTGTTTCCGGGATCGGTCTGCAAGAGCAATTCCGCGGCGCGGATTGGGCAAAAATCCGGGATTCGATCTACGAAGGACGCGGCGATTGATTGCAACCGACACCAACATTCTGGTGTACGCGCACCGCGCGGATTCGGAATGGCACGACAGCGCGAAAGCCTGCGTCGAGTCACTCGCGCAAGGACGCGTCAGTTGGGGACTGCCATGGCCATGTGTACACGAGTTCCTGGCGATCGTGACGCATCCCCGAATCTACTCACCCCCATCCACGGTCTCCCAGGCTATCGATCAGGTCGAAGCCTGGCTGGAATCTCCGGTTGCCGAACTCATCGGTGAAACGCACGATCATTGGGAAGCGTTGACCGGCATGCTGGCGAAGGGCCGGATATCGGGTCCGAAAGTTCACGACGCCAGAGTGGCGGCCCTGTGCCTGACCCATGGCGTTACCGAACTGTGGACTGCCGACCGCGATTTCAGCCGGTTTCCGGCGCTGTCGACGCGCAATCCCCTGTAGCCCCGCGGTTCCTGCCGACTATCCAGCGCCGACAATCGCCATCGCGCCGTGTTCAGCCGCGAGGCGGACAACAGGGAGGTCGCGGTTTCGGGGAATCGAGCCGCCAGGCCCCAATGGTAGGCGGCTGGACATGGTTTGCCCCCCCCCTTGAGGGGGGGAGGCGTCAAGGGGTATGATGAAACAGTCATATCACATAGATATAGCGGGGTATGCCATGATCTCTGATACCGTAAGGCGGTCAGTCTGGCACAATCTTTTTGAGGCCAGCCGGGTTGCTCGATTCTATACAGTGCTAAAGAACCGACTTGTTTGGCAGCGGCGCTTTATACGATTTCTTTTAAGTGTGGCGGGAGCAATCGCCGCCTTGCCATTGGCCACAGATGACTTTGCGTGGATTGCGCCGTGGGCTGGATTGGCCGTTGTGATTCTGGTTTTGTTTGACAGCGCCATGCAGTATGACGACAAGATTTCACAGTTCGGCAGAGTTTCCGCCAAGCTGCGATCAGTGCGAAGAGAGTACAGAGCGCTTTGGGAAGCGGTGGAAGATGAGGAGTCGGTTCCAGATTTGCAAAATGAAATTGGACGCTTGGAATCAGAGATAGCCAGTGCTGTAAACGATCTGGATATTGCGCCGCACAAGAAACTCAACAAGGCTTGTGCTGAAGCCGCCTACAAAGAGGAAAAAGAACGCTATGTCATCGGATGAATCAAGAAAATCCGCGCCTCAGCGCCCATCCCCATCGAGGCCATCTCAAGACAGGCCATCCGAAATTCAGAAAAGCGGCCCTCCAGATAGATTTTCACACAACCCTGAAAAGCCCTCTGATGTCCCTATTCCAGAGCCACCGCCGAGAAAGAAGAAGTAAGGTGGTAACGATGGGTAGACTCGGAATGCTGCTCCCTGAGAGAGGTAGCTATGATTGATCCAATGTACAGGGTTGAGCATCGGGGATTTGAAGTAACCACAGAGACCACGAAGGGCAATGACAAGACAAGCAAGACGAAGATAACGGGTCGTTCATATTGTCCTGATGGAGTGATGTACGAGAATTTTTCAGGAACGCATATTGCGTGGTTTGCCAGAACCGGCGAGTCTCGCGGTTTTTTGGTTACTCTCTATTTCATCAAGGGCGGTGGTGCAGAGGACTGGAAGGTGGAAGATGACCTCTCCGAACTCTGTCGCAATGTATGGAAAAGATACTGGAAATCGCTTTCCCGTTGGAACTGGTAGTCAAATTTCTCGATAAGGCCGCTCTCACTTTCCGCGATGAGCCGCGCCAACGCCGGGTCGCAGGCGTCCTCAACCCACATTAGGTACGGCTATCCAAATTGGACGCTTCCCTGCGTACAAACTCATCGAACAAGGGTACTGTGAAATCCAATTTGCCGTGGCCGGGGCTATAGATGATGCCTTTCTTCACGATGTTTGCGCGGCGTGGGCCGAGCGCCGTGATTTTCTCCTTCATTATCCCAGCGACTTCGGCGGTCTTGTAAGGACCTTTGCCCAATTGCGACATGGCCCTGACATAATTTCGCTCCCCCGCAGTCAGATGGTCGTAGCGGACACGGAAAAATCCATTGTCCAGTTGTTCGAGCGCCATCCTGGTGGCTCTTTCGACGACATCTTCGGATATGGGTGAGCGCTGCGCGAGTTTCCAGGTCTGGAATCCCCATTCCTGCAAAAAATAGGGGTAACCTTGCGTTTCGCGGATGATTCGATCTGCCGCCGCTGAGGTGATTGTTTCGCCACCTGCGCGTATCGGCTCGACAATGGCCTGTTTCGCCGAAACGGATTCCAGGGCGCCGACACTAAAAAACGTGAAAAGTCTCTCCGCGTAGGATTTCGCTTCGCCGGCGAGCCGTGCCACTTGCGGCAGTCCAGCGCCGAAGAAAACGACGGGCAACCCTCTTTGACTGGCGCGGTGGAGAGCAACTATCACCGCGGCCAATTCCTCGGTTCGCAGGTACTGGACTTCATCAACGATCAACGCCCAACCTTTTCCTGCGCTCCGGGCGGCCTCTCCGATACGGACGAACAAGTCTGCCAGATCTGCCTCCAGCAAGCCGCTGTCGGCAACCCCTGGCTCGGGGTCGGCCGGCAGAGAAACCTCCAGGGGACCAATCTTGAAGGCGACTGCGAATCCGCGCAATGCCCGCATTCCCGCGACAACCCTCGCCTTGGCCGATTCCATCGCGGACAGTCGTCTCAGAACTTGCGCCATCCGAGGATACAAGGTTTGCGCCAGACCAAGGTCTTCCGGCGCTTCTACAAAAGAAGCGATATGACCATGATTTTCCGCTAGTTGCTCTATCTTGTTGAGCAGCACGGTTTTGCCGACACCGCGCAGGCCGAGCATGATCTGGGAACGATCCTGCTTCCCCAGCAGAACCCTCTGCAGTGCGATATCGGCCTGTGCCAGGATGTGGTCGCGGCCCGCGAGTTCGGGCGGTTGGGAGCCTGCTCCAGGTGCGAACGGGTTTCCTAGCGGATCCATGAGACTGAATTTATATTCATTTATATAGCCAATGCCTTATACCATGATATAAATATATATAAAAGCCATGCCTTGAAGCTGCGGTCGGCGTTGTTTCCAATCATGGAGCCGTCGCCTCAACGCTGCTGGAATCGGTAGCCAAACTTCTCGATAAGGCCGCGCTCTCTTTCCCCGACCAGCGACTTGAGCGCCGGGCTGTAGGCGTCGGCGAAATTCCCCGGGCGCGGGCTCGCGTTGAGTGCCGGGGCGGCGCCCAGATAGTCCGCGATGCTTTTCGAGATCGGGGTGCCCGTCTCCTCGAACAGCCGCAGCGCGTCATCCCGAAGGTTCTCGAATCGGCCGAACAGGATGTTCCGCTCGCGACCGGCGCGGAACATGAGGTTGAACAACCAGCCGTAGTAACCGATACCCGAGGGATAGTTGGAGAAGTGATCTGACCTGAGTCCGGGCAGATGGTTTCGTCCGGGCCGTCGCGTGTCAATGGTTGCCGGCGCCGCGTCCGCCAGGCGCCGCAGCAATTCCCGGCTCTCGCCGCTGCCGTTCCCCAGATTGAGAAACCGGGCAACCGTGCTTTCAAAATCGAGCGTGCCTTGTTCCGAGATGATCTGGAAGACGAATTGCCGCTTGCGGCGGTAATCGTGGAACATGGAGACGTACCAGTCCCAGGGGTTGCGCGCGAATCCGATTACGGGCAGGTGGGAATACGCGGCCGGAAGCCTTTCCAGATGGCCGTGGTACTGAATCATGCGCGCGCCGGGCGCCTGGTCCAGGATCAGGCGATTGAGAAAGGTGCCGCCGGTGCGCGAGACATGGATGTAGACGAAGTGGTCGGTGACAATCATCTACACAGAAGTGACGAATTTGTATACAATCACGGCAGAATAACCGATTACCGGAGATTGTTTCATGAACGATTTGACACGGCAAACGCCCGCTGGTGCGTTCGAGGGCAGTTTACCCCCCCCCATTTTTTGACGAAACCCTGGAGACGGCCATCCATACGCGAATTGGATTTGAAAGGGCACACCGGAAGCGGCAAACCCACCTCAAATTACGGTGAGCTATCGTATTATGCCCCAATAAGCTAATGAAAAACTCCACGGATGGAGTTTTTCAGAGAATACCTAAGTGTCAGGGCGGACCGGAACGGATTCGCGGGTCGTCGGACAGGTCGCGTTCGACAAGAGCGGCCATGTCGTCGAGCGCCGCGCCTTTCACGGGTCGGACAATGCGTGTGACCGGAACGCTTCGCGCGAGGCGCGCCAGGACCCCGAAGTGCGCGTCCTGGTTCCCCATCGCTTTGATGAGACGGCGGCGATGGGTGTGTCGCCCAAGGGCCCGCAGCGCCTTTGCCGGCGCCACGCGGACCAGTTCGGGGGTTCCGGTTTCCCTGGCTTGAAGAACATATGCGGCACGAATGGTTTGCGGCCGCATGGCGAACCTGTCGATAGGCCAGAGATATTTGTCGAGACCGTCCCGCACCGGGTTTCGGGATTCGGCTGGAAGATCGAGCCGATCAAATGCATCGGACCACAAGCGGAGATTCGGATAGCCGGACAGAACCCGCGGTGGTCCATGTGGAAGGGTTTGCAATGCGGCCACATCGTCGGTGAGTACCGGGTAGCCCCGGGCCGCCAATGCCGCGGCGAGTGTTGATTTACCAGCGCTCGATTTGCCCAGGAAAAGGACCGCGCCTCGCTCTGTACACACCGCGCTGGCATGCAGTGTGACCAGGCCCCGCTGTTGCAGCAGCGCCGTGCAAACCGTGCCCATCAGATAAGCCGCGGCGAGACTGTCGGCGCCGTTGGGGCTGTCCACCACAACATGGCGACCGCCGGTCACGCGATATCGAAGTCTTTCATCAACCCGTAGCAGAAAATCTCCGCGGGCCGCCTCCCAGCGGGATGAGGTTTGGGCCGGGTTGCGGAGCGCCTGTGGCACGGCGCCGCGTCGCACAGCGACATCCGCCTTTCCGGCCGGCGCCACGCCGAAATGGGGCAATGGCACTTCGGAACGGAAGCGCAGGCCATAGGCCGTGTAAAATCCGGTGTCCACCCAGTCCGGTCAGTGATCAACTGCGCGGAAAAAAGTAGGTGTCTTCAACATATACAGAGTAATAAGTGCCACCGCCCGTGCCACGCTCCACATTGATGCTTCGAACAGAGGGCGCACGCCAAGGCTTGCTTTGCGGGGGGGGGGGGGGGGGGTAACACACCGCCATCCGACGCATGTACAGCGCAAGTGCGGTCTGGTTGAGTCTTTGTCTTGTCGTTGTCATTCATCGATATCACCCTATTCCGCGTCTTTGCAATCTCTGGACCCACAAAGAACTTTCCGTTCGGCAATGCCCATCATGATAGCACTTGTTCACTGCCCGTCGAAAACCTCGAAGATGAAATGCACGCGGTCATTGCCGCCGCCATTGAAAGCCCCGTGTTGAATGATGTTGTTTACCTCGTAGGCATGTCCTTTCCGCAGATGATGCTCCGCGCCGCCGACAAAAAGCGTGGCGGCGGGCTCGGTGCGTAACGGAACATGAATCTTGTGCGCGCAGCGTGTGGCTTTCCCGCCATCGACATGCTTGTCGATGCGATGGCCGGCGGCAAGAGAGGCGAGCATCGCTTTCGGATACACGGGCGCCGCAAAGCCGTAGGCGGCGCTAGCCTGATCCATGACCGGCAGCAGCGAACGGCTCCAGATTTTCCAGGCCGGATTCGAGCGAAAGGAGCGTATGTCCCGGAAGCTGCAGAACCGGAAAATGACGTGGCGGGTGCTGTGGAAGCATTCGAACTTGTTTGGTTTGTTTTCGTCTTCCCATCGCCAGACGTTTTCCGTGAGATAGTCGAGGATGGCTTCCAGCGGCGCGATGTCCACGGGTCCGAGCGGGCGGATGCCGCCGGGTGGTTTGCGGACGGGAGATGGGTGCGCGCGCTCGCCTGGTGGAGAATCAGATAGTTCGATGGGGGACGGGATCACTGGTCCGCGGCCTCTTCCGAATCCACGGCGACCAGCCCGAGGCCAACCAACTCATCAAGGAAATTCACAAGATCCCCGAGGCAGGCCTCATCGTCGACGTCATACTCGGCGGTCAATGCGTCCCGCAATTGCGCCAGAGTGAGCCTGTCTTTCAACAGCATCCAGATACGCGCGCCGATGGCGTCGAGTTCATAATACCTCCCCGCCCTGGAGTCAAGCATGACCACCTGGTCGTCGAGTTCACTGAACACCACCGATTCGCTACGCGCAAGAGGGGCGGAAACTGGAAGGGGCATGATAATAACCAATCAGGCTTCAATCAACTGGGAGGGTGGTAATCCGGGGCCTCGCAACAATATGCCACATGACCGGATTCCGTATGCTGTTCAAGGTTAACCATGCGGATGCGGGGCGCTTTCCAGGACAACTTGCGGCATGCACTGTCGTCGGGGGGGGGGGGGGTTAAAGGCATTTTCTTTCACGCTGGCTGTGTTGCTTGACGATAGACTGCTCATGGTATGGTCCTCCCGAATGGCACGTTCGGGTAAAATATTCCTACCCAAACAACTGAACTCAGTATTTCTCCAGTATTATACAGGAGCAGTGCAATTTCCAGCCCACCAGACTTGCCGAAAGGCCTTTCAAGCGCCGCCGACTTGTATTGCTATCGAGCGTACGGCCTGAACGTTGACTCGGACATGGAATTGCCCTGGCCCCCCGCAGCCGCTCGCAATGGTGAGATTGACGTTGCGATTCGCCTCGGCGATGTTCCGCGCTATCTGGAGTCACCAGTGGACCAGCACGGGTACTGGCAGACGGCGGACGGAGCTTTCCTGATCAATCCGGACGGCGGGCCCCGTTGGCTGGTTTCGGAAAAAGGGCGTCTGGTCAGGGTCGCGCCAGCGGAGGATGGGGATGTGGGCGTTCATCTCCTTGATTCGGTCCTGGCCGCCTGTTTGCAGATGCGCGGCGTCCTTGTCCTGCATGCGAGCGCCATTGCCACGGCGGCGGGAGCGGTCCTGTTCATGGGTCCCGTGGGGATTGGCAAATCCTCCCTCGTGGCCGCTTTGACCGATCGCGGTTACCCGCTGCTCGCCGATGGAATCGTCGCTATCGCCCGGGACTGTAACGGGAATCCGCTGGCGCTTGGCGGGTTCCCGCGAATCCGCCTGTGGGCCAGGTCGATAGACGCGCTGGACAAGACCTGGCGGAGGAGGAAGGCCGTCTCAGCCGCCCGGGCCGGGGTCGGGAGCTACGCGGTTCCCGCGGGGCGATTCAACGGGAATACCGTCGCGGTGCATGCCGTGTATGCGCTTTCCGGCACCGTTGACAGGGAAGTCGTCATCGAATCGCTACCGCCGGGCCCGGCGTTTACCGCCCTGGTGCGCCATTCCTTCCGGATGCGCTTCTTGCGCGGCCTTGGCGAGGAAAAAAACCATTTCCACACAGTATCCGCCGTTGCCCGGCGCGCGACGATACAGCGGCTTGTGAGGCCGCACGTCGGCCACCCGCCCGCCGTCCTGGCCGCCAGGGCGGCCGAACGCTTGCCGCCGGCATGTCCCTGATACTGCTGGCGTCCTATCCCAAGTCCGGCAACACCTGGATGCGGGTGCTGCTGTCCAACTATCTGGCCGATAACGACGAGCCTGTCTCGATAAACGCACTGGTGGGCGTCGCGGTGCAGAGCCGCCATGAGTTCGACGAGCGGCTGGGGCTATCGTCCTGGGCCATGACACCCGATGAGGTTCTGCTCCACCGGCCCCGGTTTCACGAATTGCTGGCGGCGGACCTGGACTCCCCTTCCTTCGCGAAAGTTCACGAATATTATCTGCGCCTTCCCGGCGGCGCGCCGCTGTTTTCCCGTGCGGCCTTTTCCGGAGCCGTTTGCATCGTTCGCAATCCCCTTGACGTTGCCGTTTCCTACGCGCATCACATGCAGTCCAGCATGGACCGGACGATTGAATTCATGGGTGAGCGCCGGGCAATGCTTTCGCCTCCGCGATTCGATGGCGGCACCCAATTGCCGATTCCGATTTCCGACTGGAGCGGCAATGTATCGAGCTGGCTGAACCAGGGCGAGTTGCCGAGGATGCTGGTCCGCTACGAACGCTTGCATGCCGAGCCGGAAGCCGTGTTTTCCGAGGTCGCGTCTTTCGCGGGCCTGCCAATGGACAGGGAACGGCTTGTGAAAGCGGTGGAGAACTCCCGGTTCCAGCGGTTGCGCGAGCAGGAGGACCGAGTCGGGTTCCAGATGCGGCAGCCCACCGCCCCGACTTTTTTTCGAAAAGGCCTGATTGGCGATTGGCGCAACGTCCTTTCACGAAAACAGGTTCAATGCCTGGTGGAGCGGCACGGCCCCGTGATGGCCGAACTGGGCTATCTGGAAGAGGCGGAACAATTTCTGGCCAGGGGTTGAACGCGGGGCGCGGCGTCAGTCCACATGCCAGTCGAGGAGCGCAAGGGCCCGCGACAATTTGCCGCTGCGCACGTTTTTGCCCCGAACCTTGGACTCCAGGTGCGCAAGCAGCATCGGCATGTCGAGATATTCCGCCCGGGCGGGTGGCTCAGACCTGGCGGACAGATGCCGGTGAACCGTTGGCAGCGCTTCATCAAGAGCCTGCTGCCACGGACGGTGGCGGGCGGGGTCGGCCTTGACGGACCGTTCCAGAACGGGCGGGGGCAGGACGGAGCGCAATGCGCGACGCATGAACCAGCGCGAGCGGGGGCCGCGTCGGAATTGTCCGGCTGGCAGGCCCAGAACGAATTCGACCAGGCGGCGGTCCAGCAGGGGATATCGGTACTCGACTCCCGCCCTCGAGCCGCTCGCCGCCCAGTCCTCCATGCGCCGGTTGAGGTGTCCGGGTTTCAGGCGCGCCAACTGGGTTTGCCGAACGCCGCTCTCGCGCGCGGACGGCCGCGGTTTCCGGTACTTGCGGGCCAGGCCCGGGGCGGCGAAGGATTGCCGCCTGCGGGGCAGTTCCCCCCGGAGCAGTCCCGTCAGGAAGTCCGCCGCGCGAGGATGCGCCGCGGGCAGCACGACGTTCCTCAGCAGGAACATCCACGGCCGGTCCGACAATCCGCGCGCTTCCCGATGCAGTTGGCCCAGACGCCCTTCGCGCAGCAGTTCGGCGTAGTAGCCGGCGCCGCTGTAGGAGGCGACCTCATCGCCGCCCCAGCCGGAAAGGATCACGCGCACGCCAAGCCCGGCGGCGCTGTCCTGCACCAGCGACTCGTGAAGCAGCGTGCCGTCGCGGTTTGGAATCCTGGTGACATCGTTGCGCAGCATGGCAACAATGTGGTCGGCGGTGGCTGCGTGATAGAGAGGTTGCAATTGTTCCTGGGCGCAAACGGACTCTATCAGACGGTACTCATCCGCTTCTTCCGCGGTATGCGAACCGGCCGGGGGCGGATGCCAACAGAACGCATGGGGTTTCCGGCCCAGGGGCCGCAGTTCCCGGGACGCGAGCACGGCCACGCTGGAAGAGTCCAGCCCGCCGCTCAGATGCACGCCCAGTGGATGCGCTCCACGCAGGCGGTCGCGCACCGCCCGGCGGTAGCGGTCGAGGAACTCGCTTTCGTAGTCCTCGTCGCACTCGTGGCGAACCGGGGGCGCGTCCTCGGGCCGCCACCAGCGCTCCACCCGTTCCGACTTGGCGTCCACGGTGATGCTGTGTCCAGGCGGCAGGCTGCGCACGCCGCGGAAGAAGGTTCCATCCGTTCCACCCGCGCTCTCCCTCCAGGTGGCCATCAGAAAAGCGGCGACTTGCGAGTCGTCCAGCCGGTCATCCACTCCGGGCGCGGCAAGCGCCGCAGCGATGTCGCTGGCGAAAGAAAATTGCCCGCCGGGGAGTTGCGAGTAAAAAAACGGTCTGGCGCCAACCGCGTCGCGTGCGCAGAACAGCGACCGCTTGCCGGAGTTCCAGATGGCGAAAGCGTAGTCGCCATGCAGGCGCGGGGGGCATTCTTCGCCCCAGCGTTCGTAGGCCCGCAGGATCAGTTCCGAATCATCGGCGCGGGCTCTCTCCGGGTCGTCGAGGCCAAGGGCATCGGCGAGCTCGGCCCGGTTGTCCAGGCGCGCATCGGCAACTACGGCAAGCCCCGGGACGGAGCGTCGCTCCCGTACCGGGGCGGTCTCGGCAGGGTCAGCCCAAAGGTCCCGGTATCTGAAGGAGACCGCCCCGTGATCGGTTCCGCCGGTGCCGCCGCTTCCGGGCAAGGCCGCGAGCATGGCCACAACGGCGTTCGCATTCGTATCACTTCGGCTATGGATGCCGCAGATTGCGCGCGCCAACGGCCTTCTCCCTTACTCTTCCGCTGGCCTGCGGAAGCGGTCATGCCAGCCCCTTCCTCGCTGGAGGAAACGTGTCTTGAAAGGCAACGGTTCCAACGCGGATCACTCGCTAGGACGCTGGATGATAGCTTGCTCCAGGAGAGGTTGTATCTTCATATAGCCTTGGGAGTACCCCGCCTTGGGTGTCTTTCAGAAGAGAGATCTCTCTAATGGACGGCGGCGTCCAGGTAAACCCCTGATTTCGGGGGGGGGGGGGGGTGAATTTTGTGTGATATCGGGCAGGGGTCCGGCCCGGCATGCGCGTACGCTGCCATTGCTATCTTCCGTCACGCTGTTCGGTCCCCAAGCAAGAACTCACCGGAGTATATATCACGATGGCCTCCGGGTCGCAAAACCAGCACCCGGTCAGGTAGTGTATCAGTTTGACTTTTCGTCAAGGGACGATAGACGGATGCCGCGACGGTCAAGCAGCACGTCACGCAATTCAACCCCGAGCACATCGCGAACGCCGTCCAAATCAACACCGCGCTCAAAAGCGCTCTCCCGCATTTTCCCCAAGAGTCCCTCCGGCGGCGTGAAGTTTTGGGCATAGCCGAAAGCTGTTTCCTGTATCCCGAGCGCGTCCGCGCCTTCGGTTTTCTCGAACAGCTTTTCCGCTTCGGCCTTCGCCCATGCCTTGGCATCCAGCTTTTCGGAAATCTGCGCCCCAAGTTCCGTTAGCCTGATCGGGCTGCTGGATGCGGTGGTCGGAGGTGGCAGTCGCTCAAGAATTTTCTTGATGTCCGTCCGCACTTCACGAATGAAGTCTTTGAAGTTGGTCCTGTCGGTGTTAACTTCGCCCTGCCATTTTCCGTACTTGTGGGCGAATCCGATAGCAGCAGGAACCAAAGTAACTGATATGCCGGTTGCTGCTATCGCGAAGTGTAATGCTGTCATGCCGTTTTCCCCCTCAGCGGCAGCGTATCATGGGGGTTTGCTGCGGACAATGCAACTTCTGTCGGCTCAGCAATTCCCGGTAGCTCCCTGGACGTGCATTTGATGCCGAAGCAATGGCCTCATTCAGTTGCTGACTATCTCCACGGCATCGCCACCCCCTCCCGCGCCAAGCGGGA
>JAJECW010000094.1 GCA_022821865.1 Pseudomonadales bacterium
ACCCCGGAGGAAGCCGGCATGCATCTGCTCGCGGTGCCGTTTGCGCCGAACCAGTACGAGTTCCTGTATCTGTCGAACCACAATGTGCTGGCGGATCAGATGGAGTTTCTCAAGGCCCGCTTTTCCCGCTTCATGAGTTGATTGAAGAAGCCGCTTCCAGCAACCCGAGCGCAGCGGAGCCGTCTCCACCCGTCATTCCGCGACTCCGCTTCGCTACGCGCGGAATGACGGGTTGTGGGCGCCCCGGGTTTGCTTTGCGGTGGATTTGGCAGTAACTTGATTCGCCCTTTCGAATCGAGAACGGCAATGGCGCCCCTACTCTTGATGGTTCGCTTGCACCACAACCGGGACCGGCTTCTTGCGCTTGTCCCGGGCAGTTTGCTTGCCCTGTGCTTCGCCGGCCCGGGTTCGGCCCAGCAATTGCCGGAATTCGAGCGGCGGGTGCTCGATGCCGAATTCCAGGGCGGCTATGGCGTGGACTTTGCCGATATCGATGGCGACGGCCTGCCGGACGTCGTTGCCTGGGCCACCAATCCCGGCCAGCTCGCCTGGTTCCGCAATCCGGGCTGGGACAAGTACGCCATCAGCACCACGATGGGTGGCAATATCGACAGCGCGACCCTCGACATTGACGGCGACGGCGATCTGGACCTGGCCCTGGCCCATGATTTCAGCCTCGGCAATTCCACCGGCGGCGGCATTATCCACTGGCTGGAAAATCCCGGCGACCCCGCGACCAACCAGGAATGGCAGGCCCATTACATCGACGAGATTCCCACTTCGCACCGCCTCCTGTGGGCCGATGTCAACGGCGATGGCCGGCAGGAACTCGTCAACCTGCCCATCATTGGCGTGGGCGCCACGGCGCCACTCTACGATGTGGGACTGCAATTAAAGTCCTATCCCATTCCCGAAGATCTCTCGGTGGAAAGCTGGAATGGCGTGGTGCTCGACCGCAGCCTGGAGTTGTCACACGGCATCGCCAGGGTCGATTGGGACGGGGACGGCAGGGAAGACCTGCTCACCGCAAGCCTTGGCGGGGTGGACTTGTTCCAGCTTGCCACCGATGGGCAGGCCGTGGCGAAAACCCGCCTTGGGGCGGGCATGCAGGAGGGCGAGCGGCCCAGCCTGGGCTCCAGCGAAGTCGATGTGGGGAGCCTGCCTGGCGGCGGGCGTTTTGTCGCCGCGGTCGAGCCCTGGCACGGCAATCAGGTGGTGGTGTATACCGGCGCGGAATTGCCCTGGGAGCGCACTGAAATCGACGACCGCATTGCCGGCGGCCATGGGCTGGTTACAGCCGACCTGAACAATGACGGCGTTGGCGAAATCATTGCCGGCGGCCGCGGGGAACCCTACCAGTTGGCGGTATATCAATACGATGAAGGCTCCGACCGCTGGCGCCGCACGGACCTGGACGACGCAGTGGCGGTTTCCGGCCTGGCGGCGGCGGATGTGGACGGCGACGGCGATATCGACCTTGCGGCCATCGGCTCGGCGAGCCGCAACGTGGTTTTCTATCGCAACGGGGAACGCTGAACCGCTGTTGCTCCGCGGGCGGTTCGGGGGGCCTGCAATCATGGAAACATCTGTAAGAAAGCCCGTTGCCGGCTTCCTTCTCGCCTTGGTGGCGGCCGGCATGTGGGGGGTATTGCCGATTACCCTGAAGGAATTGCTGTTCGGCATGGATGCCCAGACCATCGTCTGGTACCGCTTCCTGTTCGCGGCGCTTCTGCTCGGGCCCTGGCTTGCCTGGCTCGGTCGTCTGCCCGCGCCCCGGCAATTGCGCGGCAGCGCCGGCTGGTGGATGCTGCTGGCGGCGGCGGGCCTGTGCAGCAACTACTACCTGTTTTCCTTCGCCCTCAATTTCATCAATGGCGAAACCGGCGAAGCGGTCATCCAGTTGACCACATTGTTTCTCATCTTCGGCGGCGTGCTGTTCTATCGCGAACCTTTCACCATCGCCCAGAAAGTCGGAACCGGGCTGATCGTACTCGGCCTGCTGCTGTTCTTCCATGACCGTCTGGCGGAACTGATTGATTTCGAAAGCGAACAATCCCTTGGCGTGATGATGGTCCTTGCCGCCGCAGTCACCTGGACCACCTACGCGCTGCTGCAAAAGAAGCTGCACTCGGACTTCAGTTCCGCCCAGATTCTGCTGCTCATCTACCTGTTCTCCGCGGTGGTGCTGCTACCCTTCATCAGCCCCGCCGCGCTGCTGGGCCTGACCGGTTTGCAATACGCCATGCTGACATTCGCCTGCCTGAACACACTCATCGCCTACGGCTGTTTCGCGGAAGCGCTGAAGTTCTGGGATGCGTCCAAGGTCAGCGCCGTACTCGCCCTGGCGCCGCTGTTCACCATCGGCTCGCTGAAACTGGTGGTGCTGGTGAATCCCGATTACGTCTTTTCCGATCGCCTGAGCTGGATTTCCATCGGCGGCGCCCTGGTGCTCGTCATCGGTTCGGCCATGACCGCCATCGTGCCCCGGTCGCGGAACACCGAAGATCCGGCGCGCATCACCACGCCCTACGCGGACTAGGAGCCTGCGCCGCGGGAATTCGCGAAAGCGAAAATTCGCTATCGCCGCGGGAATTCACGGCTGCAGATCGGTATGCCTCGTACTGGCCTTCATGGGGGATTTGCCGTAGATTCCGGGTAGCGGCAATCCACGGACAAGAGCGAGGCAGCCACAGTGACTCAGCCGAAAACAGTAACAAGCAAGCTTCCCCAATGGTCCATGGGCCTTGGTCTGCTGGCGGTGGCGCTGCCGGTGCTGGGCGCCCTGGGCACCCGCTTCGGGCTGTGGAACTTCGGCATCGGGCTGTTGCTTGTGCCGGCAAGCCTGATTCCGGCAACGCTCGGCCTGATTTTTGGACTGCTTGGCGTATGGCGCCTGCGCAAAGCCGGTCAGGCGCCCACCACGGCGGCGCTGGGGGCGGCAATCTCGCTGCTGGCGGGTGTTTACCTTGGCCTGGGCGTGCTGTCGGTGTTCAGTGTCCCGCCGATTCACAATGTCAGCACCGATATCGAGGACCCGCCGCGATTCACCGCAGCCTATGAACTCCGCGGCGAGGAGGAAAACCCACTCGAATACGACAGCGAAGTCATCGGCCCCCTGCAGCGCGAAGGCTATCCCGAGCTCGGGCCGCTGGTCTTGCCGGTATCGGCCGAGCAGATGTACCAGCGCGTCATGACGGCGCTGGGCGACATGGACCTGGAAATCGTGCGGGAAGACCCGGAGCAGGGGGAAATCGAGGCTGTGGCCACCACCCGCTGGTTCGGCTTCAAGGATGATGTGGTGATCCGCTTGCGTGAAACCGATGCGGGAACCCGTCTCGATATCCGTTCGGTTTCCCGGGTGGGCGTGGTGGACCTCGGCGCCAATGCCGCGCGCATCCTCGAAATCATTAGCCGGGTCGAAACTTCTTCCTGACCAAAAGCGGTCATTTGGCGCTGGGCGCACTCTCCCTTATCTTCCTGCGCATCTCAGCCAGAGGCCCATCCGGGAGATTCTGCGACTGCGCTTCGCGCAGAATGACAAAACAAGAAGCATTGACTCGGAACGGGAACTATTCAAGACTCATTGCAAACTTCCCGCGATGATTCCAGGGTGACCGCCATGATGAGCTTGCCGCGCCGATTGTTGCCGTTTTTTCTGCTCCTGCTTCTGCCCGCGATGGGATTCGCCGGTGTCGAACGAATCGAGATTAGCAGCCGCGAGACGCTGGAAAGCGCCGGGCATGACTTCAGCTACGAAGTGATCGAGGGCGTGCTGCATCTCAGCCTCGACCCGGAACACCCGGGCAACGCCATGATTACCGATATCGGCCATGCGCCGCTGGACAGCGAGGGAATGGTGGCCTATTCGGCGGATTTCCGGATTCTGAGGCCATCCGCCAACATTGCCAATGGCGGACTGCTGTACCATGTCAACAACCGCGGCGGCTCCCGGGTGGCGCCGGAAATCTCCCTGGACCACCCGCTGAGCGGCCTCGGCTTCACCTATCTCGTGACCGGCTGGATCAATGAAATCACCCCGGGTGAAGGAAGAATCCGCCTGCATGCGCCCGTGGTGGGCTCGGCGGACGACCCAATCACCGGCGAAGTGCGTTATGAAGTCAGCGTCAACAACCCCGCCGATGCAGTCAATATCGCCGGCGGCGGGCATCTGGCCTATGCGCCCACGGAACAGGGCCTTGCCGAGGCGAGCCTGAGCCAGCGGCAGTATCAGCAGGAACCCCGGCTGCCCATCGAGCGCTCCCGGTTCGAACTGAAAGTGGAAAACGAGCCGCAAAGCAGCCAGCCCCTGGTCAGCCTCAGCCTCGACGGCGGCTTCGAGCCGGGCATGATTTACGAGTTGACCTATGAGGCAAGGGATCCGGTGCTCGCCGGTGCGGGCATGGCCGCCATCCGCGATCTGGTTTCCCTGATCCGTTATGGCGGTCATGGCGAAGCCCGGCTTGCGGAACTGGACCTGCCGGAAATCGGGCACAGCGTCGCCTGGGGCAATTCCCAGAGCGGGCGGCTGCTGCGGCAGTTCATGTACGACGGATTCAATGCCGACCTGGAGTCGCGCAAGGTTTTCGATGGCATCATTCCGGTGATCGCCGGCGGCGGCTACGGCATGTTCAACAATCGCTTCGCCATGCCGACCCGCACCAATGGCCAGCACTCCAACCATCTCTATCCCAACGACCTGTTCCCCTTCACCTACGGCGAAAGCACCGATCCCTGGACCGGTCGCAATGACGCGGTCCTGCGCCGGGCCCGGGCCAGCGGCACGGTACCCATGGTGTTCCATGTCCAGACTTCCAACGAATATTGGGTGCGCGCCGGTTCCCTGCCCCACACCACGCCGGACGGCAGCGAAGATGCCTGGATCCCGCCCAATGTGCGCTTCTACACCATCGGCGGCTCCCAGCATGGCTCCGGCAATGGTGTGTCCCGCGCCGACCCGAATACCCAGCTTCCGCGCAACCCCAATATCTGGGCGCCCATTGCCGATTCCCTGCTCGTGGCCATGTACCGCTGGGTGGCGGACGGCGTGGAACCGCCGGAATCGCGCTACCCGCGCATCGCCGACGGCAGCCTGGCGCCGGCCCATGCGGACGGTCGCATCAACCGGGCGGTGTGGAACCCTCTGCGCGGGGTAAACCATCCCGGAGCACTGTACCGCCCGGCCCATGCCGGTTATGGCCCGCGCTGGGAAAGCGGGCGAATCATCGACCGGCATCCGCGGCGGTCGGACCACTGGTACGGCGCCCTGGCCCCGGCGGTGGACGCGGACAACAACGATTTCGCCGGCAGCACGGTACTGCCGCCTTTGACGGCGGTTCCCCTGGCCACCTTCACCCCCTGGAACCTGCGCGCCCCGGCTACCGGCGCCGAGCTTTCCCTGGCCCGGCTGGCGGGAGGCTATGTTCCCTTTCCGGCCAATACCGCGGTCGCGGTGCAATCCGGCGACCCGCGCAATTCCGTTGCCGGCCTGTACTCCTCCTTCGAGGACTACCTGCAAAAATACGAAGCCGCCACCGATGCCCTCATCGGCGAAGGCTATCTGCTCCCCGGCTTCAAGCAAACCTACATGGATGCCGCCCAGGCCAACGAGGCCATGTTTGAGTAAGGGGAGGCAACGATACTCTCCTGACCCGGAACACCAGGGACTTTGCCTGCTGTACAGACATTCGAGCGATCACCCTGGAAGTGCCGCCGAATTTGATGGCGTAAGCCATTGAATTCGGGGGCAAAACAAAACCACGCTTTTGTTTTGCGATAATGAAAAACTCCACGGATGGAGTTTTTCAGAGAATACATGGCGCGCCAGCGCTTGACACAGGTCCCGGACGCAGTAGCTTTGTAATGAAGGCCGAGGCGGCATTGGAGCAAGGACCGGATTTATGGAGTCGAAGGACTCTGGACGTGTCATGAAAATTCTGGCGGTGGGGGATATTCATCTCGGGCGGCTGCCATCGCGGATTCCGGAAGATTTTCCCTGTCAGGCGCGGGAGTTGTCGCCCGAGGCGGCCTGGCGGCGCACCGTTGACCTCGCCATCGGGGAGCAGGTCGCCGCCGTGCTGCTTGCCGGCGACGTGATCGAAAGCGAGAAGGATTTTTTCGAGGGGTATCGCGCTCTCAAGCAGGGAGTGGACAGGCTTGCGAATGCGGAGGTGCAAGTCATCGCCGTTGCCGGCAATCACGATGTGGAAGTCCTGCCGAGGCTGGCCCGTGCGCTTGCGGACCAGCCCGCATTCACCCTGCTTGGGGAAGGTGGCAAGTGGCATTCTCACCGTATTGAGGCCTCCGGCGAGCAGGTCACGATCTGTGGCTGGTCCTTTCCCCGGAGGCGGGTAAGCAACAGTCCGCTGGCAGGCGCCACCCTGGAGCGAGGCGCGGATCTGACCCTGGGTTTGCTGCATTGCGATCTCGATCAGCGCCGCAGCGATTATGCCCCGGTGATGCAACGCGAACTCGACGCCGCGGGGCTCGACGGCTGGCTGCTCGGCCATGTCCACAAGCCACACGAACTCAAGCCGGATTCACTGTGCGGCTATCTGGGCTGCCTTTCGGGTATGGACCCGGGAGAGCACGGCGCCCGCGGGCCCTGGATGCTCACCGTGGCTGGCGGATTCCTGGGGCAAGTGGAACAGATACCCATTGCGCCACTGCGCTGGGAGAGGCTGTCGGTTGATGTCGGCGAACTCGACGATATCGGCGAGATCGACGAGTTTTTGCTGGAGAAAATGAAACAGCATGACGCTTCGCTGTTTGCTTCCGGTAATGGCCCCGACGCGGTGGGGCTGCGGGTGCAGTTCACGGGGCAGACCCGTTTTGTCAGGGAACTTCCCCAAAAGGCAGGGGAATTGGCCGAAAACGCCAGCCAGAGCGAGATCAGTGGCCGCCACTACTTCATCGAACACTGTGAAGCCCTGGTGCGCCCCCGCACCGATCTCGCGGAACTCGCGACCCGCAACGACCCGCTCGGCCTGCTTGCGGGGAAACTGCTGCTGCTCGACCAGCCGCAGGCAGACCCGGAAAGGCAGGCATTGCTGAAGGACGCCACGGCCAGCTTCCGCTCCACGCTCAACGAATCGAGGTGGAGGGACATCGAATCCAACGACGAAGAACTGCTTGAGGCGCAAGTCATCGAAAGGCTGCGGCGCACCGGCACGACCGCACTGCAAACGCTCTGGGCCCAGCGGGAGTCCGCCGGGTGAAACTCGAGCAACTTGCCATCGAGCGCCTGCCGGGAATCGCCAAAGGTTTTACCCTGGATGCGCTTGCCGGCGACATCAACCTGGTCACCGGCCCCAACACCATCGGCAAATCGAGCCTCGTGCGCGCCCTCAAATTCCTGCTGCGCCCGCCGGAAAACGGCGACCCTCCGGTTTCGCTGTCCGCCGCATTCCACGCTGGCGACGATAGCTGGCGAGTGGAGCGAGCCGGCAGCCAGATCCAATGGCGCAGAAACGGCGAAAGCGCCGGCCGTCCGCCATTGCCGGGCGCCGAAGAATTGAGCCGCTACTGTCTGTCCATGGAAGACCTGATTGCAAGCAACCAGACCGACCAGCGGCTTGCGGAGGATCTGCAGCGCGAATTGTCCGGCGGCTTCGACCTGAGTGAGCCGCGCATCAAACTCGGCGGCCGTCATGGCGCCGTGGAAGAAAAAGCGCACCGGCAGGCAGTGAGCGCCTTGCAAAAAGCCGAGCGGGATTCGGCGCAACTCGATGAGCGCAGGAATCAGCTACCCGAGCTTGAAGACAGAATTGCTGAAGCCGGGCAAGCCGAAGAGCAATGCCAGCGTATCAAACGCGCCCAGGACCTTCTCGCTGTCGTCTCCGAGCGGGAAAAAAGGCGCGCCGCGCTCGATGAGTTTCCCCCGGGCATGGAAAAGCTGGGTGGAGAGGAAAAAACGGACCTCGACCGCTTCCGCAAACGCAGGGAAGGGTTTGAAGAAAAACTGCGGGAAGCGAAGCTTGAGCGAGACCAGGCAGCGCAGCAAATCGAACGGCTTGGATTCGAAGAATCCAGGCTCGAAGCCGCTGAAAATGCCCGGCAACTTGCCGAGCGCAAGCTGAAACGAATTACCGAAAAACGCCAGGAAATCGCGCAACTCAAGAAGGGCGAGGCAAAAGCGGAGGCCCGACTCGAATCCGCGTCTCAGGCGCTCGGTGGAACGGGTCCACCACAACTGGATGCGGACAAGTTGCGCGAAGCGGAGGGTTTTGCCGCCGGCTATGCAGATTTGCGATCAAGACAAAGTCAGCTTGAAACCAGGAAAGACATTGTTGGCCAAGCACCCGGCGAGGAGGAAATCAGGCGGCATGAAAAAGGCATTGAAGCCTTGCGCGACTGGCTCATTGGGTCCAATCCAACCCGCCCGACTCGTGCGAACCTTTCGCTCCTGCTCGCCTCGCTGGTTTGCGGCTTGCCTGCCGGCGCTGCTCTTTTCTTCCTCGGCTCCGCCATTGGCATGGCCATGCTTGGCGCTACGCTGCTCGGCATTGCCCTTGCCGCATGGCAACAGCGGCCAGCCGTCAACACCGCCGGGGCGGAAGCCCGGGAGAGATTCAAAGCGCTTGAATTTTCGGCTCCCGCAGCCTGGAGCGACCAGGAAGTTCGGCAAAGACTCAGGGAACTCGAAGAAGCCAGGGGGCAACTGATTGCCAAGCGAGTTCAGGCGGAAGGCGCCAGGGAAATCGAACGGGATCTCGAAAAAACGGAGCAGGCGATCCAGGATGCCGAGAAGAAACGCCGGCAACTCGCCGAATCCATCGGCTTTGATCCCACCTTGCCACTCACCGCATTCGAACGCTTTACCCATCTCGTCAAGGAATGGGATGAGGCGGGAAAGGAGCTTGCCGAGAACAGGTGCGAAATTGCCCATAACCAGCAAGATCTGGACGCTGCCGCCGAGGCGTTGCGGGAATCGCTCCAGCCCTGGCGGGCCGAACCGCAGCCTGATCTGGATGCGCTGGAAAGCGCCGCGGAGTCATTCAAGTCGAGCCTGGCCAAGGCACAAGCGGCGGCGGAACGATTGCGGATCACCACGGCGGAAACCTCAAACCTTGATGGACAGATCAGAATCTGCGACGAGGACATCGACAAGCTGTTCGAAGGAGTCGATCTCGAACCCGGCGATGATCAGGGCCTGCGTGAACGCCTGGAATCTCTCGAAAGTTGGCGGCGGACCCGCAAGAATCACAATGATCTTCTCGTTCAGGAAAAACAATTCCGCAGTGATTTGGAAGAATCACCCGAACTGTGCGAACTCGCCGAAGCCTGTAACGAAGTAAAACTCAAGGAATTGCTGGAAGAACAACGATCACTCGCAGACCAATTGGAAAACCTGCGTGATGAGCGCGCAAACATCGAAGCCGAAATCAAACGTGCCGAATCCGACAACCCCATCGCCGCGGCCATCGGATCGGTAAGCCAGGCCGCAACCGCTCTCGTCGTCAAACGCGACGAGTTGCTGGACAAGCAGGCAACCGACCTGCTGCTAGATCAGGTTGAGCAAGCCTATACCGCCGATCACCAACCAGAAGTGCTGCGGGAGGCCAGGGAGTTGTTTCGTGAAGTCACCGCCCATGGCTTCGACATCGAACTTGCCGGCGACGGCGGTTTCCGGGCCCGCGACCTGACGCAGAACGAAATGCGGGGCCTCGATGAACTTTCCACCGGCACCCGGATGCAACTCCTGCTCGCCGTGCGCACCGCCTGGGTGCACACCCAGCGGATGCTGCCGCTTTTTCTCGATGAAGCCCTGACCACCAGCGATGAGGCGCGCACCGCGGAAATCGTCAAGTCCCTCAAGACGCTGGCGGAATCCAGCGGCGTGCAGGTGATTTATTTTTCCGCCCGGCGCAGCGAAGCAGCCCTCTGGCGCCAGGCGGTCGGCGATGACTTGCATGTGATCGACCTTGGGCGAATGCGCGGCCGCAAGGAGAGCGATGAGCCGGTGGATTTCAACCTTCCCGAAATCCCCGCAATCCCCGCACCCGAAGGCTCGCCGGAGGAATACGCGCAGTTGCTCGGCCTTCCCGCCATCGACCCCCACCGGGACGCCGGGGAAATCCACCTGTTCCACCTGCTGCGGGACGATCTCGACCTGCTGCACCGGCTGTTGAGCGAGTATCGGATTGCCACGCTGGGGCAGGCGCAATCCCTGCTGGGACACGACGCCAACGCAGGCGAAGCCTGGCGCGGACGATTGCTCGGCCGATGCCAGGGGGCGCGCAACTGGGTCCTGGCCTGGCGGCGGGGCCGGGAGCGAAAAATCGACAGGAGCGAACTCGAGGCATCGGGCGCCATATCGAGCACTTTCATGGAGCCGGTGTCTGAACTCCTTGCGTCTTCCGAAGTCCGCGGTTCACCGGGCCGCCTGTTGAAAAAGCTGCGTGACCAGGAACTGCGCGGTTTCCGCGGCAACAAAGCCGATAAGCTTGAAGTCTGGCTGCGGGAAAACCGCTATCTCGACGAAAGCGACGCGCTTTCCAGCACCGGGCGAAGAATTGAAGTCCTGCGGCACTGCGACCCCGGCGACGAGAAAGCCATCGCGGACATCGCCACTTGCATCGATTGGCTCGAAGCCGCTGTGGAGGATTGAGCACCGGGGAGGCGTATGGCAATCCAATTTTGCACACAGTGGTTGCAATGGGCGGAAACTCACGCCTAACATGGTTGTCAAAACCAGAAAAGGGGGATCAATCCATGAAATTCAATCCCGCAGTTTCCGTGCTGGTGGCAGGTTTTGCGCTGACGGGCGTGTGTTCGCCGCAGGCTCCTGGGAGCCTATCACTCTCCGCTCTTGGGGAAATCGAACCGGGTCAGGGTGCCCTGGCCGCGCAGGATTTGGGGCCAGTGGTCGATGGGGAGGGCGAGTTCGACGAGGCCGCAGGTGGGGATATTGGCGATGTCGCCGTTGGTCATTTCGTTGGCGAAGTCGGTGATGGTGGGGTTGTGTCCCACCAGCATGGCGGATTGGCAGGCTTCGTCCACGAGGCCGGCGGCCTTGAAATACATCGCCGTGCCGCAGAAATAGAGATCGGGGTTGCTGGCGATATCTTCCACGGAAAAGCCGATGGCCTCGGCCATGAGTATCGCCGTGGCGCGGGCCCGCGCCGCGGGGCTTGTGATGATGCAATCGACGCTGGCCTCCCGGGCCACAAAACGACTGCCCATGAGCGGCACGTCCCGCCTGCCGCGGGTGGCCAGGGGGCGCTCGAAATCCCGCAGCCTGGGGTAGTCCCAGCTTGACTTGGCGTGGCGCAGCAGAAAAAGCGTTTTCATTCCTGTGTAGTCGGCAGAATCAACCATCTTGTTAACCAGTTGCCCAGCTGCAATTCGATGTATTTCTGTACGCGCAATGGATGCCCCCGTCTTCTGGACGAGGCCCCGGGACTTCGCGCGGGATGACGGGGGGAAGCGCAGCGTGCGAAATCCCACCCTTTCTGATGCTAGAATTCAGCCTTCCCGAAACTACGGAGTTCCAGTCTTGTCCAGAATCGCCATCCTGCCCCTGCTTGCGGTCCTGACCCTGCCCGGCCATGCGGCGCTCGCCGCGGAAGAGGAAGAAGACCGGCCCTGGAACAGCGAGATCGAACTCGGCGCCATTTTCACCTCGGGCAATACGCGGGACGAGAATATCCAGTTTCGGGGCGAGGTCAACTATGCCCTGGAAACCTGGGATCTGGGCTTTACCCTGGATGGATTCCGCTCGTCCAAGGACGACGAACTCGCCGCCCAGCGGGTGTACTATGTCTCCGAGGCCAACTACAACATCAACGAGCAGAGTTTCGTGCTCACCCGCCTCGCCCACGACGACGACCGCTTCAGCGGTTACGAGGGCCAGTCGGACATCTCGCTCAACTACGGCCGCAATCTGCTGACCAACCGGGACGGCATGGACCTTACCCTGAACCTGGGAGCCGGTTACCGCCAGTCACGCGCACTGGAGGAGGATTTCGGCGAAGCCATGCTGCGGCTTGCCGCCGACTTCAACTGGAACCTGTCGGATTCCGCCGCCCTGCTGCAGGAATTCAGCACCGAGGCGGGCGAGGAAACGAGCATCTTCCGCAGCCGCAGCGGCATCGAAACCGAAATCCTGGAAAACCTGCTGCTGCGCTTCTCGGTGGACCTCAAGCATCAGACCCGGGTTCCCGCCGACCGCGAAAAAACCGACACCGAGACCAGCGTCACCTTCGTCATGCAGTTCTGAAATCCTGCGGCGCAGGCTCCCCGGGCCCGCGCCGCCGCGGCCCCGGGGATTGCGATCGATCAAAATACGTCCCAGGTGGCCCGCAGGTAGTAAAAACCGCCGTTGAAACCGAAGGGCGACTGTTCCGGATAGATCAGACCAGCCACCTCGCCGTTCGGATTCATCATCGGATACTCGTCGAAAGCGTTCTGCAGGCCGAGTATCACCGACAGCGAATCGCTGACCTCATAGCCCGCCTCCATGTCGAACACCATGCCCGGGTCGGGATAGAAAGCCACGCTGCCGTCATTGGTGGGGGCATCGTAGTACTCGCCGTAGTAGCGCGCCCGGGCCATGAAGCGCCAGGGGCCCTGGAGATGCGTCCAGGTGGCGGTATAGCGCATCTCGGGCCGGCCGCGTTCGATCTGCAGGCGGCGATTGTCGCTGGTGAACTCGGTGCTGTAGTCGCTCAGCTCCACATCGGACCAGTTGGCGACAAAGGTCAGCGTGGAATCGCCCTGTCCCAGATCAAAGGGCAGGGTGGCCACCAGATCGATGCCCGAAGCCTGCACGGTCTGCTGGTTCGAGAAGAAGCGCACCGAGGTGAAGCTCTGGGCGTCGGACACTCCGGCCGCCAGCAGCGAGGAGATATCCTCCTCGGTGAGATTGAAGCGGCTGGTGAAGGAGATGCGGTCGGAAATCTCGATATTGTAGTAGTCGAGGGTCACATCCAGGTCGCCGGCGGAGAACACCAGCCCCAGGGTGGTATTCACCGACTCTTCCGGCGTCAACGGCATGGCGCCCTTCTGCCGGGCAATGGGATTGGTGGGCGGCAAGGTGGCGATGTCCGCCAGCCGGCCCATGTTGAACTCGGTGGTCACATTGCGCAGGTTCGCCTGCCCCGCCGTGGGTACCCGGAAGCCGGTGCTCACCGCGCCGCGGATGGCCACATTGTCGGCCACCTGCAGGCGCGCCGCGAGCTTGCCGTCCAGGGTGTCGCCAAAATCGGCGTAGTCCTCGAAACGCAGGGCCGCGCCCACCAGCAGGAACTCGTTCACGTTCGATTCCACATCGATATAGGCGCCCCAGGCGCGCACGGTATTCTCGCCGGCGTCGCCTGGCTGGAAGCCCGGGAAACCATTGGAGCCGACGCCAAAGCCCTGGGCCGCCAGATTCGGATCGATGAAGAAGGAATTGGGCTCGCCATTGCGGATGGTGAAGGTCTCGTCCCGGTACTCCAGCCCCATGGCCACGTTGACGCTGTCCACATTGCCGGGAAAGAATTGCCGGGACAGGTCGAAGTTCGCCACCCGGTCGGTTTCCACATAGCCGCCGGCGTCGTAGTAGGTGGGAATGTCGTTGCGACGCGACAGCAATTGCGGGTTGATGGTGTTGTAGATGTAGAAGTCCGCGCCGCTCTGGCCGGCCACGGCGCTGATGTCGTAGTACCAGCCGGAATCGAGTTCGCCGCGAACGCCGCCGGCGAGGCTGATGTCATCCACATAGCCGCCGAACTGGGGCGTGAAACCGCCGGGGAATCTCTCGATCAGCGAATAGCAGCCGGGGTTGTTGCGGATCGAGGCGAGCGCGTTGGCGTCGGGCACATTGTCGGTGATGCGAACCGCGGGGCAGTTGCCCGACATGTCGCCGGTGAGATCGGCCACTTTCACCGAAGGCGAGCCGTCCTCCAGGGTCGGACCAAGAAAGACGCCGCCCCGGGTATGGGGATTTCGATAGTAGAAGCCGCCTTCCACCTGGCGCTCGGCCCAGTTGCCGAACAGGTAGGCCTCGCTGCCGTTGCCGAGGTCGATGCCGAAGTTGCCGAACAGCTTGAAGTCATCGGAAATCTCCGGAGCGCCCCAGATCTGGGCCGCCGGCTGGCGTACGCTGGTGTTGCCGGCATTGATCAGGCCCTGGGCGTCGCCGCGCTGCACGCTGCGGCTGGTCGGGTCCTGCTCCTTGAATTCAAAGCTGATGTTGCCGAAGCCTGAATCGCTGAGGCCGAAGCCGGCGTTGCCGGCGATGGTCAGGGCGTCGCCGTCGCCTTCGAAGTGGCTGCCCCATTTGGTATCCAGGGTAAATCCCGAATCGTCTTCCTTGAGCACGAAATTCATGATGCCCGCAATGGCATCGGAGCCATATTGCGCCGAGGCGCCGTCCCGCAGCACTTCGAGCCGGTCCAGCGCGATCGCCGGAATCACCGAAAGGTCGGGACCCTGGGAACCGCCGGAGATGCCCGCGCCAAGCAGGGCGATCACCGCGGCGCGATGGCGGCGTTTGCCATTGACAAGCACCAGGGTGGCGTCCGGCGGCAGCGAGCGCAGGGTGGCCGGGCGGATGAATGTCGCCGCGTCCGAAATCGGCTCCTGGGCCACATTGTAGGACGGCACCAGCGCCGAGAGCAGCGAGTCCATGTCGCTGTCGCCCTGGGCGAGGAAATCATCGCCGCTGATGACGTCCACCGGCACCGGCGAATCATCGGCTGAGCGGTCCCGGCGCCGGGAGCCGACCACCAGAATCTCTTCGGCGGGCTCGGCGGCGGCGGGCTCGGCGGCCTGGCCCGCGTTGGCGGGCTGCGCCTGGGCGCCGGCGGTCAAGGCGGCGCAAAGCAGGGCAAGGGGTACCGAAAGGGTCAAACGGGAAAGTACTTGCATGACAGCCACCTCCTGGACTTTGTCAATGGTTATGGTTTTTCCGACCGTTCTGGGACTGATTTCAGGCTACGCCCCGTATTGGGATGTGTCAATAAAAAAATCTGCGTGAAATCCGTGTTAATCAATTTTATCGGAAAAAACACAACGCGGCAGGATGGGACGGCAGGATGGCGGGGCAGGATGGGACACCCATTTCCCCGGGGTCCGACAGGGCCGACCGAATGAACCCACTCGGGGTACACTGTGCGGGTTGACTTTTCCGCAACTGCTTGCTTGAAGGACCCGTGACCCCCGTCTCCCGCATCTATCTGCTTGTCGCCCTGCTGCTGACGCCGCTGAGCCTGGTCTGGCTATTGCTGGGCATGGACGGGATTTCGCCCGCCGCGCTCGGCGCCGCACCCTGGCGGCTGACCCTGTTTCTGCTGCTGGCGGCATGGACCGCCGCCGGCGCCTGGGACTTCTTTTTCAGCCCGAGCAACCTGCGCCGCAACTATCCGGTGCTGGCGAATATCCGCTATCTGCTGGAGTCGTTCCGGCCCGAGATCCAGCAGTACTTCATTTCCAATAACCAGGAAGAGCGGCCATTCAGCCGGGAACGGCGCAATATCGTCTACGCCCGGGCCAAGGGTGAAACCGACACCATCCCCTTCGGCACCGAGCGGAACCTGCGGGAAGAAGGCTATCGCAGCCTGCGGCATTCCCTCAGCCCGACCCATCTCGATGCAAGCCATGGGCGCTTGCTGATTGGCGGCGAGGCGTGCAAACAACGATATGATGCCTCGCGCCTGAATATCTCGGCCATGAGTTTCGGAGCCCTCAGCGGCAGGGCCGTGCTTGCGCTCAACCTCGGCGCCGAACTCGGCGGCTTCGCCCACAACACCGGCGAGGGCGGCGTCAGCCCCCACCATACGAAACACGCGGGCGACCTGATCTGGCAGGTTGGCACGGGATACTTTGGCTGCCGCCGGGCCAACGGGCGTTTTGACCCGGGCGCCTTCGCCGAACGCGCAGGCCTGGAGCAGGTGAAAATGGTGGAGCTGAAACTGTCCCAGGGCGCCAAACCCTCCCATGGCGGTGTGCTGCCGGGGGCGAAAGTCAGTGAGGAAATCGCGAAAATCCGTCTGGTGGAAGCGGGCAAGACGGTTTTCTCACCCGTCAGGCATCCGGAGTTCGACAGTCCCGCCGGTGTATTGCATTTCCTGCAAACCCTGCGCGAGTTGAGCGGCGGCAAGCCGGTGGGTTTCAAGCTCGCCATCGGCAAACCCGGCGAATTCTGCGCCATCGTCAAGGCCATGCTCGCCACCGGCATCCTGCCGGATTTCATTACCGTGGATGGCGCCGAAGGAGGCACCGGCGCCGCGCCGGTGGAATTCAGCAATCGCCTGGGCCTGCCCTGTCTCGACGCCACTTATCTGGTGGCACAGATTCTGCTCGGGGCGGATCTCAAGCGGCAGGTCAAGGTGATCAGTTCGGGCGTTACCGCAACCGGCTTCGACATGCTCGAGAAAATCGCCCTGGGCGCCGACGCCGTCAATGCCGCCCGCTCGATGATGCTCGCCCTCGGTTGCATCCAGGCCAGGGCCTGCAATACCAACCGCTGCCCCACGGGAATCACCACCCAGGACCCGGCGCTCGCCCGGGCAATTCACGTTGCGGAAAAAGCGCAACGGGTGCGGCGCTACCACGCCGCCACGGTGCGGGCGTTCCTGGAGCTTTGCGGCGCCATGGGTCTTGCCAGCCCGGACGAACTTGGCCCGGAACATCTGTTCATCCGCCGCGACGACGGCGGCCGGACCTATGCCGATGCAAACTGCTCGCTGCGGCCCGGGCAATTGCTTGCGGGCGACGCCCCGGAGAGATTCCAGGGCGATTGGGAACGCGCCAGCCCGGAGCGGTTCTGATCCGGCGGGGCCGGCCCACCGGCATTCCGTCGCGGCAGAATCGTCAGGCGGATTCGGTGTCCGATGCGACGATCCGTCTTGCGCGGCGCTTACTGGCGAGTGCCGGTAACCTGCAAATCGCCGAAATCGGTGGCGAAGGATCCGTCCAGGGTGTCGCCTTCCACGGAACCGCTGAACTCGAGCATGACGGTCTGGCCCTGGGCGTCGATCTCGGTATTGAAGGTCACCGCGGGGCCGTCGTACATCACGTCGTTGACCGGCGCCTCGCCGAGGGGGTCCGCCGCCATCATGCCGGTGCCGTCCTCGTTGAGCGTCAATGTAACCGGAATCGAGCCGAGCGGCGTGTTCATGTTCACGCCCCAGACGCCCACCGCGGGAGGCGGCGCGCTGGCGCAGCCGGCGAAGATCATGAGGGCGAGGAAAAGGCTTCCGCCTGTGATTCTGTTCATATGGGTACCTTGGCTTGCTTGGTCATTGGTGGGGCAGTTCGCGCAAACGGAAACCCCAGGAGCCTGCGCCGCGGGAATTCACGGCTGCAAATCCGCTTTCGCGAATTCCCGCGGCGCAGACTCCTGGGGCCGCGAGACGCAGCGCCTATTGTCCGGTTAATTGTTCCCGCGTCAACCGCAACCCGCCTTGAATAACGCAACCAGGCGTCAATCGCCTTCGGTGAGAAAATTTTCGCCCTGCAGCCAGCGTGCGACCGGCCAGGCGAGCAGGGCGCCAATGGGCGGGGCGGTGAGATATAGCCAGATCAGGTCGAGATTTTCCGCGGCCAGCGCCGGGCCGATGGAGCGGGCGGGATTCATCGAGGCGCCGGTGACGCCGCCGCCGAACATGCTCAACAAGGTCACGGCTGCTCCGATCACGAGCCCCGCCATGATTTTCTTGGCGCCACCACCGCTCAGCACGTTGAAGATCACGAACATGAGCAGGAAGGTAAGCAGGATCTCGAACAGGAAGCTGCGGGGCGCGTCGATCACGGTCGCCGTCATGCCATAGCCGGAATGGTCGGGAAACAGCAGCCGCAAAAGGAAGGCCGCGACGATGGCGCCGGAGCATTGCGCGGCGATATAGGGCAGCAGCAGATTGCGCGGCAGCCGGCCCGAGGCGCAGAAAGCGACGCTCACCGCCGGATTGATATGGGCGCCGGAGACGTTTCCCAGTGAATAGACCACGGCCATGACCACCATGCCGAAAACGATATTGACGCCGAGGGCGCCGAAGCCGACGTTGAAAAGGTCGTTGGCGACCACCGCGCCGCAGCCGGTGAATACCAGCGCGAAAGTGCCCACCGCCTCGGAACCCAGAATTCGCCAGTTCATCGCCTGTCCCCGCTGTCGTTGCTTCCGCCGCATTATCGCCCAGCGGAGCTTGCTTGTCCTTTAATCCCCCGGGCCGATTACATATAATCCCGGCTCACTTCACTGTTCCACAGGGGGAAACGTGGCCAATTTCAGATTGAATGGCGAGAGCCGGGAACTCGATATCGAGCCCGAAATGCCCTTGCTGTGGGCGCTGCGCGACGAGCTCGGCATGACCGGAACCAAGTTCGGCTGCGGCATCGGCAATTGCGGCGCCTGCACGGTGCAGGTCGACGGCAACGCCGCGCGCAGTTGCATCACTCCGGTAAGCGCCGTGGAAGGGCGCGACGTTACCACCATCGAAGGCCTCGCCACCGCGCTCGGAGGCGACGAACTCACGCCGGTGCAGCAGGCCTGGATCGACCACCAGGTGCCGCAATGCGGTTATTGCCAGTCGGGCATGATCATGGCGGCGTCTTCGCTGCTCGCCCGCATTCCGGCGCCGAGCGATGCCGATATCGACGCCACCATCACCAACATCTGCCGCTGCGGCTCCTATCCCCGGATGCGCAAAGCGATCCACGCCGCCGCAGCCGCCATGGCCGTCGACGCCACCGCCTAGGAGCCAGCCATGAACAAACCCAAACTGAGCCGACGCAAGTTCCTGCTGGTGTCCGCCGTCGCCGGCGGCGGCGTCCTGATCGGCTACGCCGCCACCCGTCCGAGCCGGCACCGGGTCGCCAACGACACCCTCGCCGAGGGCGGCGAACGCTTCGTCACTTCCTGGATTCGCCTCCAGCCCGACAATCGCATCACCGTGTACGTGCCGCATTCCGAAATGGGTCAGGGCATTCACACCGCCCTCGGCCAGATGGCGGCCGACGAACTCGACGCCGACTGGGAACTCGTGGACATCGAGCAGGCGCCCGCCACCGACCTGTTCGCCAACGACGCCATCGTCAAGGGTTTTGGCGAGGAACTGCTGCCGCCCTTTCTCACGGGAGTGGTCAACGCCAGCGCCCTCACCGTGGCGAGAATCGCCAATCTGCAGACCACCGGCGGCAGCTCCTCGGTGCGCTACACCGGCGAAAACACCATTCGCGTGGCCGGTGCGGCGGCGAGGCAGATGCTGCTCCAATGCGCCGCCGAACGCTGGGGCGTTCCACTCGCCGAGTGCAGCACCGAACTGAGCCATGTGCATCATTCCGCCAGCGGACGCTCGCTCGCCTACGGGGAACTCGCGGAAGCCGCGGCGCGGATGGAGCCTCCGGAAAATCCTGTGCTCAAGGAGCCTTCCCAATTCAATCTCATGGGCAAGGCCATTTCCCGGCGCGATATTCCAGCCAAGGTGGACGGCAGCGCGCCCTACGGCATCGACGCCCACAGCGAAGACATGCTCTACGCCGCCCTGCGCCTCGCCCCGGTGTTCGGCGCGAAGCTGGTCTCGGTGGACGCCGGCCAGGCATTGGCCCAGCGTGGCGTGCGGCGAGTCGTCGAACTCGAAGACGGCTATGCCGTGGTGGCCGACAACTACTGGCGCGCCAAACAGGCGCTGGAACTCGTTGAGGCGACATTCGAATCCACCGAAAACGACAAGGTTTCCAGCGCCATGCTGGCGGAGCGATTCGACGCGGCGCTGGCCGGCGACAACGGCTCGGAGGATTTCGAATCCGGCGACGCCGACGCCGCCCTCGAAGCAGCCGGCGACGTGCTCGAAGCGAGCTATCGCGTGCCCTATCTCGCCCACGCCGCCATGGAGCCGATGAACAGCACCATGCACATCCAGGGCGACCGGGCCGAGCTGTGGACCAGCACCCAGGACGCCCTGGCCATCAAGGCCCGGGCCGCATCGACGGCGGGACTGCGGGAAGACGACGTCACCTACCACCACAGCTATCTCGGCGGCGGTTTCGGGCGGCGCCTGCCCTTCACCTGGAACGTGATCGACCACGCCGCGCTGATCGCCAGGGAGTTCGACGTTCCCGTGAAAACCATCCTCACCCGGGAGGAGGACATGCGCCAGGACTACTACCGGCCCGCGGTGCACAGCAACTTCCGCGCCGCCTTCGACGGCGAAGGCCGGGTGACCGCCTGGCGCAACCGCTTCACCGGCCCCATCCAGGTCCCCGGCGCGGCGCATATTCCCTATGCGATTCCGAACCAGTCGATCCGGGTGGTGGACGTGGAAACCCACGTGCCCATCGCCTCCTGGCGCAGCGTGGACCATTCCCAGCAGACCTTCTTCATCGAGTCCTTCATCGATGAAATCGCCCACCGGGCGGGAGTCAATCCCTACCAGTTGCGCATGGACCTGCTGCAGGAGCACCCGCGCCACCGCAACGTATTGCAGGTCGCCGCCGAAGCCGCGGGCTACGGCAGCGGACTGCCCGAAGGCCACGCCCTCGGCCTTGCGGTGCAGGAAAGCTTCGGCAGCATCGCCGCCCAGGTCGCCGAAGTCTCCATCGGCGACGACGGCCGCGCCATCGTCCACAAGGTCACCTGCGCCATGGACTGCGGCTGGGCGGTCAATCCGGACGGCGCCGAAGCCCAGATCGAAAGCGGCATCATTTTCGGCCTCACCGCGGCGCTCCACGGCGCCATCACCATCGAAAACGGCCAGGTGGTGCAAGGCAATTTCCCGGATTACGAAATGCTGCGCATGGCCACCACCCCGGAAATCGTCGTGCATCTGGTGGAATCCGGCAACCCTCCGGGTGGCCTCGGCGAACCGGCAACCCCGCCCGTCGCCGCCGCGGTCGCCAACGCCATCTACATCCTCACCGGCCAACGCATCCGCGAACTGCCCATAGGCGACCGCGAGTTCACCCTGGACCGCTCACTCGCTGGCAATGTCTGACAGACCCCCGGCCCGGGCAATCCCCGGGCCGGGCTGATTCCGTTGCGGATTGAAGCGGATCATGGCGCTCAGGAAATCCCAACTCTACTCCTCCCTCTGGAAAAGTTGCGACGAACTGCGCGGCGGCATGGATGCCTCACAGTACAAGGATTATGTGCTGACGCTGCTGTTCATGAAGTACGTCACGGACAAGGATAAAAGCGACCGCGACGCGCTGATTGAAGTTCCGGCCGGAGGCGGTTTCGACGATATGGTCGAACTGAAAGGCCACAAGGAAATCGGCGACCGGATCAACAAGATCATCGGCAGGCTCGCCGAAGCCAACGATCTCAAGGGCGTGATCGATCAGGCCGACTTCAACGACGAAAGCAAGCTCGGTTCGGGCAAGGATATGCAGGAGCGGTTGTCCAAACTCGTAAGCATCTTCGAAGCGCTCGATTTCAGCGCCAACCGCGCCGGCGGCGACGACCTGCTCGGCGATGCCTATGAATACCTGATGATGAACTTCGCCACCGAATCGGGCAAAAGCAAGGGGCAGTTCTACACCCCCGCCGAAGTGTCCCGAATCATGGCGAAGGTGGTCGGAGTCGGGCCGCATACCCGGCAGGATCAAACGATTTACGACCCCACTTGCGGCTCGGGCTCCTTGCTGCTCAAGGCGGTCGACGAAGCGCCGAACGGAATCTCGGTCTACGGTCAGGAAATGGACAACGCCACCTGGTCGCTGGCGCGAATGAACCTGATCCTGCATGGACAGGAGACCGCCGAGGTCCAGCGGAACAATACGCTTGCCAGTCCCTGGTTCAAGAATGCGGACGGGAGTCTCAAGACTTACGATTTCGCGGTTGCCAATCCGCCTTTTTCCTTCAAGTCCTGGTCGAACGGGCTCGACCCGGAGCACGACGAATTCAAGCGCTTCGAGTACGGAATCCCGCCCGCCAAGAATGGCGACTATGCCTTTCTGCTGCACCTGATCACATCGCTCAAGAGCGGGGGCAAAGGCGCCATCATCCTGCCGCACGGTGTCTTGTTCCGCGGCAACCGCGAAGCCGATATCCGCCGCAATCTCATCCGGCGCGGCCTGATCAAGGGCATCGTCGGCCTTCCCGCGAACCTCTTCTACGGCACCGGCATTCCGGCGTGCATCGTCGTCATCGACAAGGAAAACGCCGCAATTCGGGACGCCGTCTTCATGATCGACGCGAGCCGGGGCTTCATCAAGGACGGCAACAAGAACCGGCTGCGCGAGCAGGATATTCACCGAATCGTCGATGTGTTCACCAGCGAAACCGGGATTCCTCGCTATTCGCGCAGGGTCCCGCTCGATGAAATCGCCAACGGCGCCAACGACTTCAACCTGAACATCCCGCGCTATATCGATTCGAGCGAACCCGAAGACCTGCACGACCTCGAAGCCCACCTGCGCGGCGGCATCCCCGATCGCGATATCGAAGCTCTCGAAGACTATTGGTCCGTGTTTCCGGACCTGCGCCATGCCCTTGTCCGGGATAGCGAACGCAAAGGCTACTCAAGCTTGCAAACGCCTTCCGGGAAACTGCGCGACACGGTGGGCCAGCATCCCGATTTTGAAAAATTCTCCGCAAGGGTTGAATCCCTATTGGCAGAATGGCGCGGGGAACACGAAGACTTGCTGAAGAGTCTCGGCCCGGGCGATCTGCCGAAAGACTTGATCGACCTGCTTTCGGAAACCCTCCTCGACAGCTTCAGGGGTCTGCCCCTCGTGGACGAATACGATGTGTATCAGCGGCTCATGGACTACTGGGCCGAGACCATGCGGGACGACGTGTATCTGATTACCCAGGATGGATGGGGCGCGGGTCGCTCCCTCAGGGAAGCCGGCGACAGGGAGCAGGCGGAAATCACCGTCAAGAAGGGAAGGAAAACCCTGAAATACATCGGTGAATTGATCCCCGCCGAACTGCTGATTTCCCGTTTTTTCGCGGATCGAAAACTGGATTTGGAGCGTCTCGAACTTGAATTCGCGCAAGCGACGGAACGAAAAAAGGCTTTCGAAGAGGAACACGACGGCGACGAAGGGATACTGAATGGACTTGAAGGAAAAAACGGCGTCACCAAAGCGAATGTGCAAGGCCGGGTAATGGAAATCCGAACGGCGCTCCTGCGTGACCTCGCGACAGGCTCGCCGGAGTACGAGCAAGCCCGCCGAATCAAGCGCACAACTTTCGGCGCCGCCGACTGGCAGCCCGGAATTACCGACGACGAAGGGTACTTCGCCGAACTCGACGTTCTCCACGACTGGGTTCGGATGGCGAACGGGGAGTCGGAGCGAAAGAATTTCGCAAGCACCGCAAGCAAAAGTCTGAACGAACGCGCGCTGGAAAAGTATGCGGCGCTCGACGACGGCGAAATCAGGCGACTGGTCGTCGAGGACAAGTGGTTCGCCAGCTTGCGCAAGGCAGTGAACGAAGTTTTGCGCGACACCGGCGGACGGCTTGCGGCCCGGCTCCGGGAACTCGACGAGCGCTATGCCCGACCGCTGCCGGATTTGCAGCGGGACGTGAACACCTTCGAAGCAAAAGTAGAGGAGCATTTGCGGAAGATGGGAGTTTCCGCATGAGCGAAGCCTTCGATTTCGATCGACTCGTCGATTTGTTCCAGCGGACCCACGAGGAGACGCAACGCTCCGCGGCGCGGGCCGTGGATCGCTCGCTCGTGGTGCGAAACTGGCTGTTCGGCTGGTACATAGTGGAGTTCGAGGGCGGCGGCTTGTCCCACCGGGAACTCTATGGCAAGGAGTTGATCGCCCATCTCTCGAATCGACTGACGGAGGTTGGCATCAAGGGGTGTTCGCGCACCAATTTGAGAAAATTCAGGCAATTCTACCAAGCGTTTAAGGACATTCCACAGACGCTGTCCGCCCATTCCGGGCAACCGCAAAAGATTCAACAGCCACTGGCTGTTGAATCTTTTGCGCCAGACACATTTGCCGCGGCTGAAAGCATGACCGAGCTTGCGGCGCGTTTCACTCTCGGCTGGACCCACTACGCCGCTCTCGTCGCTATCGACAATACCGAGGCGCGCCGCTTCTACGAAATTGAGGCAACCGAAAACAATTGGAGCAGACGCGAACTGGAACGACAGATCGCCAGTTCCCTCTACGAGCGGCTGGCGCTCAGCCGCGACAAGGAGGAAGTTCGCCGCCTTGCCAGCGAGGGGCAAGTGGTGGAGAAGGCGTCGGACCTGATCAAGGACCCTGTCGTGCTTGAATTTCTGGGCCTGGAAGAGAGACCCGCCTATTCCGAAAACGATCTGGAGACCGCAATCATCGACCGGTTGCAGCAGTTTCTGCTGGAACTGGGCAAGGGCTTCCTGTTCGAGGCCCGCCAGAAACGGTTTACGTTCGATAACAGGCATTTCCGCGTGGACCTCGTTTTCTACAACCGCCTGCTGCAATGCTATGTGCTGATTGATCTCAAACTCGGCGAGCTGTCCCACCAGGACCTCGGGCAGATGCAGATGTACGTGAATTACTTCGACCGCCACGTAAAAACCGACGAGGAACTGCC